>NZ_JBVJGT010000060.1:0-41609 GCF_055587185.1 Micromonospora sp. NPDC048040 | reverse complement strand
CCCCCCCCCCCCCCCCCCCCCCCCCCCCCCCCCCCCCCCCCCCCCCCCCCCCCCCCCCCCCCCCCCCCCCCCCCCCCCCCCCCCCCCCCCCCACGGTCGGTCGGGTCAGAACACGGAGACGCCGTACTTGCTGAGCGCCTCGGTGACGGGCTGGAAGAAGGTGGTGCCGCCGGTGCGGCAGTTGCCGCTGCCGCCCGAGGTCAGGCCGAGCGCGATGCTGCCGGAGTAGAGCGGGCCGCCGCTGTCGCCGGGCTCGGCGCAGACGTTGGTGGCGATCATGCCCCGCACGGTGCCCTCGGCGTACCGGACGGTGGCGTTGAGGCCGGTGACCGTGCCGCTGTGGGTGCCGGTGGTGCTGCCCCGCCGGGTCACCTGCTGGCCGACGGACGCGTTCCCGGCGGCGGTGATGTCCTGCGAGCCCACCGAGCCGTCGATCGCGATCGAGGTGTTGGTGTAGCGGACGATGCCGTAGTCGTTGCCCGGGAAGCTGGTGCCGGTGCGGTCGCCGAGCTTGGTGCTCTGGGCCGAGTTGGCGTACCAGGCGGAGACCACGTCGGTGCAGTGCCCGGCGGTGAGGAAGTAGTAGGTGCTGCCGCTGCGCACGTTGAAGCCGAGCGAGCAGCGGTAGCCACCGCCGTAGATGGCGTCGCCGCCGGAGGTCCGCATGCTGAGCGTGCCGGCGAGCGGGGTGACGCGGGCCGTGCCGCCAGTGGCGGCCACCGCGGCGTGGATGCGGGCCAGCTGGGCGGCGCCGACCGTGCTGTCCACGCCGACGACCACCTGGTTGCTGACCGGGTCGACCCAGAGGGCGGTGCCGGTGACGCCCAGGTCCACCCGGGTCTGCGCGGCTTCCAGGGCGCGGGTGCTGTGGGTGACCAGGCGGGCGACGCCGCCGGCGGCGCGGACCGTGGCGGCGGCGGCCTCGTCGGTGACGGCGACGACCGTACGCCCCGAGGCGGCGTCCACGTAGGAGCCGGCGGTGCGGTCGGGACCGAGGCCGGCGGCGAGGCCGGACGCTCCGTCGGCGGTCAGGACGGCGGGCGCGGCGTGGGCCGGCGACACGGCCATGGTGGCGCCGAGGCAGGCGACGGCGACGGCGGACATCACGCCACGTCGAGTGAGTCTCACGCGTACCTCCGGGGAGGGCTGGACCGGCTCGCTGCCGATCGATGTGCACATATTCACATCGATCAACGGCAACGTAAAGGGGGTGGCGCGGGGTTGTTCGCCGGCTGTCCGCCCGCGGTGCGCCGGGGCGTCGACCGGGTGCCTCGTGCCGTGTCGGCCGCTGGCCGGCGGCGACCCGGTCGACTAGCGTGCGCTCATGTCATCGACGCTGACCGAATCGACGGATCCGTGGTGCCTCCGCGACGGGGAGAGCGTCGCCCTGCTGCGCGACCACCCGTGGCGGCGCTTCGCGGTGCTCGGCGACAGCGTGGCCGAAGGGCTCTGCGAGCCCGTCGACGGCTATCCCGAGGTGCAGTGGGCGGACCGCGTCGCCGCCGAGCTGCGGGCCGTCCGGCCGGAGCTGGCGTACCTGAACGTGGGGCTGCGCGGGCTGCGGGCGCACGAGGTGCGCGCCACCCAGCTCGCCCCGGCGCTGGCGTTCCGCCCCGACCTGGCGCTGGTCGTGTGCGGCGGCAACGACGCCTTCCACCCGGCGTACGACGCGGACGCCGTCGACGCGGAGCTGACGGCGATGATCGAGGCGTTGCGGGCGGCGGGGGCCGACGTGATCACCGTCGGCATGTTCGACGTCTCGCACAGCCCGGCGGTGCCCGAGCGGCACCGAGCCGGCCTGGCCGAGCGGATGCGGCGGCTCTCCGCGCACACCGGCGCGCTCGCGGAGCGGCTCGGCACCCTGCACGTGCGGCTCACCGACCACCCGCTCACCGCCGACCCGTCGATCTACAGCAGCGACGGCCGGCACGGCAGCGCCCGCAGCGACGCCATCGCCGCCGCCGAGACCGTCCGCCGCCTCGGCGCCCACCTCACGACCGCCAGAAGCGCGGACGGGGCAGCTCGGTAAGGGCCCCCGCGGCTGCTGTCCCTCGCCCCTGTCAGGCGGGCTGGCTCACCGACTCCCGGGTCGCCGTCGCGGCGGTACGCCGGATCATGCGGGGCGTGACCCTCCGGTAGGCGCGCGGGTCGACGGGCAGCAGCCACTGGCGGGCGCGGGCCAGCGGGCCGAGGTTGAGCCCGAGATCGTCGAGCACCTCGTCGATGTTGTGCATCGAGAACGGGATGATGCTCGTGCCGCGGGCGTGCTGCCCGTTGGTCCGCGCCGCCATCCAGGCCAGCCGCGTACGCACCTGCTCCCGCATCCGCTCCCTGGACGGCAGCGGGATCCCGCCCCGCAGGTGCGCGGCCGTCCAGACCGCTGCCATCTCGGCACTCAGCGGGCTGAAGAACGAGGAGTTGTAGCCGGCGAAGGTCAGGTGCGGGACGTCGACCGGCAGGATCTGGCGGTGGAGCATGAAGTTGCCCTCGTCGTCTTCGAGCCGGGCGTGCAGGGCGGCGTCGAAGAAGGGCACGCGCTGCCGGAACCCGGTGCCGCAGATGACCAGGTCGACGGGAAGCACCGTGCCGTCCGCGAGCCGGGCCGCCGGCCGCCCCTCGTCGACCAGGAGTTCGCTGATCTGACGATCGCGGTGGACGCTGATCCGACCGTCGGCGACCCGCTCGAAGAAGCCGTCCGTCGCGAGGCTGACGGTGCTCCGCGCGATGTCCTCGAAGGTCCCGTTCGGCACGAGACCCAGCTCGCGCAGCTTGAGCTGCCGGGTCGCGACCGACCCCACGCTGTCGAGCATGCCGCGCCGCAGACCGTTGCCCGGGCCGTGCAGGAACCGCTCGAAGCCCTTCACGCGGATGTACCGGAACAGCGCCTCACCCATCCGGGTGAGCAGAAGGTACTTGTAGTTGACCGCTCCGCCGAGCTTCCTGGGCATCTTCCACAGCAGTTGGCGGGCGACGACGTGGGTCCGCGCGGCGACGTCGCTCAGCGGGACCGCCACGTCGCAGGACGACTTGCCGTACCCGACGACGAGGACGTGCTTTCCCCGCGCCGCCTCGAGATCGTGGAACTCCCCGCAGGCCAGAACACGTCCACCCGCGGCCACGAAGTCCGCACGCCCCTCGAAGGGCGGGATGAACGGCTCGGAGAAGATGCCGTTGGCGACGACGAGGTGGTCGTACCGCTCCCAGGTCGCGGGGTCCCGCCCACCCGTCGGTCGTGACGCGATCAGCCACGCGGTCTCGTCGTCCACGAGTTTCGCGGCGACGACCTCCGTGGCGAGGCGCAGGGCGGGGCGGAGCCCGAACCGGTCCACGTAGCTCTCGACGTACTGCTGGACCTGCTCGCCCGACGGCCACTGCGGGTAGTGCGCGGGCATCGGCAGGTCGGAGAGGTGGTAGGTGCCCTTGTTGTTCTGGGTACGGAGACCGGGGTATCTCCGGGTGCTGCTCCAGACGCCTCCGACGTCGGGCGCCTTCTCGAACACGGAGACCTCGAAGCCACTCTGCCGCA
Organism: Micromonospora sp. NPDC048040; assembly: GCF_055587185.1. NCBI lineage: Bacteria > Bacillati > Actinomycetota > Actinomycetes > Micromonosporales > Micromonosporaceae > Micromonospora > Micromonospora sp. NPDC048040. Next base: position 38,083 of record NZ_JBVJGT010000060.1, on the reverse strand, counting down.
GCACCTTCGCTGCGCTCAGGCCGGCGAATCCAGCACCGACGACGGCGATCCTCATGGCGAACCTCCACAGACTCCGCGACCCGTTGACGAAAGCCGCGACAGCGGGGCGCCGGCGGCAATCGCACGCTAACGAGCACGACGGCAGGGCTGCTATCCGCTGGACGCGCGCGGCGTCCGCTTCGCGCAACCGGGGCGAAGCCCTTCCCGGCGACCCGGGTGTCGGGTTTGGAGCACGCCTCTGCTGATCACCCTGCCCCCGGTCCTAATCTCGACACAGCAGGGCGTCTCGGCGCAGGGCCGCCGGTCCGGGCGAACCGATGGTTCCGCGCGCGTCACCGGCGATGCACAGCCGCCCGGCCCCATCAGGAGGTGCCAGATGGCTGCCACGACGGTCCGGACGGACGACATCGAGCACGCCCGCACGGAGGTCGGTCGCGTCTTCTGTCCGCACCGGCTCACGCCCCAGCCGGGCGTCCACACCGTCCGCCTGCGGATGACGGCCCGCCGGTCGGGCGGCGTGGGCGTCGTCGACCTCGACTACGCGCGGGCGGTGCGGATCCAGCCCGGCGCGCTGGAGACCTTCTACCTCGTACAGATTCCCCGTGGCGGCAAGGCGGAGGTCCGGCACGCCGAACGTACCGTGACCTCCACGCCCGACATCGCCTCCGTCCTCTCTCCCTACGACGCCTCGGACATGCACTGGTCGGAGGCGTCTCCGCACCGGATCTTCTACGCCGACCGGCAGACGGTCGACCGGGAACTCGCACGACTGCTGGGCCGACCGGTGGACGGCCAGGTCCACTTCGACGTCGGCATGACCATGAGCACGCCCGCGGCGGTGGCCTGGGCCCGCGGGGTGGACTTCCTCGCCGAGGAGCTGTCCCAGCCGAAGGGCGCCTCCCTCCTCGACCACCCACAGGTCGTCAACCGCTTCGAGCAGGCGCTCATCGGCAAGCTGTTGCTGACCCACCGCCACACCTACACCGACCTGCTCGCCGAGCCGGCGAGGCACCCGGCACCCGGGCGCCTCGTCCGACGCGCCTGCGCACTGATGACGGAGCACCACGGCGAGGCACTGACGGTCGGCGACGTCGCGGAGGCACTGCGGGTGAGCGTACGGACGCTGCAGGACTGCTTCCGCCGCGAGCTGCAGACCACCCCGATGGCGTACCTGCGCGCCCGCCGGCTCGACGCGGTCCACGCCGCGCTGCGCGCGGCCGGGCCCGGAACGTCCGTCACGACCGTCGCCCTCGACCACGGATTCGCCCACCTCAGCCGCTTCGCCGGCGAGTACCGCTCCCGATTCGGGGAGTCGCCTTCCACCACCCTCCGTCGCTGACCACGCCCCGCCGGACAGCTCAGCTGAGCTGGGCCAGCGTCTCGGTGATGTTGTGCTCGACGATGGCGAGCATGCCGGCCCGGTCCGGGAAGTCGCCGTCGAGCAGGCGCAGCGGACCCGCCACCAGCGACAGGTGCAGCGCGAGCCGGTAGAGACGCAGCCGGTGCCCGTCGAGTCCCGGCACGGCCAACGCGGGATAGGCGTCGCCGAAGCGCAGTTCGAGGAAGGCGTGCTCCCACTCCACGTCGAGGAACGTGGCGCCCTCGATGTCGACCAGCACCGGACGGTCCCGGTCGTCGACGAGCACATGGTCCGGGCCGAGTTCACCGTGGACCAGGCCGTACCGCGCACGGGGCGGCACGGCGGCACACCGCGCGGCGAGGGCGTCGGCGAGGCGCTGCCGCACGGCAGCGATCCGCCCGACCCGGGCGGCGGCCTCGGCCAGGTCACGCAGCGCCCGATCGAGCACGACCCGCTCCACCGGCCAGTCCGGTGCCGGCCCGTCGAGGCCCGGCCTGCCGTACCGGTCGCACCGCCGGGCATGCATGCTCCGGACGGCGTCGCCGAGCCGGGCCAGCACCGCCTCGGCGCGTCGCGGATCGCGCCGGCGTAGGTCCTGCAGGGTGCCGCCCCGAACGTCCTGCACCACCGCCACGTCGCCGGGCAGCAGACTTCCGGTGCGGTCGAGCAGCAGCAGCCGGGGCACCCGCACCCCGGCGGCGGTGAACTGCCGGTGCGCCGCCTCGAACAGCCCGGCCCCGGTGGCGTGCCCGAACAGGTCGTCGGGCTCGGTCGCCGGCCGCGCCGGCCAGTAGTTCTCCCCCGCATGCCACACGTACGCGACGACCGTGGACCCGTCGTCCAGCCTCAACCGGTAGACGCCCTTCTTCGTGCCGCCGGTCAGCCGCGCGACCGAGACCAACTCCCGGCCGCGCCCGCAGGCCACCCGCGCCACCGGGCGCAACTCGTCCACCGTCAACCCCACCCGCGCCTCGCCCACCCTGGTGATCCTGCCCTGGTCCCGCCCGGCTGGGCAGCGCGCTTCCGGTGGGTGGACCTGTGGCGGTACAAATTGGAGCTCGGCATCGTCCGACGGGAGGTTGAGGGTGTCGCCGGACGCGTCCTGGCTGCAGTGGTTGGTGATCGTGGCGGCACTGGTGCAGAGCGTGGCGGCAGTGATCCAAGTGTTACAGGGACGCCGGCGATCCGGGAACCACGACGGATCCGCGAGGCCACCCGTGCCCGTCGACGACGCGATGCGCAGCGGCGTGGTTACCATCGTCCTCGGGCTCATGGCGATCTACGCCACACCCCGAATCGTGGCGAAGGGCCTCGACCACGAGGCCGAGAACCTGTACGAGATCGTTCTCATCATCGTCGTTGTGGCTGGCCCGTTGGCTGCCATCGCCACGATCGGGTTGGCACTCGGAAGGGTGTTCAAGAACGACGAGACACCGACCGAGTTGCTCGTCCACTCCCTCACCGCCATAGCGGCAACCGGGGTGCTGATCATGGAGGTCGCCCTGATCACCGGCTCGGCGACAGCGCAGACAACGCCTCAGCCGGCCGTCACCGCGGTGAGCGAGCTACCCCATGCGTGCCAGGCTCCGGATCCCGCCACGATCTCCAGGTTCCAGATGAAGCGGATCGGAGACTACGAGAACTCCGTCGTGGTCAGCTGTAGCTGGACGACACGTCCGGATGGCTGGCCGCGCAGCTCCACCGTCCGTCTCGTCTACGATCTGCGGTCGTCGTACCACGTCAGAGGCAGGAAGGTCACCGTGGCTGGCGCGTCCGACGCGATCGAGGCTCGCGGCTCGGGTTGCACGGTGGCGTGGAAGACGTCGTTCGGACACATCTCCATCAACGCGACCGGCCTCCTCGAGGAGGACGTGGACGCATGCGTACACGCACGCGACATGGTCGATGCGTTGGTGGCACAGACGCCGCGCTGAGCGCCCGCGCAGGGGCGGGCAATCTGCCGGTCAGGTAGCTGCTCGACGGCCTGGGCCACGGCGCGTCAGCGTCGGCGGTCGACAGCCCGACCGACGCGGGCGAGCGCGGTGGGACAGCCGCGCCGGACACCCGGTGCCTGACGCGCGGCCGAGCGCGGTGGGACGGCGGGCACCCCGACCGTCCCACCGCGCCGGTGCGGTGGGTCAGTCGACCACCAGGAGGCCGGAGAGGAGAACGCCGCGGGCCAGGTTGAGCACCCCGTCGCAGCCGGGGAAGCCGGTGCGGATGCAGGCGCCGGCGGCCCGGCGGCCGAACAGGTACGGGGCGATGCTGTACGGCACCTCGGCGCTGACCGTCTCGCCGGTCTCGATGTGCACGAAGTCCAGCGGGACGTCGTCGGCCTTCACGTACTCCTGGAGGATGAAGCCGCCCCGCTCGACGGCCCGGTTCAGCCCGTCCCGCCACGTGTCGGCGTCGGTCTCCCGGCCGATCAGCACGTCCACCCCGGCGGAGCCGTCGGCCGGCTTCGCCACCAGGCCGGGCCGGTCGGCCACCGCCCGGTCGAGCAGGTCGGCGGTCAGCGACCAGGTCCGCGGCACGTACCGCTGGACCAGGTTCCGGTCCGCCGGCGCCAGCGCGTCGGCGTCCTCCCAGAGCCAGGCGAAGGCCCGCTTGTTGGCGATCAGCCAGGCCGCCGCCGACACCCACATCGGCACCGTTCCGGCCGCCAGCCCCGCCTCCAGGGCGTCCACCCCGGCGCTCGGGGTGACCCGGTTGGGCACGAAGAGGCGGAACACCCCGTCGACCGGGGCGCCGTCGGCGACCAGCCGTTTCCCGTCGTCGAGGGTCACCTGGGAGACCGGCGCGATGACCAGGTCCATGCCGGACGCGGCGGCCCGCTCGACGACCGGCGACAGCAGCCGGAAGAACCGCTGCGGGTCGTCCAGGCCGGGGTACTCGGCGTCGAAGTCGATCAGCATGGCGACCCGGGCGCCCTCGGGCAGGCCGAGCCCGGCGCGGATCGCCGCGAACCGCTGGTCCACCGCCGAGGGTGCCGCCGCCAGGCGGATCCGCTCGGTGAGGCCGCGCCGCCGGTAGACGTCGACGAAGCGGCGCACCGTGGTGTCCGCGTCGAACGCCCCGCCGAGGCTGCTGTCGATGTTGTACTCCACGAACCGGGGCACCCCGTCGGAGAGCAGCACGTCCGGCCGGAACGCGTCCAGCAGTGCCTCGGTCAGCGGCTCGTCGTCGTCGAGCAGCCGGGTCTCGCCGTCGGGCACGTTCAGCAGCCGGCGCAGCTCCCCCGCCGTGCCGGCCCGCCGCCGGCACGCCTCGAAGACGAGCTGGGCGAGGCGGTCGGAGACGGCGTTGAGCACGCCGAGCGAGGTCTCGTCCATCACCGGCGGCCGGGCCAGCCGCCACTGCTTGTTGTACGTGGCCCGGCCGTCGAAGATCTCCCGCCAGGACTCCGCCCCGGCGGCCACCATCTCGGCGCGGATCGGTGCGGGCAGGTCGAGCCACGCCCGCGCGGCGGAGGGCCAGCGGTAGTCAGCGTCGGTCATACATCAGTCCTTCATCACGTGTTGGATGGCGGCCAGGAGTTGCTCGCGGCTGGGCTGCACGGCCCGGTCGAGCGCCGGGGCGAACGGCAGCACCGCGCCGTCGGGGCGGGTGACCCGGCGCGGCGGGGCGACCAGGCGCACCCGCTCGACCATGGTCGCGATGATCTCCCCGGCGATGCCGCAGGAGCGGTTGGAGTCGTCCACCACGACCAGCCGCCCGGTGCGCGACACCGACTCGGCGAGTGAGTCCCAGTCGAACGGGTACAGCGTGCGGGGGTCGAACACCTCCACCGACACCTGGTCGGCCAGCTCGTCGGCGACCGCGAGGGCGTCGTGCACCAGGTGCCCGACCGCGACCACGGTCACGTCGTCGCCGAAGCGGCGCACCCGGCCCCGGCCGAGCGGCACCGGCGCCAGCGCGGCGAGGTCCACGTCGTCGCGGACGTCGAGCGCCCCGGCCGGGGCGAAAACCACCACCGGGTCGTCGCACCGCACCGCCGACACCAGCAGCCCGTACGCGTCGGCCGGGGTGGCCGGCACCACGGTGGTCACCCCGACGTGGGCGAAGAGGCTGTACGGGTGGTCGGAGTGCTGGCCCGCCCAGCCCGTCCGGGAGCCGGAGCCGGGCACCAGGTAGGTGACCGGTGCGGCGCACTGCCCGCCGGTCATCAGCGGGAACTTGTGCGCGTGGTTGACGATCTGCTCGAAGACCAGGAACAGCAGCGACGGGATCTGGAACTCGACGACCGGCCGCATCCCGGCCAGGGCCGCCCCCGTGGCGAAGCTGGTGAACGCCTGCTCCGACAGCGGGGTGTCGAGCACCCGCTCGGGGCCGAACCGCTTGAACAGCCCGGCCGTGACGTTCGAGGCGGCCACCCGGATGTCCTCGCCGAGCAGGAACACCGACTCGTCGCGGGCCAACTCGTCGGCGAGGGCCCGGGTGAGCGCCTTGCGGTAGGACAGCCTGGGCATCTACCCACCTCCGGTGCGGGCGGTCAGCCCGCTGGCGTACAGGTGCGCCAGGGCGTCGGCCGGGTCCGGCTCTCCGCTGGCGAGGGCGAACTCGACGGCCGCGTCCAGCGTCGCTTCGACCTCGGCGTCGACCTCGGCCCGCGCGTCGGCGGGCAGCCGCCCGCCCTGGATGTCCACCGGGTCCCGGGCCCGGCCCCGGGCCACCTCGTCGGGCGGGCGGTAGTCGAGGCGTACCGCGTGCTCGAAGGTGTGGTGGGCGTCGAACCGGTAGGTGCGGGCCTCGATCAGCTCGGGGCCGCCGCCGGCGCGCATCCGGTCGACGGCGGCGGCCGCGGCGTCGCGTACCGCCTCGGGGTCCTGGCCGTCCACGACGGCGGCCGGGATGCCGAACGCGGCGGCGCGGCCGGGGATGCTGCCGGCGACCGCGCCCGCGACGGGCATGGTGGTGGCATAGCCGTTGTTCTCGCAGACGAACAGCACCGGCACCCGCCACAGCGCGGCCAGGTTGAACGCCTCCAGCAGCATCCCCTCGTTGACCGCGCCGTCGCCGAAGAAGCTCACCCCGACGACGTCGTCGCCGCGCCGTCGGCGCGCCCACACGGCGCCGGTGATGATCGCCCCGGACGCGCCGACGATGGCGTTGGCGCCGAGCACGCCGACGCCGAAGTCGGCGGCGTGCATCGAGCCGCCCCGGCCGGCGTTGAGGCCGGTGACCCGGCCGCACAGCTCGGCGAGCATCCGGGCCGGGTCGGCGCCCTTGGCGAGCACGTGCCCGTGCCCCCGGTGGGTGCCGGCGACGACGTCGTCGGCACCCAGGGCGGCGCACACCCCGGCGGCGATCCCCTCCTGCCCGAGGTACGGGTGGATGCCGCCGACGACGTGCCCGGAGCGGACCAGCTCGACGGCCCGCTCCTCGAACCGGCGGATCAGCCGTACCGTCCGGTAGAGCCGGACCGGGTCGGCGTCGGTCACCGCTCGCGCCCCTCCTTGACGGCGGCGAGGATGTCGTCCCAGAGCTTCGCCCGGGCGGCGAGCGCGGTGTTGACGGTGTCGGCGCACTCCTGCCACTTGGTGTCGTCGTCGCCGCACAGGTCGGCGAGCATCTGCATCGCCATCGGGGTGTGCTGCTCGCCGTCGACCTCGATGTGCCGCTCCAGGTAGTCGACGAACTTGTGCAGCTTGCGGCTGCGCTCGTTGACGGCGACGACCTGGGCGAACATGTCGGGGATCAGGTCCTCCCGGCCGAAGGCGAACGCCGCCGCCTGGCAGTGCACGGGGGTGTCCTCGATGATCCGCCAGGTGGTGCCGGCGAACGCCGTGGACGGCGCGGGCACGCCGGCGTCGACCAGCGCCTCGGCCACCGGCCGGCCCGCCCGCAGCAGGTCGATCAGCCTCTCCACGGCCGTGGTGTCGGCGCCGGCCTCCCGCATGCCCTGCACGTACAGCTCGAAGTGGCTGATGTAGCCGTCGCCCAGCTCGTCGCTCTCCTCCACCATCACGATGTCGTTGATCAGGCGGCGGCTGCCGGTCGGCCCGGTCGGGATCCACGGCACGGTGACGCAGGTGAGCTGCCGCTGCAACGACTTCAGCAGGGACATGAAGTCCCACACGGCGAAGACGTGGTGCTCCATGAAGGTGACCAGCGCCTCGTGGGTGTCGAGGTTGGCGTAGAGCGGGTGCCGGACCACCACGTCGCGGCGGTCGGTCACCGCCTTCTCCAGCCGCTCGATGCCCGGGTGCGTCTTTCCCCAGTCGTACCGTGACATGTCAGCCTCCTTGCTTGGCGCGGTCGCGCCAGATGACCGGGCAGTATTCGGGGTCCGCGTAGTCCGGCCGCCCGTCGGGGGTGCGGCGGACCAGCACGTCGTGGTTGTACGCGGCGAGCGTGCCGTCGGAGAGCGGATACTCCCGCCAGGCGTTGTCGCCGTCCTGCAGGTGCAGCGAGATCGCCCGGCGCGGGCGGCCGCTGACGTTGGCGCCGCTGCCGTGGTAGGTGCGGCAGTGGTGGAAGCTCACGTGTCCCTTGGGGATCACCATCGGCACCTTGCGGATCCCGGCGCCGTTGTGGGCCGCGTTCGCGGCGAGCATCTCCTCCAACTGGTCGCGGTCGCGGTCGGCGAAGTGGCGCACCACCGTGTCGTCCGCGCCGACCTCCTGCCAGCGGTGCGAGCCGTCGACCATGGTGATGGTGCCCATCTCCTCCCCGCAGTCGTGGAACGGGATGAACGCGGTGAGCATGTTCTCCGACGACGACGACGCCCAGTAGTGCTTGTCGAAGTGCCAGGGCACGATGTTGGACGGCTCGCCGGAGATCGGCGGCTTGTAGATCAGCGTGGACTGGAAGACGCGGATCTCGGTGGCCCGCGCGAGCCGGGCGGCGACCGCGCCGACGAGCGGCTTGCGCAGGATCGCCCCCAGCCCGTCGTGCTCGTGGTGGACGTAGTCGTTGTGCCGCTGCACCGCGCCCTTCGACGGCTCCCAGTAGGCGAGCTTCGGCGGGCGCACCGGCAGGCGGCGGTCCCGCTCGCCGTCGTAGTAGCGGTCGGCGGCCGCCGTGAGGGCGTCCACCTCGTCGTCGGTGAACAGCTTTTTCGACAGGTACCAGCCGTGCTCGGCGTAGAAGGCGACGTCCTCGTCGGACGGGAGCAGCGCCTCCTCCTCGGCGGTGAGTGTCGGCTCGAACTCGGTCGTGGTCACGCCCGCACCTCCTGCGGTGTCACGGCCGCGACGGCGGGGGTCGCCCCCGCCGCGGCCAGTTCCCGTTCCTTGGCCTCGTAGAGCGCCTTGATGTTGCCGCTGCCGAACGTCCGGGCCCCGCGCCGCTCGATCAGCTCCAGGAAGAGCGTGCGGCGCACGTGCATGGACTCGGTGAAGATCTGCAGCAGCTGCCCGCCGTGGTCGCGGTCGACCAGCACACCGAGGTCACGCAGCCGGTCCAGCGGCGCGTCCACCCGGCCGACCCGTGCCTCGAGGGTGTCGTAGTAGCTGCCGGGGGTGCCGGCGAAGCGCACCCCCCGGCCGGCGAGGGTGCCGACGGCGGTGACGATGTCGTCGGTGCGCAGCCCGAGGTGCTGCACCCCGGCGCCGGCGTGCTGGTCGAGGAAGGCGTCGATCTGCCCCGGCCGGCGGCTGCGGTCCGGCTCCAGCAGCACCAGGGTGACCCGCCCCGACGGGCTCTGCACCACCTTGGAGTTCATCGCCTGCCCGGCGACCTCGATGTGCTCCTCGAAGATCTCCGCGAACCCGAACACCTCCCGGTAGTGCCGGACGGTCTCGTCGAGCTGACCCGGCGGCACGCAGACCGCCAGGTGGTCGATCTCGGCGAGCAGCTTGTCGTCGCTGCCGCCGGCCGGGGGCGTCGACTCGACCGCCCCGGGCAGGAACTCGGTCCGGTCGCCGCGCCGCGACACCAGGCGGTGCAGCACGTCGCCGAAGCCGCCCACCTCGGCGGTCACCACCTCGGCGGCCGGCCCGGTCCAGGTGGTCGGCGGCGTCACCCCCGCCGCCCCGCGGCCCACCAGCTCGGCGTACGCGCCGGCGGCGTCGTCGACCTCCAGCGCGACCACGGCGATACCGTCGCCGTGCCGCTGCACGTACCGGGACGCCGGGTGCTCGGCGGTGAGCCCGGAGGTCAGCACCATCCGGATGTCGGCGTGGCACAGCAGCAGCGACCGCTGGTCGGCCAGCCCGGTCTCGGGACCGCCCTGGCCGCAGAGGTGGAAGCCGACCGCCCGGCCGAAGTAGAAGGCCGCCTGCCGGGCGTCCCCCACGTAGAGTTCGATGTGGTCTATCCCACGGATGTCCATGTCCTCAGCCCTTTCCACGGGTCCCCCGTGGTCTGCCGCCCGGGCGCGCCCCGCCCGGGGGTGGAGCCTGTCTCAGGCCCTCGGCCGGGCGGCCCGCGCGAGCAGCAGGCTCACGTTCTGGCCGCCGAAGCCGAAGGAGTTGGTCAGCGCGTACCCGGTGTCCGTCGCCCGCGGCTCCTTGCGGATGTGGTCCGCCGGGCAGGCCGGGTCCGGGTCGTCGAGGTTGTGCGTCGGCGGGAGCAGGCCCCGGCCGAGTGCCAGCGCGGTGGCCGCCGTCTCCAGCACCCCGGAGGCGCCGAGCAGGTGGCCGGTGAGCGCCTTGGTGGAGCTGACCGGGACGCCGCCGTCGCCGAACACCTCGGCCAGGGCGGTGGTCTCGGCGATGTCGCCGAGCTTCGTGCCGGTGCCGTGCGCGTTGACGTAGCCGACCCGCGCGGCGGGCACGCCGCCGCTGGCCAGCGCGCGCCGCATGCACTCCGCCGCGCCGGCGCCGTCGGGCCGCGGGGCGGTCGGGTGGTACGCGTCGGTGGTCGCCCCGTACCCGGCGACCTCGGCGTAGCCGGTGACGCCCCGGGCGGCGGCGTGCTCGGCGCGTTCCAGCACCAGCAGGGCCGCGCCCTCGGCGAGGACGAACCCGTTGCGCCGGGCGTCGAACGGCCGGCTCGCCGCCGTCGGGTCGGCCCAGCCCCGGGCCAGCGCCCGGGCGTTGCCGAAGGTGTCGGCGAACGTCGGGAACAGCGGCGCCTCGCTGGCCCCGCACAGCACCACGTCGGCCTCCCCGGCGCGGATCAGCCGGACGGCGTCGGCGACCGACTGGGCGCCGGAGGCGCAGGCGGTGCCGACCGAGGAGGTGTAGCCGCGGATGCCGTGCGCGATGGCGATCCGCGCCGCCGGCATGTTCGGCAGGATTCCGGTGAGCAGGTACGGGCTGACGGCGGCGCGGCCCCGCTCGGCCCGGGCCAGCACCTGCGCCTCCAGGGTGGACATCCCGCCGACCCCGCCGACGATCACCCCGATCCGGCCCGGGTCCACGTCCCGGCCCACCTCGATGCCGGCGTCGGCGAGCGCGTCGGCGGCGGCGAGCAGGGCGAGCACGACGATCCGGTCCAGCACCCGGGTCTCCGGCCCGGAGGCGACGGTGCGCGGATCGATCTCCGGGAGCAGGCCGGCGACCTCCAGCGACCCGGCGGCGGGGTGCCCGGCCGGCGGCCGGGTCAGCCCGGACCTCCCGGTGCGGAGCGCGTCGAACGTCGCCGCGACGCCCCGGCCGACGGGGGTGAACAGCCCCATCCCGGTGATGACGGCGGTCATGACGACGCCTCGGTGGGATAGCGCTCCCGCAGGGCCACCTTGCGCACCTTGCCGGTGACGGTGACCGGGATGTCGGCGGGCCGCACCGGCACCACCCGGCGCAGGGTCGCGCCGACGTCCGGCCCGAGGGCCGCCCGGACCCGCGCGGTGCGGTCCTCGGCGTCGTCGGCGCCGGCGGCGAGTTCCAGCAGCACGTCGGTGACCACCCGGCCGGCCTCGGCGACGATCACCACCGTGCAGTCGGTGACGTCGGGGCAGGCGGCGAGGATCCGCTCCTCCGACAGCGCGGTGTAGAACCGCCGGCCGTCGCCCACGTCGACCGAGTCGACGGCCCGGTCCAGGTGGTAGTAGCGGCCCTCGTCGTCGGCGTACACCAGGTCGCCGGTGAGGTACCAGCCGCGCCGGCGGGAGCGGTGGGTGGTGACCGAGTCGTTCCAGTAGCCGCGGAACAGCGACGGCGAGTCGATGCCGAGCCAGCCCACCTCGCCGGTCGGCACCGGCTCGCCCGCGGCGTCGAGCACGGCGACCCGGGCGAACCGGTAGGGGCGGCCGATGCAGCGGCCGTACCGGTCGGTGTCGGTGCGGTGGGTGATGTGGAACATCGAGTGGCCCATCTCGCTGGAGCCGAGCCCGTCGATGAAGACCGAGCCGGGCACCCGGGTGATCCCGTCGCGGGTCACCACGTCCCGGGAGCCGACCGCGACCAGCCGGCGCACGTGCGGCTCGTGCGAGCAGTCGCCGGTGTTGAACCACAGCGACACCGACTCCAGGTCGTACGCGGACAGGTCGAAGCGGGCCAGTTCCGCCCACGTGACGGAGAAGCCGAACACCCCGTCGGGGCGCCAGCGCTGGATCGCGTCCAGCACCCGCTCGCCGCCCTGGTCGGACAGCAGGAACATCTCCGCCCGGTTGCCGAGGGCCTGGTTGACCATGAGCACGGTGGCGGTGTGCGGTGCGGGCAGCGCGTTGAGGATGCGGCTGGTGCCCTGCGCCTGCGGCATGGCGAGCAGGTGCCGGGTGGCGGCGAAGAGGCTCGCGTGCGAGTGCAGGACCGCCTTCGGCACCCCGGTGGTGCCGGAGGTGTGGGTGATGACGACCGGGTCGTCGGCGTGGTGCCGGTAGTGCGCCGGCGCGGCGGCCGGGTCGCCCGTGCCCGCCTCGGCGGGGGTGCCGATCACCGGCACGCCGAGGTCGCGCCCGGCCAGCAGCGCGGTGTGCGCGTCGTCGGCGAGCACCCCGACGCCGCGCAGCCGGCGGATGTACTCGGCGGCGATCTCCGGGCGCAGCCTGCCGTTCATCAGCGCCGGGATCGCGCCGAGCCGGGTCAGCGCGAGGTAGCTGAGCACCATGTCGGCGGCGGTGGTGGCCCAGACGGCCACCGGGTCGCGCGGTGTGATCCCCCGCTCGTGCAGCCACGCGGCGCGGGCGGCGACCCGCTCGTCGAGCCGGCCCAGCGTGAGCGGCAGCTCGGCCGGGTGGCCGTCCACGGCGGTGTCGAAGGTGAGCCCCGGCCCCTGCGGGTCGGCGCCGTGCGCCAGCACCCGGGACAGCACGTTGCCGGCGCCGATCCCGTCGTCCGCGGCCAGCGTCCCACGTAGTCCCCTGGTCCTCATGGGCTGTCTCCTCCCCCCAGCAGCACCGCGACGGCCCGGGTGCCGGGCTCCCCGCCCGGGCCCCGCGCACCGCCGTCGTCCGGTGCCTGTTCGATCAGGACCAGCAACGCCCGGTCGGCGTCACCGTCGTGCAGCAGCAGGTCGACCTCGGCGATCCCCTCGTCGCGCGGGTCCCCGGTCGGCGCGAGGCAGACCACGGGCCCGCCCAGCCCCCAGCGGGCGGCCACGTGCCCGGCCACGCTGTTGGGCACCGACTGGAAGAAGAACAGCGGCCCGGGCCGGCCGCCGGCGGCGACCGTGGCGCGCACCTGCGCCGCGCTGGCCCGGTCCCCCGCCGCGCTGGCCAGCACGACCGCGGTCCGCTCCCCGTCGGGCGCGGGTCGCCCGTCGTACGCCCGGGTCAGGCAGCGCTCGGCGACCGCCGCGACCAGGGGCGGGAAGCTGGAGTGCACGAACCCGGGCAGCGGCGGCGGCGCGCCGTCGCCCGGCTCGGGCCAGGCCGCCTCGGACAGCACGGTGAGGCGACCGGTGGCGACTGCCTGGCCGCCGTCCGAGCGCACGCCGTCGGAGCGCGTGTCGTCCGGGCGCGTGCCGTCGGTGCCGGCGGGCCCGCTTCCGGCGTTCATGCGGCGCCCACCAGCAGGGCGGTGTTCGCGCCGCCGAAGGCGGCGTTGAGGCTCAGCGCGTACCCGGTGGCGGCCGGCCGGGGCGCGTCGCGGATGACGTCGACCGGGCAGGCCGGGTCGGGGCCGAGCCAGCCGGCGTTGACGGGCAGCTTCCCGTGCCGCAGCGCGAGCACGGTGACCACCAGTTCCAGCAGGCCGGAGGCCTCCAGGGCGTGCCCGTGCAGCGCCTTGGTGGAGCTGACCGGGGTCCGCGCCGCCGCCGCGCCGAGCGCCACGCGCAGCGCCGCCGCCTCGGAGGCGTCGCTGTAGCCGGTGCCGGTGGCGTTGGCGTTGACGTACCCGATCGCCTCCGCCGCCAGCCCGGCGCGGCGCAGCGCCGCGGCGACCGCGCGGGCCAGGCCGCGCCCGCCCGGCTCCGGTTGGCAGGGGTGGAACGCGTCCCCGGCCCGGCCCCATCCGAGCAGGTCGGCCACCGACGCCCGGGCGACGGCCGTCGACTCCAGCACCACCGCGGCGATCCCGTCGCCGAGCAGCAGCCCGGTGCGGCCGGCGCTGAACGGGCGCACCGCGCCGTCGGTGGCGAGGGCGCGGCCGGCGTCGAAGAGCGCGTACTGGTCCGGCTCGACCAGGTAGCCGGCCGCGACCACCGCCCGCTCGACGTCGCCCCGCCGGATCAGGGCCGCGGCGTCGGCCACCGCACTGCTGGCCGAGACGCAGGCGGTGGTGTACGCCCGGGTCGGGCCCGTGAGCCCGGTCCGCGCGGCCAGGCCGGTGGTCAGCGCCGGCACGCCCGCGCCGCCGTGCACGGCCAGCAGCAGCGCCGTGCCGGCCCGGCGGCCGGCGTCGAGCCCGGCGGCCCGGCAGGCGGCGTCGACCGCCTCGGCCAGCTCGTCGGCCAGGTCGCCGACGTCGGGCAGGGTGGCGGCGGCGTCGACCCGACGCGACGCCGTGTCGAAGCGCTCCACCGGCCGGAACGCGGGCGTTCCGGCCAGGACGCCGGTGAGCTGCGCGTCGGGTCCCCTGCCGAGCGCGCTGGTCGCGTGGACGCCGGTGAGCTGGACGGCGGCCCGTTCAGCCATCGGCGGGGGCGGTCAGGGAGGTTCGGAAGACCGCCAGGGCGTCGTCGACGGTACGGATGCCGGCGAGCTGGTCGTCGGTGAGGTCGAGCCGCCGGTCGTAGCGCTGCTCGACGAGGTGCACCAGCCAGGCCAGTTCCATCGAGCCGATCCGGTCGCCGACCTCGGCGGCCGGCTTCCCGGTGAGTTCGGCGAGCATGGTCACCAGGTCAGCTCGCCCCAGGTCGGGCTGACCGGCCATCAGGAGTTGTCGCTCGTCGCCCCGGCGACCCGGTCGGCGACCATCGTCGTGAACTCGCCGACCGTCATCAGGGCCAGCTTCTCCGACTCGTCGTCGGCGAACTTCAGGCCGTAGCGGTCCTCCACCCGCACGGCCAGGTCGGCGAGGGCCAACGACTCCAGGTCCACCCCGGACGGCCCGAGGGTGGTCTCGTCGTCGATGCCCTCGACGTCGTAGTTCATGTCCTCGAGCTGCTCGACGACGAAGGCGCGGATCTCGGCTCGCATGGTTAACCTCTCTCCGTGAGCCAGTTACCGGTGCCCGGTCGGGACACCGTGTACGTGTGGGTCGGCCGGGGGGACGGCGGTCCGCCGATCCCGGCCGGGCGGCTGCTGCGGCGGGCGGGTGCCACGCTGCTCGGCCGCGCGGAGGCGCAGATCGTGGTGGGCCACGGCCCGGACGGGCGGCCGTTCGTCGGCGCGTCCGACGGGGGCCCACGGATGGTGCTGCCGGTCAGCGTGAGCCGCGCCGACCGGGTGGTCGTGGTCGCCGCCCGCGTGGCCGGCCCGGTCGGGGTCGACGTGGAGCGGTCCCGGCCGCTGCCCGCCCTGGCGCTGGCCCGGCGGTGGTACGCCCCGGCCGAGGCGGCGTGGCTGGCCGGGCGGCCCGCCGGCGGCCGGGCGGCGGACTTCCTGCGGTTGTGGACCGCGAAGGAGGCGGTGGGCAAGGCGCTCGGGATGGGGCTGCGCGACGGCGGCCTGCGCCGGCGGATGCCCGTGCCCACCGCTGCCGGCGCGCCCCGGCGCGCGGGCACGGCGCGGCCGGTGGGCGGCGGCGAGCTGCGGCCGGTGCCCGGCGTGGCGGGCCTGCGCGTCGGGCACCCGCCGGTCGGCGGGGGCCTCGTCGTGGCGGTCGCGGTGGTCGGCACCGACGCGCCGCCGGTCGAGGTGGTGGAGGTCCAGGTGGACGGGGACGGGACGGTCGGGGCGGCGCGGCGGACCGGTCACGTCGCCGCCGCCCGGAGCGCGTCGACCGAGCGGACCAGCTTGCCGGTCGTGGTGCGGGGCAGCTGATCCAGCAGGTGCAGGGTGCGCGGTCGCTTGTAGCCGGCCAGCCGCTCGGCGAGCAGCTTGTCCAGCACCTCCTCCGACAGCGGCCCGTCCGGCTGCACGTACGCGGTGATGCCGTTGTCCCAGACGACCACGGCGGCGGCGACGCCGGGCAGCCCGGCGACGGTCGTCTCCACCTCGGTGAGGTCGACCTTCAGGCCGCCGACGGAGACCTGCGAGTCGAGCCGCCCGCGCACGGTGACCAGCCCGGTGCCGGGGTCGACGGTGCCGGCGTCGCGGGTGTGCAGCCAGCCGTCGGCCCAGCGGGTCGGGTCGCTCAGCCCGACGTACGGCGACGCGGGGCAGCTGACCTGGAGTTCGCCGGCGACCTCGCGGACCTCGATGCCGGGGGCGGGGGCGATCGACGGGCGGTGCCGCCCGTACAGGTCGGTGCCGATGACGCCGACCTCGGTCATCCCGTACATGTTGCCCAGCGGCACGCCGTGGCGGTCGGTGAAGGCGCGGGCGACGGCGGCCGGGACCAGCTCGCCGCCGGTGGTCATCCGCTTGAACTGCGGCAGCGGCCCGGCGGGCCGGGTGGAGGCGAGCAGTCCGATGTGGAACGGCACGCCGAGCACGGTGGCCGGCGTGTCGTCGGCGGCGATCGCGGCCAGCACGGCGTCGCCGCTGAGCCGCTCCGGCGGCACCAGCTCGACGCCGGCGTGCAGGCCGTAGAGCAGGCCGCCGACCAGGCCGAGCACGTGCACCATCGACGGCAGCAGGATGATCCGTTCGCCGGGCAGCGCCACCCCGTCGATGCGGGTGTAGCGGTGCACCTCGGCGACGAGGTCGTCGGCGGTGCGACCGATCACCTTGGACGGTCCGGTGGAGCCTGAGCTGAGCTGGATCACCGCGTGCCCGCTGACCGCGGGGCGGTCGGCGTACGGGGTGACGCCCTCGGTGACGTCGACGAAGATGCGCAGCGCCCCGCCGCCGCTGCGCACCGGGGCCACGACCACCTGCGGGGTGAGCCGCTCCAGCGCCCGGTCCACCTCGTGGTCGGTGAGGCGGTGGTCGAGCAGGACGGCCTGCGCCCCGGTGCGCCAGGTGGCCAGCAGGTTCACCACGTACGCCAGTGACGGCGGCAGGCGGAGCGCGGCGGCCCCGCCCGGGCGCAGTCCGGCGGCGGCGAGACGGGTCTGCGCATCGGCGACCAATTGCCGCAACGTGCCCCGCTCCACCGGTTCCGGAAGTCGTAGACAAATGTCGTTCGCAGGCCCTGCGAGCAACACGTCGTCGACCCATTCCGGGGTCCCTGCCGCAGGATTTTCCGTCGGACGATCCATGCTCACCGCCGTCCACCGCCCAGCCTGAAATAGGGCGAGTACGCCCAAAGGGTGCATCTTTCGGGGTGCTGCCGGAACACTACGACAGCCGCGAGAACCATTACTAGATGCAAATGGCTAGATCAAAAAAAGCGGCTGGCCGGATTGCAGACCCTCGATCGGACAGGCAGTATCGAGCGCGTACGGCAGCGCGCCGCTCACCACGGGTGAGGTGCGTCCGCAGATCGGCGCCGGCCCACCGCCCGTCCGCACGGCACGCAGGCCCACCGGTCGGGTGGCGCCTCACCTGGCGACGGGACCCCGGCGACCACCCGGGGGCCCGCCTACGCGCAGGCGTCCGGGACCTGCCCGACCGACGGGCGTTGCGCGGCGCGCTTCCTGCGGTTCCGTCGCGCGCCGCCCTAGTGCGCGCCGCCGACGTTGAGCACGACCACCCCGGCGATGACCAGGCCGACACCGACCACCTTGGTCACGCTCAACGGCTCGCCGAGGACCACCGCGCCGATCGCCACGATCGCGGCCGTGCCGAGCCCGGACCACATGGCGTACGCGACGCCGACCGGGATGTCCCGCACCGCGAGGGAGAGCATCCCGAAGGCGGCCAGGTACGCCACGGCCAGGCCGAGCGTCGGCCAGAGCCGGGTGAACCCGTCGGTCGCCTTGAGCAGACTGGTGCCGAGGACCTCGGCGGAGATCGCGAGAAGCAGGAAGACGTACGCCATGCCGGTGATCCTGCGGCACGCCGTGCCGGGCACGGCGTGCCGCCGGGCGGTCAGACGCGCGCCCCCTCGGGGGTCTGCGCGTGGACGACGAAACGCAGCGAGCGGGCGTCGGTGAAACACTCCCGCATCGGCCGCACCAGATCCCGGTGCCCGGGACTGCGTTCCCACGCCTCGAAGTCGGCCAGGGACTCCCACTCACTGGTGATCAGCCACTGCTCCGGGTCCGCCGCCGACCGGCACACCTGGTCGACCAGGTGCCCCGGCACACCGTCGGCGACCAGGTGCCGCACCGCCTCGTACGCCCGCAGGAAGTCCGCCGTCCGCTCCTCGGCCACCCGCACGAGAAAGACGACCCGAGCCCGTGCCCCGCTCATTCCGCTGCTCCCCTCGGTGCCGGTGGCGCTCCGCGCAGCACCAACGCGCTGTTGAAACCGTCGAAACCCCGGGCGCAGACCAGCGCCAGCCGGCTGCGCGGCTGCCGGGGCGCCCGCAGGAAGTCCAGTTCGCAGCCCGGCGCCGGCTCGCGGGGACCGGCGGAGGCGGGCAGCGTGTCGTGGCGGAACGCGAGCAGCGCGGTGGCCACGTCCAACGCGGAGCCGCCCTGGTGGGCGCGGCCGGTCAGCGCCTTGTGCGTGCTCACCGGCGGGAGCCGGTCGCCGAAGACCGCGCGCAGCGCCTCGGCCTCGGCGCGGTCGAAGCGGGGCACCCCGAGGGCGTCGGGGACCACCACGTCCACCTCGTCCGCGGCGACCCCCGAGCGGTCCAGGGCCAGCCGCATCGCCCGGGCGTACCGGGCGGAGTCGCCGCCGGCGTCCGGGCCGGTGTGCGCGGCGTCGTGGGTGGCGCCCCAGCCGGTCACCTCGCCGTAGACCCGGGCGCCCCGGGCCAGCGCGTGCCCCAACTCCTCCACCACGAACACCGCCCCACCCTCCGCCGGCACGTAGCCGCCGGCCGACCGGTCGAACGGCCGGTACGCCACCTCCGGGTCGGCGACGTCGCTGAGCAGCCCGGAGCGGAGCTGACATGTCAGCGCGTACGGGCTCAGCGGGCACTCGGTCGCCCCGGCGATCACCACCGGCGTGCCGCGGCGCACGGTGCGCACCGCGTGGGCGAGGCTGTCCAGCCCACCGGCGGACTCGGCGACCAGCACCCCGCACGGCCCCTTGAACTGGTGGTGGATGGAGAGCTGCCCGACGCTGGCGGCGTAGAACCAGGCGATCGACTGGTACGCCCCCACCGTGCGGGTGGCGCCGCCCCACAGCCGTTGCAGTTCCCGCTGCCCGAACAGGTTCCCCCCGGACGAGCTGGCCAGCGTCACCGCCCAGCCGTAGGGCTCGGGGGCCCGCTCGGGCAGCCCGGCGTCGGCCAACGCCAGCCTGGTCGCGGCGAAGCCCAGGTGCGTCCAGCGGTCGGTCTGCACGAGCTGCCGGGTGTCGGCGTACGCCGCCGCCTCGAAGCCGGGCACCTCCCCGGCGACCCGGGTCGGGTAGTCCGCCGGGTCGAACAGGGTGATCGGGCCGGTGCACCGGGTCCCCGCCGCGACCGTGCGCCAGTGGGCGTCGGCGCCGATGCCGCTGGGGGCCACCACCCCGATGCCGGTGACCACGGCCCGCGCGCTCACGCCGCCGCCGCCAGCCGCCGGAACACCATCGCGGACTGGAAGCCGCCGAAGCCGCTGCCCACCGACAGCGCCACGTCCACCGGGGTCTCCCTGGCCACGTTGGGCACGTAGTCCAGGTCGCACTCCGGGTCCCGGGTGGCCCAGTTGGCGGTGGGCGGCACCACGCCGTACTCGATGGCCAGGGCGCAGGCGGCCATCTCGATCGAGCCGATCGCGCCGAGCGAGTGCCCGACCATCGACTTGATCGAACTGATCGGCACCCCGTACGCGGCCTCGCCGAGCGCCCGCTTGAACGCCGCCGTCTCGTGCCGGTCGTTCTGGCGGGTGCCGGAGCCGTGCGCGCTGATGTAGGAGACGTCCTGCGGGGACAGCCGGCCCTGACGCAGCGCGTCGGTGATCGCCAGGCCCATCTCCACCCCGTCGGGACGCAGCCCGGTCATGTGGAAGCCGTTGGCGCGGCTGGCGTACCCGGCCAACTCGCAGTAGACGTGCGCGCCCCGGCGGCGGGCGTGCTCCCACTCCTCCAGCACCAGCACCGCCGCGCCCTCGGCGAGGACGAAGCCGTGGCGGTCGGCGTCGAACGGGCGGGAGGCGTGCGCCGGGTCGTCGTTGTCCGGGCTGGTCGCCTTGATCGCGTCGAAGGAGGCGACGGTGACCGGGGAGATCGGCGAGTCCGACGCCCCGGCCAGCACGATGTCGGCCTCCCCGTCGACGATGAGCTGGTGGGCGTAGCCGATGGCGTCGATGCCGGAGGTGCAGCCGGTGGACACGACCTGGGCGGGGCCGTGCAGCCCGTGCCGGACGGCCACGTCGGCGGCGAGGCTGCTCGGCACCAGCGCCGGATACAGGTACGGCCCGCCGAGGGCGTGGTCGACCAGCCACCGCCGGCCGGATTCGCTGACCCGCACGTACTCCTGCTCCAGCGCCATGGTGCCGCCGACGGCGGTGCCCAGCACCACGCCGGTGACCTCCCGCTCGGCGTCGGTGGGTTCCAGGCCGCTGTCGGCGAGCGCCTCGATGGAGCAGGCCAGCGCGAACTGCACGTACCGGTCGGCGCGCTGCCGTTCGGCGAGGGTGATGCCGGCCGCGTCGGGGTCGAACTCGCACTCGGCGGCGATCTGGGAGCGGAACGGCGACGGGTCGAAGAAGGTGATCCGTCGGGTGGCCGTACGCCCCTCGGTCACGGTCTTCCAGAAGCTGTCCCGGGTGGCGCCGCCCGGCGCGACCACCCCGACGCCGGTGACGACCGTGCGGCGCCCGGTCACGACGCCACCTCGGTTCGCGACTGCGGGGCTCGCAACCCCGGCTCACTCCTCGCGCTCACGACCCGCCCCGCTGCTCGACGAGTTCGGTGTCGACGTGGCCCAGTTCCGGCCGGGGCGCGAGGGGCCCCAGGTGGAAGACGACCTCGGCCGCCTCGTCGCCGGTGTTGCGCAGCCGGTGCCGGACGTTGCGCGGCACGAACAGCGCCTCCCCGGCGGCCAGCGGCACCGCCTCGTCGTCCAGGTCGGCGGTGATCGTGCCCCGGACGACGTACAGGAACTCCTCGCTGTAGGGGTGGTAGTGCTCGGCGATCCGCTCCCCGGGGCGCAGCGTCGCCACCCCCATGAAGCCGGAGGTGCTGCCGACGGTCTTCGGGCCGAGCAGCACCCGCAGTTCGCCGCCGCGGCGGCCGTCGGGCGCGACGTCGGCGGCGGCCACCAGCCGCAGGGTGTCCTCACTCATCGCCGGCTCCCGTCGCCCCGCCGGCACCGGCCGGGCCCCGGCCGCCGGCGGCGGCCAGGCGTTCGATCTTCTCCTTGATGACGGCGAGCTGCACGGCGCTGTTGGTGTTGATCCGGTCGGTCATGCCGGCGTTGTCCACCGGCGCGGTCGGTTTCATCGCGAAGTCCTGCACCCAGGTCATCCGGGTGCCGCCGGGCTCCTCCGCGTAGCTCCAGTGGATGCGCATGTACTCGAACGGCCCGGTCTCCACCCGCCGGGCGCGCACCTGCCGGGTGGCCGGGTCGGCGGTGCGTTCGCTGACCCAGCTCCACGCCACCCCGTTCTCGTCGGGGTGCATGGTGAGCCGGAACCGCACCGTTTCGCCGTCGCGGTCCAGGATCTCCGCCCGGGCGTACTCGGTGAACAGCTCGGGCCAGCCGGCGACGTCGTTGGTGACGTCCCAGACCAGCGGCAGCGGCGCGGCGATGAGCACACTGTTCTCGGTGTGTCCCGGCGGGTCGGCGCGGCGGGCCACCAGCTCGGCGACACCGGCGATGCTGAGCTGCCCGGCCTCCTCGGGGATCCGCACCTGCCACCGGTCGGCGACCACGGCGGAGAGTTCGAGCAGCGCCAGCGAGTCCATGCCGAGTTCCTCCAGGGACGCGGCCGGGGCGCGGGCGGCGGCCTCGGCGTCCAGCCCGCAGTTGGCCACCAGGATGTCGGTGATCTCGGCGGTCAGCGGACGGCCATGGGTGACGGTCATCAAAGCCTCCTGTGGTGTGCGTCGGACGGGCCGGCGAGCAACTGGTCGACCAGGCCGGTGGAGTAGCGGCCCTTGCGGAACCCGGCGTCGTCGAGCACCCGCCGGACGAACGGGATGGTGGTGCGGACCCCGGGCCCGGCGATGTCGAACTCGTCGAGGGCGCGTTCCAGCCGGTTGAGCGCGAGCTCCCGGTCCGGCGCCCACACCGCCACCTTGGCCAGCAGCGAGTCGTAGTACGGGCCGAACAGATAGCCGGCGTGGCCGTGCGTGTCGACCCGGGTGAACGGGCCGCCGGGCGGGACGAAGCGGTCCAGCCGGCCGGGGGTCGGCGCGAACCCGCGGTCCGGGTCCTCCACGTTGACCCGGCACTCGATGGCGACCCCGTGCGGGCGGACGTCCTCCTGCCGCCAGCGCAGCGGCACCCCGGCGGCGATGTGCAGCTGCTCGTGCACCAGGTCGATCCCGGTCACCATCTCGGTCACGGGGTGCTCGACCTGGATCCGGCAGTTGATCTCCAGGAAGTGGAACCGCTCGTCGGGGTCGACGAGGAACTCCACCGTGCCGGCCCCGGTGAAACCGGCGGACAGGGCACCGCGCAGGGCGCACTCCGCGATGGCCTCCAGGGTGCCGGCGGACAGCGCCGGGGCGGGCGCCTCCTCCACCAGCTTCTGGTGCCGGCGCTGCACCGAGCAGTCCCGGGTGCCCAGGTGCACCCCGTTGCCGTGGGAGTCGCACAGCAGCTGCACCTCGACGTGCCGGGCGCCGGTCAGGAACCGCTCCACGTACACCCGGTCGTCGCCGAACGCGGCCTGCGCGGCGGCCCTGGTCCGCGCGTACGCCCGGGGCAGCTCGGCGGGGGTGGCGACCACGGTCATGCCCCGGCCGCCGCCGCCGGCCGCCGCCTTGACGATCACCGGGTAGCCCGCCTCGGCGGCCACCTCCGCCGCCGCGGCCGCGGTGGGCACCGGCGCGACGCTGCCCGGCGGCAGCGGCAGCCCGGCCCGGCGCATCAGCGCCCGCGCCGAGGACTTGTCCGCCAGCGCGGCCATCACCTCCGGCGGCGGACCGATGAACGTCAGCCCGTTGTCGGCGCAGATCTCGGCGAAGTCGGCGTCCTCGGAGAGGAACCCGTAGCCGGGATGCACCGCCTGCGCGCCGACCTGCCGGGCCGCCTCCACGATCGCGGCGGCGTTGAGGTAGCTGCGCCGGCTGGCCGGCGGACCGATCAGGACGGCCTCGTCGGCGAGGCGCACCACGGCGGAGTCGGCGTCCGCCGTGGAGTAGACGACGGCGGTACGCACCCCCAGTTCGCGGCAGGCGCGCAGCACCCGCAGGGCGATCTCACCCCGGTTGGCGATCAGCACCTTCTCGAACATCACGCACCGCCTCAGACCGGGTCCAGCGCGACGAGCGGCTGGTCGTACTCGACCGGCTGGCCGTCGGCGGCGAGGACCTCGGCGACCCGGCCGCCCCGGTCGGCGGTCACCTCGTTCATCAGCTTCATCGCCTCGACGATGCCGATGACCTGGCCGGGGCGGACCAGGTCACCGACGGCGACGAAGGGCGCGGCGCCCGGCTCCGGCGCCCGGTAGAACGTGCCGACGATGGGCGAGCGCACCGCGTACCGGCCCGGCTCGCCGTCGGTCACGGGCGGCGGCGCGGGCCGGGCCGCGACGGGCACCGCCTCCGGCGCCTCCGCGGGCGGCCCGCCGTGCCACTCCACCTCCAGCACCGTGTCGCCGCTGCGCAGCCGCACCCGGCGGACCGGGCCGGCCAGCTCGGCGACGAGGTCCCGGGCGTGCCGCCGCAGCCCGGCCAGCACCGCGTCCACCCCGGACGCCGACTCCGCGCCGGCCGGCGCGGTGTCGACCGGGGCGCCGCCCGCGCTCACCGGACACCCGCCCGGGCGCCGAGGCGGGCCGCGCCGAAGCGCCGGAACCGCTGCCGGCGGCGCCGGACCAGCGTGGCGGGCGGCACGTCCAGCAGCGGCAGCAGGGCGGCCGACACCGCCGCGCCCAGGGCGCGCGCGGCCGCCTCCGGGTCGTGGTGCGCGGCCGGGGCCGGCTCGGGCACGAGATCGTCGACCACCCCCAGGCGGCACAGGTCGGGCGCGGTCAACCGCAACGCGCGCGCCGCCTGCGGGGCGGCCCCCCGATCCGGCCAGAGGATGGCGGCGCAGCCCTCCGGGCTGATCACCGAGTAGACGGCGTGCTGGAGCATCAGCACTCGGTCGGCCACCGCGAGGGCCAGCGCGCCGCCGCTGCCGCCCTCCCCCGTGATCACCGCGACGACCGGGGTGGGCAGCACGGCGAGCGCGAGGATGTTCTCCGCGATGGCCGCCGCCTGCCCCTGCTCCTCGGCGCCCACGCCGGGATCCGCCCCGGGCGTGTCGACCAGGGTCACCACCGGCAGGCCGAGGCGGGCGGCCAGCCGCATCAGCCGCAGCGCCTTGCGGTGCCCGGCCGGGCTGGCCATGCCGAAGTTGCGGGCGACCAGCTCGGCGGTGGTGTGGCCCTTCTGGTGCCCGATCACCATGACGGGCCGGCCGTCCAGCCGGGCCAGTCCGCCGACCACCGCCGGGCAGTCCGCGCCGAGCCGGTCGCCGTGCAGCTCGACGAAGCCGTCGAACGCGGTCTCCAGGTAGTCCAGTGTGGTCGGCCGGCCCGGGTGCCGCGCCAGCCGCACCGTCTCCCAGGCGTCGCCGCCCGGCGGGTCGGCCGGGCCCGGCGCCGTCGCGTCACCCGCCTCGCCGGCCGGCCGCGCCACGCCCGGCGACGGCTCCTGCCGGGGTACGGCGGGACGCGCCGCCGGCCGACGTCCCGCCCGGGCCGCGGCGAGCAGCGCCGCCAGCCGGCCCCGCAGGGCGTGCCGGGGCACCACCATGTCGACCTGCCCGTGCCGCAGCAGGAAGTCGGCCGTCTGGAAGCCCTCCGGCAGCGGCCGGCCGGTGACCTGCCGGATCACCCGGGGACCGGCGAAGCCCATCCGCGCCCCGCTCTCGGCGATCACCACGTCGGTGTTGGTGGCGAACGAGGCCGCCACTCCCCCGTACGTCGGGTCCGTGAGCACGCTGACGGTGAGCAGCCCCGCCTCCCGCAGCGCGGCGATCGCCTGGCTGACCGTGGCCATCTGCATCAGCGACAGGACGCCCTCCTGCATCCGCGCGCCGCCGGAGGCGGTGACCAGGATCAGCGGCGTGCCGTCCTCCAGCGCCCGCTCGGCGGCCCGGGTGATCAGCTCCCCGACGGCGCAGCCGAGGCTGCCGCCGAGGAAGCGGAAGTCCATCACCGCGAGCGCGCACGGATGCCGGCCGATGGTGGCGGTGCCGCAGACGACCGCCTCGGCCAGCCCGGTGCCGGCCCGGGCGGCGGTGAGCCGGTGCGGGTACGGCAGCAGGTCGACGAAACCGATCGGGTCGACCTCCGCCGGCCGGTCCGGCAGGGCGGTGAACGACCCCGGGTCGACGAGCTGGAGCAGCCGCTCCGGCGCGTCGAGGCGGGCGTGCGTGCCGCACTCGGGGCAGACGTCGAGGTTGCGGCGCAGCCGCTTGCGGTACAGCAGGGTGGCGCAGCCGCCGCAGCGGGACCAGAGCTGCCCCTCCCGGGGCGCGGTGGCGGTCACGACGGCCGCCCGGCGGGCGCGGCGTCGAAGCGGTAGAAACACCGGGCCATGGCGTCGCGCGGCTCCCGCCACGTCGGCAGGTACGGCGAGACGTACGGGCGCAGCCGGGCGCTCACCCGCACGAACTCGGGGTGCCCCCGGGCCGCCTCGACCGCCGCCCCGGCCGGCGCGTCCGTCTCCAGCAGGTGCACGTAGAGGTCACCCAGCCGGTACAACGACCGGTGCCGTACCCCGACCAGGTGCGGCAGCTCCGTCGCGTCGGACTCGGCGAAGATCTCGGCGACGCGCGCCTCGGCGCTCGGCACCACCTTCGCGACGATCAGCGAACGGTCCATGGGTGGACCTCCCTCCACGGCGTCGTCGGTGACGACGGCGCCGGCCGAGCCGGACGACTGGCGACACGATGCGGCCACGGGCGTCACGGCGGCGTCACCGCGGCCCGCCGCCCGACAACGCCACTTCGTGACGCTGCGTTGACGCAGGCTGTGTATCCGCTGTACAACACCTCCCACCGCGGTGGACTATCCGCAGTTCAGAACCGTTTTCGTGGACACGTCATCGGCAGTCCGATCTCGTCCGAAACATTGACCGAGAGTGACCGCGATTGATAATCTTCGTCACGGTCAGCCCGGCGACCGCGGCGCGCGACGCCGCGCCGCGGCGGTGCGACCCGACAGTGGGGTCAAGGGCAGCCGCGCCGGGACAGCAGAGGAGTCGGGACGAGCGTTCCGCAGGGGGTGCCGCCGTGGCCGCTGATCCGTCGACGCCGACCACCGGGCGCCGCACCGGCACGCAGATATCGCTGCACCTGCTCGGCGGCTTCCGGCTGCTGCACGGCGACACCCCCGTCGTGGTGCCGCGCGGCCTGCAACGGGTCATCGCACTGATCGGCCTGCGCCCCGGCGCCACCCGCAGCCACCTCGCCGGGCTGCTCTGGCCCGACGCCCCCGAGGACCGCGCGCTGTCGTCCCTGCGGACCGCGCTGTGGCGGCTACGCCAGGACCCCTGCTGCCCGCTCACCACCGCCGGCGACACCGTACGCCTCGGCCCCACCGTCCGGGTCGACGTCGACGCCCTCATCGGCACGGCCGCGCGGGTGCGCGACGGCGACGCCCCGTGCGCCGCCGCCCTCGCCGCCGGCCGACACGACCTGCTCCCCGGCTGGTACGACGACTGGGTCCTCGCCGACCGGGAGCGGCTGCGCCAGCTGCGGCTGCACATGCTGGAGGAACTGGCCGGCCAACACCTGGCGGCGGGCCAGCACGGGCAGGCCCTGGAGGCCGCACTCGAGGCGATGGCCGCCGAGCCGCTGCGCGAGACCCCGCACCGGCTGGTGGTGCGCATCCACCTCGCCGAGGGCAACGCCTTCGAGGCCGTGCACGCCTTCTACGTCTACCGCGACCTGCTGCTGCGGGAACTCCGGCTCGAACCCTCCGCAGCCATGACCGCGCTGCTCGACGACACCCTCGCGCCCATCCGGGAGGCCACCCGGGACACCCCGACGCCGCCGCGGCGCACGCCGTCCGCCCGGGTCGCGCCCCGCGCCCGCTGAACCGGCGTCACCGGCGCAGCCGCACGCGTGACGGGCAGGTGACAGCCGCCCGGGCAGGGTGGGCCGCACAACAGTCCGTGGTCTCCGACACCGCTCGCGGAGCGCCACCGGCGAGAGGGGTCCCATGAGCCGTCTACTGATCGTCAGCAGGATCATCCCGGGCGCGGAGGGTCGCGTCGCGCAGATCTTCGCCGAATCCGACGTGACCGAACTGCCCGCCCTGACCGGGGTCCGGCACCGGTCCCTGTACTGCCTGCACGACCTGTGCGTCCACCTGATGGAGACTGCGGACGTCGACCCGGACGCCCTGGCCGGCGCCCGCAACCACCCGCTGTACCGCCAGGTCAACGAGCGCCTGTCCGCGCACACCTCGCCGTACCTGCCGACCTGGCGCTCGCCACGCGACGCGATCGCCGGCTGCTTCTACCGCTGGGACTCCGCCGACGCGCCGTCCCCGCACGCGGCCGGCTGAACGGAGGCGGCCCCATGTCACCCAGGCCACCCCACGTCCTGATCATCGGCGCCGGCACCGGCGGGCTCTGCCTGGCCCACGGCCTGCGCCGCGCCGGGATCAGCGTCGCCGTCTACGAGAAGTACCGCACCCGCGGCGAGGGACTGCTCGGCTACCGCGTCGGCATCGGCCCCACCGGCAGCCGCGCCCTGCGGGAGTGCCTGCCGCCACGGCTGTTCGACACCTACCTGGCCACCTGCGCCCGATCCCCCCGCTACTTCAACGTCATCACCCAGCGGATGCGCCAGACCGCCTCGTTCACCCTGCGCCCCGACACCGACCCGGTGGACACCGAACGGTCCGTGGCCCGGATGACCCTGCGCCAGGTCCTGCTCACCGGCATGGAGGACGTGGTCCACTTCGACAAGACCTTCACCCGGTACGAGCAACGCGACGACGCCACCGTCACCGCCCACTTCGCCGACGGCAGCACCGCCACCGGCGACCTGCTCGTCGCCGCGGACGGAACGCACTCCGCCGTACGCCGCCAGTACCTGCCGCACGCGGTCACCCGCGACGCCGGCACGGTCAACATCGCCACCCGCATCCCCCTGACCCCGCACACCCGCCAACTGCTGCCCGAACGGATCGAGCAGGGCATCTCGCTGATCTTCGGCACCGGCGGGATGATGGGCGTGCTGCACGTGATGGAGTTCAAGTGGAACGGCGACGGCTCGCTGAAACCCGGTGTCGACCCCGCCGACGCCGCGCTGTTGCGCGACTGGCCCGGGCTGCGCCACGACACCACCCGCGACAACATCAACCTGGTCATCTGGAGCACCGCCCGCCGGTTCCCGCCCGACGTCATGCAGCGCCGCGGCGAGGACCTCGTCCTGCTCGCCCTCCAACTCACCCGCAACTGGCACCCCCACCTGCGCGAACTGCTCGCCCGCAGCGACCCGGGCAGCGCCCTGCCGATCCGGGTCTCCACCAGCGAGCCGGTGCCGCCGTGGAAGAGCAGCACCGTCACCCTGCTCGGCGACGCCATCCACACCATGACCCCGGGGCGCGGCGTGGGCGCCAACACCGCGCTGCGCGACGCCGCCCTGCTCTGCCGGCAGCTCCGGCTGGCCGCGGCCGGCGACAAGACGCTGCTCCAGGCGGTGGCCGACTACGAGGCCGCGATGGTGCCGTACGGCTTCGCCCGGGTCGCCGACTCGCTCAACCGCAGCGGCACCAACGGCGACGACCGGATGTACAAACCCGTCGTCGGCCGGCTCGCGCTGCTCGGCGCACGGGGCTACTTCGGCGTCACCAGCCGGGTGCCCCGACTGGCGCGCAAGTTCGTCAACGACTTCTACACCTACCGCGGCGAGGAGGACTGACCGTCCGACCCGGACCCCGGCGCCCGCCCGGCGCCGGGGTCCCCGCGTGCCCGCCCCGCACGTGCGCGGACGGCGCCCGGCGACGACGGTCCGTCGCCCGGCGGACACCCCCGGTGCAACCCGTCCCACATGCGCCGTGACCGGCCGATCCTGCCTGCCGCCCGTGCGGCGCGTGTGCGAAGCTGCGGCGAGTTTTTCTCGGAGTTTCGACGCGAACGAATAGGAGGTCCGCCGTGGCGTGGTCTTTCGGGCACTGGCTGATACTGATCGTGGCCCTGCTGGTGGGTCTGGCGGCCGGTTGGTTCTGGCGCGGCCGGCAGGGCGCGGCAGCCGGGCACGGCTCGCCCACGGTGGAGGGTGACCGGGTCGCCGGCATGACCGCCGTGGTGGTCGACCCGCCGCCCGCCGCCACCACCGACGAGGTACGCCCCGAGGTGACCCTCGACCGGGCCCCGGACGCCGTCGCCGACCCCGTGCCCGCCCCCGACGGCCCGGCCGACGCCGACGCCGCCCCGGTCACCGTCGTCGCCACCGACGCCGGGCCGGCCGGCAAGGTCGACCCGGCCGACATGGCGCTCACCGGCGACCCGGTGCCGGCGCCCGACACCGACCCCGTGGCGACCGCCACGCCGCGCGACACCGCCCCGGATCACCGGCCGGACACCGAGGTGGTGCTGCCGGCCGCCGCCGGGGTGACCGGCCCCGTCGACCGCGAGCCGGCCGAGGAGCCGACCACCGCCGCCGATCCGGAGACCGTCGCCGTGAACGAACCGGAGCCGGTGCCGGCCACCGCCGCCCCGATCGAAGCCCCGACCGCCGAGCCGGAACCCGCGCGCGCCGACGGGGCGGAGCCCGTCCCGGCCGCCGAGCCGGAACCCGTCCGGGCCGTCGCCGTCCCCGCCCAGGCGCAGCCCGAGGCCGAGCCGGTCCCCGCAGCCGCCGGCCCGGCGGAGCCGACCCCCACCGCCCCGGCCGAGCCGGACGCGACGCCGGCGGCGACCACGCCGGCGGACGAGCCGGCCGAACCGGCGGACGAGCCGGCCGAACCGGCGGACGAGCCGGCCGAACCGGCGGACGAGCCGGCCGAACCGGTGGTCGTGCCCGCCGCGCGCGACGCGGCGGCGACCCCGCCGGTGCGGTCTGCGGCCGACGCGGACGCCGCCGACGACTTCCGCCGCATCCAGGGTGTCGGCCCGAAGATGGCGGCGGCGCTGCAGGCCGCCGGCATCCGCACGTACGGGCAGCTCGCGGAGTTGGACGAGGCCGCGCTGCGGGAGACGATCCGGGGAGCCGGCCTGCGGGCCGCGCCGAGCCTGGCGACCTGGCCCCAGCAGGCGAAGGTGCTCGCGGGCGCCGCGCAGGAGGCGGCCGCCGCCCTGCCGACCGGCGGCGACGACGCCTGACCCCGGGGCCGCCACAAGGACGGCGGCGCCGGACGGCGCTCCCCCGCGAGCCGGGGCGGCGCCACGACACGATCCGCCTGATGCCACCGACGTCGCGACGTCCGCTCACCCGGACGCCGCGACGTCGGGCATTCCGGACGGAGGGCCGACCAGCCACCGGGCGGCGGCCGTGGGAGCCGGACACCGTTCGCCCGATCCGGCGCCCGGTCAGACCAGGGCCTCCGCGTACCCCCGGACCCGCAGACGCCGACCGGCGGTGGGGCCGAGCCGCACCTGGAGGCCGAGCGGCGCGGCGGCCCGGCGCACATCGTCGACGTGCAGCGAGCCGTGCCGGTCGACGGTGAGCACCGGCGGCTCCTCCGGCTCCCCGGCCGGGGCGTGGAACGACAACAGCGTCACCGAGGCCGGCAGGTGCCCGGGGTGCGCGGCCCGGGCCGCCGCCTCGTCCCGGTGCGCGAGCACCACCAGGTCGTCGAGGTGGGCGAAGTCCTCGGCGATGCCCTCGGCCTTCCAGTGCGCCGGCTCCTCCGCGACCCCGGTCAGGTGCCGCGAGCGGTTCGCCGAGGTGATGTGGAGGTGGTCCACCCCGATCTCGGCGACCGCCCGCGCGAAGAACACGTTCGACGGGCAGGCCAGCCCCGGCGCGATCACCTGCGTGGTGCGTACGCCCCGGTCGTGCCGGGTGAGGTGGGCGGGCAGCCGGTCGACGGCCGGACCGCGGAAGCCGAACGGGCCCGCGCCGTAGAGGACGCCCATCAGCTGCCGCACCCGGCGCGCGGGCAGCCGGTGCGGCAGCCGCGCCCAGTCGAACATCGCGGGGATCCGCCCGAAGGCGGTGGTGATGCTGCCGACCTGGTCGGCCGGCCGGCCCTTGGCGACGTTGACCCGGCGCACGGTGGCGGCGTCCGGCCGGGTCACCAGCGCGTAGAAGTTCCCGAACGCCACCGCCACCACCGCGCCCCCGGCCAGTGCGCGGGCCGCGACGGCGACGTCCTCGGGGCGGTCGACGAACAGGTGCGGGGTCGGGGCGTCCATGGTGTCCTCCTGCGCGGTGCTCTGACGCAGTTGTACGCCCGCCGGGCCGCCGCGCGCGGCCGTCGGTCGGCGATCCGATAGCGCACCGGCGTGCCCCGGTCCGGGCGGTCGGCCAGGGCGTGCCGTCAGGCCGGCGGGCCTGCCGGGCGGGACTGTCGACCGACGCGCCCCGGGACACCGCCGACCCGGCCGAGCAGCGGCGTCGTTAGCCGTTCCACGCGACTGGGTACAACTTCGACACCTCGAACCACCACACCCCTTTCTGGAGGCAGCGATGCGCGGCACGTCGATACTCGGAGTCATCGTCGTCATCTGGCTGATCATCGGCGCGGTCGCCGCCGGCCAGCGCGGCTACTACAACGGCGACGACACCGACTGCGCCGAGGCGGGCACCATCCTGGTGACCATCGTGGCCGGGCCGCTGAACTACATCGGCGCCAACCCGAAGGTCGACTGCGAGCTGCCCCAGCCCTCCGAGTAGGACGGGCCCCGGCCCGCGCCTGGCGGGTGCGCGGGCCGGACCCGTGGACGGCCTCGTGCGGCGACGGGGAGCGCGACGCGGGCTAGGAAGCGACCATCCGCGTGGGCGACTCCGTCCCGACATCCCGCCACACCGTCCAGGTGGGTACGGCGGCGACGAACGCCAGTGCCACCAGCAGCGCGCTGACCCACAGCGGGGACCGGTAGCCGAGCCCCGCGCCGATGGCCGCCCCGCCCAGCAGGGGGCCGACTGCCGCGCCCACGTTCAGGGCGGCGGTCGCGAAGGAACCGCCCAGGGACGGCGCGTCGACGGCCGCGTACAACGCCCGGGTGATCAGCGTGGAGCCGACCGCGAACGAGAGCGTCCCCTGGACGAAGACGAGCAGGAACGCGGCGGGCGCGCTGGCGGCGGTGGCCGCGAACAGGAGCCAGCCGACGAGCAGGGCCACCCCACCTGGCACCAGGACCCGCATGGGCTGCGAGTCCGACACGCGACCGCCGACCGTCACACCGACGAACGACCCCAGGCCGAAGAGGGCCAGCAGGACCGGCACCCACCTCCGGTCGTAACCGCTGACGTCGGTGATCAGCGGCGCCAGGTAGGTGAAGGTGCAGAAGGTCGCCCCGTTCACCAGTGCGCCCAGGAGCAGGGTCACGAGCAGGCGGGGACGGCGCAGCGCCCGAAGCTCGTGCCGCGCGCCCGGTACGGCCGCGTCCGGTGGCGTGGCCGGGACCGCGCGCCAGATGGCCACGACGGCGGGCAGCGAGACGACGGCCACCGCCCAGAACGCCGAGCGCCATCCCCACAGCTGGCCGAGGAACGCCCCGGCCGGCACCCCCGCGACGCAGGAGAGGGTGAGACCCCCGAGCAGCACGGAGGCGGCCCGGCCCTTGGCCCCGGGTCCGGCCATGTCGGCCGCCGTGGCCAGGCCCACCGCGAGGAACCCGGCGTACGCCAGCGCTCCGACGACCCGGGTGGCCAGCAGCACGCCGAAGCTGTCGGTGACCGCCCCGACGACGTGCACGACGACGACGGCGGTCAGGAAGACCAGCAGCGCCCGACGTCTGGGCCACCGCAGACTGAGGACGGCCATCAGCGGCGCTCCGATGATCATTCCTACCGCGAAGGCCGACGTCAGCGCGCCGGCGGCCGGGACGGGCACGTGCAGGTCCCGGGCGAGGTCCGGCACCAGACCGGACAGCATGAACTCAGACGTTCCCTGGGCGAAAACCGCCAGTCCGAGCAGGTAGATGGCGAACGGCATGACACTCCACATTCCGCGTCGTGGATGGATGAAGAGGACGCGGGTGGGTCACGGCGGACCACGGCCGGGCGGCGCACGGGACAACCGTCCAGCCGGGCGCACGGAGACCACCGCGCGAGGGCCTCCCCGGGTACGTGGACGCGGCACGACGGTGGTGACGCGCGGGTGACGCCCGGGAGCAGCCGGTACGACGGCGATCGGTGGCGGGGACGCCCGAGGGACGCTGTCCGGTTCCGACAGCGCCTAGTGCGACGTCAACGAGGGCCAGCCACCGGACACCGGTGGCTGGCGTCTGGACGCCTCGGGGCTGGACACGACGCAGACCCTAGTGACGGCGCGGAGCATTCGTCAACGCGACAACCGCCGGCGGCGCGGGCGCGGCAGCGAGGACGGCCGTGGAGCAGCCGAGGAACGTCACCGGGGTGGGCGACGGGTGGGCCTCCGGGGGTCAACCACGCCGTCCGCCTGCCACACATCCCCTAAGGCGTCCTAGGAGGATGGGCTGTCAGGTCGACGGACCGAACCCGTGCCGGAGGCGGGGCACGTCTGCCGGAGCAGGCGGCGGGAACGGGCGTCGCTCCACGGCATCAGGCCACGGGAGCACCAGGACGAGGGCCGGCCACAAGCTGGCCGCCGGAGGGTACGGACCGCGGGAGACGATCCGCCAGGCCGTCGTGGGAGGGCCCAGCGGCCGAGCTCGCGCAGGCGGGCTCGGCCGGACGGCGAACGGAGGGCGCCGTCCGGACGGCGGGCACGCGACGAGGGGCGCACCCGGCCCGCGCCGCCGAGGATCCTCACGATCGTCGGGAGCGGGCCGGCTGCGCCCCTCGGGGCGGCCGGTCAGCGGAAGCAGTTGGCCACCGGCACCCGGCTGCCCTCGCAGTTGGTGGACTCGTTGTCGACGATGTCGGTCTCGTCGTCGACCCTGACCCGGGCCTTGTCGGCGAAGAGACCGCCCGGCCTCCCCGTGGCGGTGTTGTCGCTCACCCGGCTGCGGTAGAGGGAGACCTGACCCTGGGTCGCGAAGATTCCGCCGCCCGTCGACGCGGCGCCGACGGCGTGGTTCCCGTCGACCGCGCTGTTGCGGACCAGCAGGTTGGACTTCGCGGCGTAGATCCCGCCGCCGGCGCCCCGGGCGGTGTTGCCGGCCACGACGCTGTCGTCGAGCGGAAGCAGGCCCTGGGAGGTGGAGATGCCGCCGCCGTTGCCGGTGGCGGTGTTGTCGCGCACCTCCATGCCGCGCAGGAAGATCAGGGCGTCCGAGTTGGCGATGCCCCCACCGGTCTGGGCGGTGTTGCCGAGCACCCTGCTGTCGGCCACCCTGGTGCGGGCCGAGAAGCTGGCGATGCCGCCGCCCTGCGCCGCGTTGTTGTGCGCGAAGGTGCTCTTCTGCACCTCGGCGGCCCCGCGGTAGTTGCCGAGGCCGCCGCCGTACGCGACGGCGGTGTTGTTCCGGAAGTCCGACGTGCGCAGGCTCAGCACGCCGCCGTTGAGCAGGCCCCCGCCCTTGCCCGCCTTGCCGGCGGCGTGGTTGTCGACGAAGGTGCTGTCGGCGACCACCATGTTGCCGTCGTTGAAGATCCCGCCACCGCCGCCCTCCGCGGAGAGGGAGGTGCTGCCGACGACGGCGGTGCGCTCGACCACGGCCGACGCGCCGTGCACGACGTGGATGCTGCCGCCCTCGGCGGCGGAGAGGCCGTTGCGCAGCACGACGTCGGAGAGGGTCAGTTCCCCGCCGTCGCGGACGGTGAAGAACCGGAACGCCTCGGCGTGCACGTCCCGCTTGATGGTGGCGCCCTCGCCCCGGATCGTGATCGGGTGGTAGATGACCGGCAGCCCCGCCCTGTCGTGCTGCGCGTTGCGCGGCGGGGCCTCGGCGTCGCCCGGGTTCTCCGCGCTGTCGGCCGCCTCCCGGGCGTCCCGGATCCCGCCGTCGTAGTCGTCGGGCTGCTGGAAGGCGTGCGTCAGCTCGTACGTGCACTTCGGCGCGAGCCGCAGGTGGGCGCCGCCCTCGGCGTTGGCCCGGACCAGCGCGGCGATGAGCTTCGACGAGTCGCACGGCACCGCGACCTCCCCTCGGTGCCCGCCCCCGGGCCCCCGGGGCCTGCCCTCCTCCCCGCCCCGGCGCTCCCCGGCGGAGTCGCCCGACCAGTCCCCGGATCGCTCCCCGGCGGAGTCGCCGGAGGGCTCCCCGGCGGCATTGCCGGACGGCTCCCCGGCGGGGTCGCCGGAGGGCTGCCCGCCGAGGGCGGCACGGCCCTGCTCGCGGCGGTCGTCGCGGTGCTCCGCGCCGGAGTCGTCGCCGCGCAGCACCAGGGACGATGTGTCCGGCGCGGCGGGCAGCGCTCCCGCGGCCACCGCGACGCCGCCCGCCACCCCGGCCACCAGGGTGCCCGCCACGAGGCCACCCGCTAAGAACCACCGGGACCGCCGCCTGGTTGGCGCCGCTCGCCGGTTCCCTTGATACGTCGACATCAGCCTTCCCCTGCCTCTCGGTGCATGACACGGCCGGCCCGAAAGCGGGCGCGGGGTGGCTGACATCCCGACAGCCACCGAAGGCCACAATACGAGCGAAACTCGGGCAAGTCAGTCGAAGATGAATAAAGGTACGATTCATCTTGAGAAGGCTGATACCTGCCGTGCGGCCCGAGGCCGGCACGGGATGCCGGGGTCAGCCGCCGACGTGGATGCCCGGCCGGCGGGCCGGGTCCGGCTCGGACTTGCGGAGGATCTCCCGGACCACCGGCGGGGTGTCGCCCCGACCGAGGATGAGGTAACGCAGCAGGTGCGCGATCGGGTTCCCCTCGGACCATTCGAAGTGGGCGTGCGGGCGGACGCCGGTGGCGTCGCGCAGCGCCAGGAGGATCGCCGCGATGGCGTTCGGCACCGCCGGGCTGCTGGCCCGCAGCACCCGGAAGCCCCCGACCTCCACGCCGTGGACCCGCAGCACCTGGCTGAACTCGGACGGGTCGACCACCTCGATCTCCAGGAACAGGATGTCGCCCTCGCCGGGGACCGGGTTCATCCCCCGCTGCGCCCGCTCCTTGATCGTGTACTCCTTCACCGCGCCCCGGGCCCGCTTGTGGGCGATGAGGTGCAGCCGGCCGTCGTGCGCCAGCGAGTCGGCGACGAACCGTCGGGCCGGCTCGTCGAACTCGATCCGCTCCGTACGCAGCTCGGTGGTCCGGCTCACCCGCGAGACCAGCGAGACCGCGACGATGCCGAGGATGAACAGGACCGAGATGGTGATGCCGTCCGGCTTGGCGATGGCGTTCTCGGCCAGGGCGTACAGCAGGACCAGGGTGAGCACGGCGAAGCCGACGGCGGCGACGCGCTCCCGGCGGCGGGCCGCGGAGATGGTGACCGCCACGGCGGCGGAGACCATCATGGCGAGGATCCCGGTGGCGTACGCCCCGGCCTGGTCGTTGACGTCGGCCCGGAACACCACGGTGATCGCGATGCTGACCAGCGTGTAGACGATCACGACCGGCCGCACCGCGCGGGCCCACTCCGGCGCCATGCCGTAGGTGGGCAGGTAGCGGGGCACGATGTTGATCAGGCCGGCCATCGCGGAGGCGCCGGCGAACCAGAGGATGAGCGCGCTGCTGACGTCGTAGACGGTGCCGAAGACCTCGCCGACGTGCTCGTGGGCGAGGTACGCCAGCGCCCGGCCGTTGGCGGCCCCGCCCGGCCCGAACTCACCGGGAGGGATCAGCACCGTGGTCACGAGCGAGGTCGAGACCAGGTAGACCGACATGACGAGGGCGGCGGTGGCGAGCATCCGGCGGGTGTTGCGGATCCGCGCCGCCAACCGGGCCTCGCCGTCCGGCCCGTCCCCGGCCACCAGCGGCATCATGCTGACCCCGGTCTCGAAACCGGAGAGCCCGAGCACCAGCAGCGGGAAGGCCAGCACGGCGGTCACCGCCACCTCGCCCGGGCCCCGGCCCGCGCTCAGCGCCGAGGTCCAGCCCGCCAGCGTCCCCGGGTCCGCCGCGATCTCGGCCACCGAGACCGCGACGACCACCGCGTTCAGCGCCAGGAAGACGGCGACCAGCGGGATGGCCACCGCCACCGCCTCCCGGAAGCCGAGCAGGAAGACGCCGCCGAGGATCAGCAGCAGCACGACGGTGACGCCGACGGCGACCCCCGTTCCGCCGACATCCTCGGGCAGCAGCGGGTTCTCCAGCAGGTGCACCGTGGCGTCGGCCGAGGAGAGGGTGATCGTGATGATCCAGGAGGTGGCCACGAAGCCGAGCAGGACCAGCACGAAGACCTTGCCCCGCCAGAACGGCAGCAGCCGTTCCAGCATCGCCACCGAGCCCTGCCCGTGCGGGCTCTCCCGGGCCACCCGCCGGTACATCGGCAGCATGCCGAGCAGCGTCAGCGCAACGATCAGCAGGGTGGCCAGCGGGGAGAGCGCCCCCGCCGCGACCGCCGCGATCCCCGGCAGGTACGACAGGGTGGAGAAGTAGTCCACCCCGGTCAGGCACATGACCTGCCACCAGGCGTGCGAGCGGGCCTGGCCCTCCGCCGACTCGGGGCCCACCGGCTGCACCCGGTGCATCAACAGCCACCGTCGCAGCGGGCTGGGCGGCGCCGCCGGCCGGCTGGGGCTGGCCACGACCTCCGGGACGGCGACCGGGCGACCGGCGCGGCGGCCGGGGCGGGTGGGATCGCGCGCGGCGCGCAGTTCCCGGTCCCTTCCGGCGGGCGGCGGGCGGCGGCCGCGCGTGCGCCGCGACCCCGCCCCGTGCTCGTCAGCCATCCCCCGTCCCCGCCCCTCGGCCGTCCTGACCCGACCGTAGGCGGTCTCCCGCCGGCCGCCCGCCGGAACGGCGAACCCGGAACGCCCTTCCGCCGAGGCGGGAGGCCCTCCCGGACGGACGGACCGACCGGGGGCGCCGGCCGGGCCGTCCGCCACCGGCCGGCGCGGGCGTACCCCGCGCGGACCGGCCGGCACCCCCCGGGCCGGCCGGCCCTCCCCCCCACCCCCGACCACGGCCCGCCCGCCGGGCGGCCACGGCGGCCGGGCACCCCCCGGGCCCGGGCGCCGAGCGAACACTTCTACCGGGGACCCCCGGGACCGGCCGCCGTCTGCGCCGCCCTCATCCGCATTGCTAGCCGAGGCTTCCTCCACCCGATCCGCACGGGGCTGCACGGAGTGCTGAGCGTACTCGGCACGGCGCTGTCCGCAGGGCGCATGCT
>NZ_JBVJGT010000059.1:0-42268 GCF_055587185.1 Micromonospora sp. NPDC048040 | reverse complement strand
ACACACCCCCATCCCACACACCCGACACATCCACCAACCCACCCCACCGCAACGGCAACTCCAAACCCACCACCCGACCCAAACCCCACACCGCCGCACCAGCGGAGAGGTCGCCCAGGGTCTCCGAGTCGTCCACGGCAACCGCACCGGAGGTGAGCCACCACAAGCGAGCGTCGACCGTCGCCACGGCCAGCGCCTGCGCCACGGTCATGGCCTCCACCACGCCCGCGCCGGCGAGCGAGATCAGCGAGACCAGGCCGGCGACCGGTCCACGGGTCTCCCGCGCCTCGGTCAGTTGGCGCGCGATGCGGTCACGGTCCCACTCATCCAGCACCACCGGGACCACCTCGGCGCCCCGCGCCGACAGCCCGGCCAGCAGCGGGTGGTCCTCCTGGCCTGGGAGGATCAGCACCAACCACGTGCCGGTCAGGCCCGCACGCCCGGCCACCGCGGCCGGCCGCCACTCGACCCGGTACCGCCAGGAGTCCACGACGGACTGCTGCCGGGCGGCCCGCCGCCACTGCGCGAGCTTCGGCAGGACCTCGCTGAACGGCTCGTCCGCGTGGACGCCCAACTCGCCGCCGATCCGGTCGGGGTCGCCGGACTCCACTGCCGCCCAGAACCGCCCGTCGAGGGCATCGGCGTGGGCGTCCCGACGGGTCGAGGGCGCCGCCTCGGGCCAGTACCAGGTGTGGTCGAAGGCGTACGTGGGCAGGTCGACCACGCGCGGCCGGGCACCGGCCTGGCCGTGGTACGCCGCCCAGTCGACGGCGACGCCCGCGACCCACAACTGCCCGACGGCCGAGGTCAACGCGTCGACCTCCGCCTGGTCCCGCCGCGACGTCGGAATCCGTCGCACCACCCCGTCGCCGACGATCTCCGCCACCATCGCCGTCAACGTCGCGTCCGGGCCGACCTCCAGGAACGTGTCGACGCCCTGCTCCCGCAGCGCGGCCACCCCGTCGGCGAACCGCACCGCCTGCCGCACGTGCCGCACCCAGTAACCCGGATCCACCAGCGCCAGCGGATCCGCCACCGCGCCGGTCACGTTCGACACCACGGGCACTCGCGGCACCCGCCAGTCCAGCCCCGCCACCACCGAGGCGAACTCGTCCAACATCGGGTCCATGAGCCGCGAGTGGAACGCGTGACTGACCGACAGCTCCTTGACCCGCCAACCCCGCTCGCGAGAGGCCACCACCACCGAGGCGACCTCGTCGGCGGCACCCGATACCACCACCGACGCGGGACCGTTCACCGCCGCGACGTCCACCGCCGCACCGGTCTCCGCGATCAACTCGGCGACCGATTGCTCCGCAGCGCCGATCGCGGCCATCACCCCACCGGCCGGCAACGCCTGCATCAACCGACCCCGCGCCGCCACCAACGCACACGCATCCGGCAGCGACAGCATCCCCGCCACGTAGGCAGCAGTCACCTCACCGATCGAATGACCCGCCAGGAAATCCGCCCGCACACCCCACGACGACAACAACTCCCACAACGCCACCTCAACCGCGAACAACCCCGCCTGCGCGAACACCGTCTGATCCAACAAACCGGCCTCGGAGCTGCCCGGCTCGGCAAACACCACCTCCCGCAGCGGACGCGGCGACAGGTCATCCAGATGCCCGCACACCTCGTCGAAGGCCGAGGCGAACACGGGGAACGCGTCGTACAGCTCACGGCCCATGCCGGCCCGCTGCGAACCCTGACCCGTGAACAACACCGCCCGACGACCCGCCGACACCACACCCGAAGCCACCGACGACCGGCCCTCGGCGACAGCCGCCAGGCCCGCCATCAACTCGTCCACGTCCGAGCCCCACACCACCGCACGGTGCTCCAACGCCGCCCGCGACGTCGCCAACGACCACGACACGTCGGCCACCGCGAGGTCGGAGCGGCCCCGCACGAACGACACCAACCGCGCCGCCTGACCCGACAGACCCCGCTCCGACCGCGCCGACACCACCCACGGCACCGGCACCCTCACCGGCACGACAGGCGCCGAAACGGAATCCGACCCGGCCAGGGACTCCACCGCCGCAGGTGCCGGCTCAAGCTCCAGCGCGGACTCCGGCTGCTCCAGGATCACGTGCGCGTTCGTGCCCGAGATGCCGAACGACGACACACCCGCCCGACGCGCACGCCCCACCGCCGGCCACTCACGCGCCCGCGTCACCAGCTCCACCGCACCCGACGACCAGTCCACATGCGACGACGGCTCGCCCACGTGCAACGACGCCGGCACCACCCCGGCCCGCATCGCCAGGATCATCTTGATGATCCCCGCCACGCCGGCCGCCGCCTGCGTGTGACCGATGTTCGACTTCACCGAGCCGAGGAGCAGCGGCGCAGCCTCGCCGCGGCCCTGCCCGTACGTGGCCAACAACGCCTGCGCCTCGATCGGGTCACCGAGCGTCGTGCCGGTGCCGTGCGCCTCGACGACGTCCACGTCCCCGGCCGACAACCCCGCCGACGCGAGCGCCTGCCGGATCACCCGCTGCTGCGACGGACCGTTCGGCGCCGTCAACCCGTTCGACGCACCGTCCTGGTTCACGGCCGTACCCCGCACCACCGCCAGCACCCGACGACCGTCCCGCCGCGCGTCCGACAGCCGCTGCACGACCAGGACGCCGACGCCCTCGCCCCACGCGGTGCCGTCCGCCGACTCGGCGAACGCCTTGCAGCGGCCGTCCGCCGACAGCCCGCCCTGGCGGGAGAACTCGATGAAGGCGCCGGGAGTCGCCATCACCGTCACACCGCCGGCCAGCGCCAGGTCGCACTCGCCGGACCGCAGCGCCTGCGCGGCCAGGTGCAGCGCCACCAACGACGACGAACACGCGGTGTCCACGGTCACCGCCGGCCCCTCGAAACCGAACGAGTACGCCACCCGGCCCGACAGCACGCTCGCCGAGGCACCGGTCGCGCCGAACCCGGCGAGGGACTCGCCGGCCTGACGCACGACGGTCTCGTAGTCCTGTCCGTTGGTGCCGGCGAACACCCCGACGCGGCTGCCGCGCAGCGCGAGGGGTTCGATCCGGGCGTCCTCGAACGCCTCCCAGGTGACCTCCAGCAGCAGCCGCTGCTGCGGGTCCATGGCGAGGGCCTCACGGGGCGAGATCCCGAAGAACTCCGCGTCGAAGCCGCCCGCGTCGGCCAGGAAGGCCCCTCGGGTGACGTAGGAGTGGTCGTTCCCCTCGGAGCCGGGGTCGGCCAGCGACTCCAGGTCCCAGTGCCGGTTCGTCGGGAATCCGGACATCGCGTCGACGCCGGCCGTCAGCAGCGCCCAGAGCCCGTCCGGGGACTCGGCTCCGGCGGGGAACCGGCAGCCCATGCCGACGATGACGATCGGGTCGTCGCCCACGACGGGGCCGGTCGACGCGGTGGCGCCGGGAAGGGCCTGCCCGCCGAGCAGCTCGGCGTGGATGTGCCCGGCGAGGACGGTCGAGTTCGGGTAGTCGAACGCGAGCGTGCTCGGCAGCGCGAGGCCGGTGGCCGCGTCGAGCCGGTTGCGCAGCTCGACCGCCGCCAGCGAGGTGAAGCCCAGGTCCTGGAACGCCCGATCCGGCGCCACCCGCTCGGCGGACTCGTGGCCCAGCACGGCGGCGACCTCGGCACGGACGAGCTCGCGGAGCGCGTGCATCTGCTCCGTGCCGGACATTCCGGACAGGCGAAGGCGCAGGTCGGCCGCCGGGGCGGGGGCGTCGGGGGCTGCCGCCGGACCGGCCGCGGCCAGCAGGTCCCGGACCAGCGGGGCGTGCCGTCGGCCGCCGGCGGCCACCCGGGCCCAGTCGATGTCGGCCACCACGAGGTACGTCTCGTCGCGGTCGAGCGCCCGGGTGAGGGCCCGCACGGCCGTTTCCGGCGCCATCGCGCCGAACCCGGTGCGGCTCAGCCGCTGCTCGAACTCGCCGGCGCTCACGCCGCCGTCGGCCCACAGGCCCCAGGCGAGCGAGGTCCCCGGCAGCCCCTCCGCGCGACGCCGCTGCGCCAGGGCGTCGAGGAAGGCGTTGCCGGGCGCGTAGGTGGCCTGGCCGGCGGCGCCCAGGAGACCGGCGAGCGAGGAGAAGAGGACGAACGCGGAGAGGTCCCTGCCCCGGGTCAACTCGTCCAGGTTGCGCGCGGCGTCGACCTTCGCCCGCAGCGCGGTGGCGAGCTGGTCGACGCTCACCGCGTCGACCACGTTGTCGTCGAGGGCGGCGGCGGTGTGCACGACCGCGGTCAGCGGAAGCTCGTCGGGGATCGAGTCGAGCAGGACCGCGAGCGCGGCCCGGTCGGCGACGTCGCAGGACGCGACGGTGATCCTGCTGCCGAGCGCGGTGAGTTCCTCGGCGAGGGCGGCGGCGCCGGGCGCCTCGGGACCGCGCCGGCTGACGAGCAGGAGGTGTTCGGCGCCATCGCCGGCCAGCGCACGGGCGACGTGGCCGCCGAGGGCGCCGGTGCCGCCGGTGATCAGCACGGTGCCGCGCGGCGTCCGGGAACGGCGTGGGCCGGCGTCGCGGTCCGTCGCGCGAACCAGCCTGCGGGCGTGGGCACCGGCCTGGCGCAGGGCGACCTCGTCCTCCCGGCCGGTGCCGCCGATCAGCGTACGGAGCCTGCGTACGACACCCTGGTCCGGCTGCTCGGGCAGGTCGACGAGCCCACCCCAGCGGTGCGGGTGCTCGGCCCGCAGCACGCTGCCGAAGCCCCACGCCATCGCCTGCACGGGGTCGACGTGCCGGTCGCGGGACCCGACGGAGACCGCGCCGCGGGTGGCGATCCAGAGTCGGGCGGCGACCCCGGCGTCCCCGAGCGCCTGGGCGAGCGCGACGGTGCCGGCGAGCCCGGCCGGAACGGAAGCGGCCCCGGCGTACGGCCGGTCGTCGATCGCGAGGAGGGAGAGCACGGGCAGCGGGTCGCCGTCGCTGCCGGCCGACGCCTCGACGAGGTCGTGG
The DNA here is from genome assembly GCF_055587185.1 of Micromonospora sp. NPDC048040. Taxonomy (NCBI): domain Bacteria; kingdom Bacillati; phylum Actinomycetota; class Actinomycetes; order Micromonosporales; family Micromonosporaceae; genus Micromonospora; species Micromonospora sp. NPDC048040. The sequence goes on along the minus strand of NZ_JBVJGT010000059.1, from coordinate 37,328 downwards.
GCGATGCGCTTGCGGTCGCAGGCGGCGTCGACCTCGACGACCCGCGCGCCGTCGACGCCGAGGGCGGTCACCCAGTCCGTCACGGCCGCGCCCGCGTCGGCCGGTACGACGAGCAGGAACTCGGTCGCCTCGGCACGGGCGGGCTCGTCCGTGAGCGGCTGCCACGCCACCCGGTAGCGCCACGAGTCGAGGGCGGCCTCGGCGTCCCGGCGACGTCGCCAGGTGGACAGCGCCGGTAGCACGGCCGCGAGCGGGGCGTCGGCGTCGACGGCCAGGCTCTCGGCGAGACTCGCGACGTCCTCCGCCTCGATGGCCCGCCAGAAGTCCTCGTCGGCAGCGGTACCCCCGGCGGCCGGGGGCCGGTAGGACCGCGTCGCCGCATTGATCCAGTAACGTCGATGATCGAAGGCGTACGTGGGCAGGTCGACCACGCGCGGCCGGGCACCGGCCTGGCCGTGGTACGCCGCCCAGTCCACCGCGGCACCCGCGACCCACAACTGCCCGACGGCCGAGGTCAGCGCGTCGACCTCCGCCTGGTCCCGCCGCGACGTGGGGATCCGCCGCACGTCGGCGACGATCTCCGCCACCATGGCGGTGAGGACGGCGTCCGGACCGACCTCCAGGAACGTGTCGACGCCCTGCTCCCGCAGCGCCGCCACCCCGTCGGCGAACCGCACCGCCTGCCGCACGTGCCGCACCCAGTAACCCGGGTCGGTGACCTCCGCCGTGTCCGCGACCGCGCCGGTCACGTTCGACACGATCGGGATCCGGGGCGGCTGCCAGCCCAGCCCCGCCACGACGGACGCGAACTCGTCCAACATCGGATCCATCAACCGTGAGTGGAACGCGTGACTGACCGACAGCTCCTTGACCCGCCAACCCCGCTCACGAGACGCCGCCACCACCGAGGCGACCTCGTCGGCGGCACCCGATACCACCACCGACGCGGGACCGTTCACCGCCGCGACGTCCACCGCCGCACCCGACGCCTCGATGACCTCGCGCACCGCAGCCTCGGCCGCGCCGACCGCGGCCATCACCCCACCGGCCGGCAACGCCTGCATCAACCGACCCCGCGCCGCCACCAACGCACACGCATCCGGCAGCGACAACATCCCCGCCACGTAGGCAGCAGTCACCTCACCGATCGAATGGCCCGCCAGGAAGTCCGCCCGCACACCCCACGACGACAGCAACTCCCACAACGCCACCTCGACCGCGAACAACCCCGCCTGCGCGAAGAAGGTTTGATCCAGCAGAGCGGCGTCCGCAGTGCCCAGCTCGGCGAACACCACCTCCCGCAGAGGACGCGGCAGATGTCGATCGATCTCCGCGCACACCGCGTCGAAGGACGCCGCGAAGACCGGGAACGCCTCGTACAGTTCACGGCCCATGCCGGCCCGCTGCGAACCCTGACCCGTGAACAGCACCGCCCGACGACCCGCCGACACCACACCCGAAGCCACCGACGACCGACCCTCGGCGACAACCGCCAGGCCCGCCACCAGCTCGTCCGCGTCCGAGCCCCACACCACCGCGCGGTGCTCCAACGCCGCCCGCGACGTCGCCAACGACCACGACACGTCGGCCACCGCGAGGTCGGACCGGTCCCGCACGAACGACGCCAACCGCGCCGCCTGGCCCGCCAGACCCCGCTCCGACCGCGCCGACACCACCCACGGCACCGGCACCCTCACCGGCACGACAGGCGCCCGGACGGGCTCCGGCTCGCCCTGCTCGATGATCACGTGGGCGTTGGTGCCGGAGATGCCGAACGAGGACACGCCCGCGCGACGCGGACGCCCCACCGCCGGCCACTCACGCGCCTGCGTCACCAGCTCGACCGCACCCGACGACCAGTCCACGTGCGACGACGGCTCGTCGACGTGCAGCGACGCCGGGACCACCCCGTGCCGCATCGACAGGATCATCTTGATCACACCGGCCACGCCGGCCGCCGCCTGGGTGTGACCGATGTTCGACTTCACCGAACCGAGCAGCAGCGCGTCGTGGTCGTCCCGGTCCTGCCCGTACGTGGCGAGCAACGCCTGCGCCTCGATCGGGTCACCCAACGTCGTGCCCGTGCCGTGCGCCTCCACCGCGTCCACGTCCGCCACGGTCAGCCGGGCGTTCGCGAGGGCTTGGCGGATCACCCGCTGCTGCGACGGACCGTTCGGCGCCGTCAAACCGTTCGACGCGCCGTCCTGGTTCACCGCCGTGCCACGCACCACCGCCAGGACCCGGCGGCCGTCGCGCCGCGCATCCGACAGCCGCTGCACCAGCAGCACGCCCACGCCCTCGGACCAGCCCGTGCCGTCCGCGTCGTCCGAGAACGACTTGCACCGGCCGTCGGGGGACATGCCCCGCTGGCGGGAGAAGTCGATGAACGTCTCGGGGGTCGCCATGACGGTGACGCCGCCGGCGAGGGCCAGGTCGCACTCGCCCGACCGCAGCGCCTGCACGGCCAGGTGCAGCGCCACCAACGACGACGAACACGCCGTGTCCACCGTCACCGCCGGCCCCTCGAAACCGAACGAGTACGCCACCCGGCCCGACAGCACGCTGCTCGCCGTGCCGACGCCGAGGTAGCCGTCGAGGGTCTCCGGCACGTCGGCCAGCCCGGCGGCGTGGTTGTGGTACATCATGCCGGCGAACACGCCGACGGGGCGGCCCCGGAGCGTGAGCGGGTCGATCCGGGCGTCCTCGATCGCCTCCCACGAGGTCTCCAGCAGCAGCCGCTGCTGCGGGTCCATGGCGAGGGCCTCGTGCGGCGAGATCTTGAACAGGTCGGCGTCGAAGTCACCGGCGTCGGCCAGGAAGCCGCCCTCGCGGGCGTAGCTGCTGCCCCGGCGCGTGCCGGACGGGTCGTACAGCTCGTCGAGGTCCCATCCCCGGTCGGCGGGGAAGTCGGTGATGCCGTCCCCACCGGCGGCGAGGAGGTCCCACAGCTGCTCCGGGGAGCGTACGCCGCCGGGGTAGCGGCAGCTCATCCCGACGATCGCGATCGGCTCGTCGAGCGCCGCGACGGTGGCGACCGCCGCCGGCAGCGGGTCGGCGTCCGCGCCGGTCTCGGCGTCCAGGTGGTCGGCCAGGGCGAGCGGCGTCGGGTGGTCGAACACCAGAGTCGCCGGCAGCCGCAGGCCGGTGACCGCGCCCAGCCGGTTACGCAGCTCGACGGCGGTCAGCGAGTCGAAGCCCAGGTCGGTGAACGGACGCGCGGCCTCGACGGCGGACGCGTCGGCGTACCCCAGCACCGCCGCGACCTGGTCGAGGACGAGCCGCAGCAGGGCCGCGGCGCGCTCCTCGCGGTCGAGCCCGGCCAGCTGTCCGGTGAGGGCGGCGGTCCCGGCCGGGCCGGTCCGCGTGGCGCGGCGGCGGGGCGCCCGGACCAGCCCGCGCAGCACGGGCGGCAGGGTGCCCGCCTCGGCCTGGGTGCGCAGCGCCGGGCCGTCCAGCGTCATCGGCACCGCCACCGGCCGGCCGGTCAGCAGGGCGGCGTCGAAGAGGGCGAGGCCGTCCGCCTGCGGGAGGGGGCGCACGCCCGCGCGGGCCAGCCGGTCGGTGTCGGCCCGGTCGAGGCCGGCGGTCATGCCGCCGCCCGACTCGGCCCACGGCCCCCAGGCCAGGGAGAGCGCCGGGCGGCCGGCGGCCCGTCGCCGGTGGGCGAGCGCGTCGAGGTAGGCGTTGGCGGCGGCGTAGTTGGCCTGGCCGGGGCTGCCCGTCACGCCCGCCGCCGAGGAGTACGTGACGAAGAGGCCGAGGTCCAGGTCGGCGGTCAGCTCGTGCAGGTGCGCGGCGGCGTCCACCTTGGGCCGGAGCACCTCGGCGAGGGATTCGGCGGTGAGCGAGGTCAGGGTGCGGTCGGCGAGCACGCCGGCGGTGTGCACCACGCCGGTCAGCGGGTGGGCGGGGTCGATCCGGTCCAGCAGCGCGGCCAGGGCGTCCCGGTCGGCGGCGTCGCACGCCTCGACCGTCGCGGTCGCGCCCAGGTCGGCCAGCTCGGCGAGCAGGTCGGCGACGCCGTCCGCGTCGGCCCCGCGCCGGCTGGTGAGCACCAGGTGGCGGACCCCGTGCCGGGTGACCAGGTGGCGGGCGGTCAGTGCGCCCAGGGCGCCGGTGCCGCCGGTGACCAGGACCGTGCCGTCCGGGTCCGGCGACGAGGCCGGGGCGTCGGATTCGGTGGCGGCGACGAGCCGGGGCACCCGGACCACGCCGTTCCGCACGGCCGCCTGCGGCTCCTCGGCGGACAGCAGGCCGGCGAGGGCGGCGGCGGAGCGGTCCGGGTCGTCGACGTCGACGAGCAGGAACCGGCCGGGGTGCTCGGCCTGCGCGGAGCGGAGCAGACCCCAGACGGCCGCGCCGGCCAGGTCCTCCACCTCGGCGGCGTCGTCCACGGCGACGGCACCGCGGGTGAGCACGACCAGCCGGGATCCGCCGGTGTGCGGCTCGGCGGCGAGCCAGCCCTGGAGCACGCCGAGGACCTCGGCGAGCAGGCCGTGGACCGGGTCGGGGCCGGTCGCGGCGGCACCGGCCACCGGGAACAGCACGACGTCGGGCACCCCGGCGTCGACCAGCGCGTCGAGGTCGGGGTGCCGGGCGGCGGCCACGCCGGACGGCAGTGGCGCGGGGCGGTCGCCGAGCACGGCCCAGGTCGTGTCGTCGGGCGCGCCGGCGCTGCCGGCGTGCCGGGGCCAGTCGAGGCGGAACAGCGAGCGACGCCAGGAGGGCCCGCCGGAGGACAGGTCTCCGGCCGGCAGGGGCCGCAGCACCAGGGACCCGATCCGGGCGACGGGCTCGCCGGCGGCGTCCGCGACCAGCATGGCCACCGTGTCCGGGCCGGTGGGGGTGAGCCGTACCCGCAGCGTGTCGGCGCCGTGGGCGGACAGCGTGACGGCGGACCAGGAGAACGGCAGCCGGGCCTGGCCGGGGTCGACGATGCCCAGCCCGACCGCCTGCACGGCGGCGTCGAGCAGCGCCGGGTGCAGCCCGTACCCGCCGGCCTCGCCGGCCGCCGGCTCGGGCAGCGCGACCTCGGCGTAGACGTCGGCACCGAGCCGCCACGCGGCGCGCAGCCCGGAGAAGGTCGGGCCATACGCGAATCCGGCGTCCGCCGCCCGGCCGGTCAGCTCGGACACGTCGAGGGCGACGGCGCCGGCCGGCGGCCACGCCGTCAGCGGGGTCCCGGCCTCCCCCGGTCCCGGGGTGAGCAGGCCGGTGGCGTGCCGGACCCACAGGTCGTCGGTGCCGGAGCGGCGGGCGTGGACGGTGAGCTGCCACGCGTCGGTGCCGGCCCGTTCGGCGGCGACCTGCACGTCGACGCCGCCGGTCTCCGGCAGCACCAGCGGCGCCTCCAGGGTCAGCTCGGCGAGCCGGTCCGCGCCGACCTCCGCGCCGGCCCGCAACGCCAGCTCCACGACACCGGTGCCGGGGAAGAGCACCACGTCGCGTACGGCGTGCTCGGCCAGCCAGGGCTGGCTCTCCACCGACAGCCGGCCGGTGAGCGTCACCTCGTCGCCGTCGGCCGACCGGAACACCGCGCCGAGCAGCGGGTGGCCGGTCGGGGTCAGCCCGGCGGCGGTCACATCGGCGGCCTGCGGCAGGGGCAGCAGCCAGTAGCGCTGGCGCTGGAACGCGTACGTCGGCAGGTCGACCGGCACGGGCGGGCCGTCGAACAGGGCGGCCCAGTCCACCGGCACGCCCCGGGCCCAGACGGTGGCGGCGGCGGCCAGCGCGGTCGCCGCCTCGTCGGAGTCGGCGCGCAGCACCGGGGCGCAGACCGCCTGGTCCGACCCGACGATCTCCTGGGTCAGCGCGGAGAGCACCCCGCCGGGGCCCACCTCGACGTACGCGCCCACGCCCAGCTCGCGCAGGGCGGTCACGGCCGCGTCGAAGCGGACCGTCTCCCGGACGTTGCGCAGCCAGTACGCCGGCGAGCCGACCTCGTCCGGGGTGAGCACCCCGCCGGTCACGGTGGAGACCACGGGGATCCGGGGGGCGGCGAAGGTCAACTGCCCGAGCACGTCGGCGAACGCGTCGAGCATCGGGTCCATCCGGGCGGAGTGGAACGCGTGGCTGACCCGCAGTCGCCTGGTCTGCCGGCCGAGGGCCGCGAAGTGTTCGGCGACCGCCAGCACGGCGTCCTCGTCGCCGGAGACGACGACGGACTCCGGGCCGTTGACGGCGGCCAGCCCCGCCCCGGCCGCCTCGTCGGCGGCCTCCAGGTGCTGGCGCACCTCGGCCTCGGTGGCGCGGACCGCCACCATCGCGCCGCCGGTGGGCAGCGCCTGCATCAGGCTGCCCCGGGCGGCGACCAGGCGGGCGGCGTCCGGCAGCGACAGCACGCCGGCGACGTGCGCGGCGGCCACCTCGCCGACCGAGTGCCCGGCCACGAAGTCGGGCACGACGCCCCAGGACTCGACGAGCCGGTAGGCGGCCACCTCGACGGCGAACAGCGCCGCCTGGGCGTAGCCGGTGCGGTCGAGCACGTCGGCGGGACCGTCGAGGACCTCGCGCAGGGGCCGGTCGAGGTGCCGGTCCAGTTCCGCGCAGGCGGCGTCGAAGGCCGCGGCGAAGACCGGGAAGGCGGCGGACAGCTGCCGGCCCATGCCGACCCGCTGGGCGCCCTGGCCGGTGCAGAGCACCGCGACGCGGGTGGGGCTGGCGACCCCGCGCCGCACGGACGCGGCCGGGACGCCGTCGGCCAGCGCGGCGAGCCCGGCGACCAGCTCGTCCCGGTCGGTCCCGAGCAGCACGGCCCGGTGTTCGAGGGTGGACCGTCCGGCGGCCAGGGCCCGGCCCACCGCGGCCGGCGCGGCGTCGGGGTGGTCGGCGAGCCAGGAGCGCAGCCGGTCGGCCTGGGCGGTGAGCCCGGCGGCGCTGCGCGCGGAGACGACCCACGGCAGCGGGTCGGGTCCGGCGACGGCGTCGGTGCCGGCGGTCGGCTGCGGCGCGGGCGGGGCGGCCTCGACGATGACGTGGGCGTTCGTGCCGCTGACGCCGAAGGAGGAGACGCCGGCGCGCATCGGCCGGGACCCGCGTGGCCACGGGCGCGGCTCGCGGAGCAGGCTCACCGCGCCGGCCGACCAGTCGACGTGCGGGGACGGCTCGTCGACGTGCAGGGTCCTCGGCAGGACGCCGTGCCGCATCGCCATGACCATCTTGATCACGCCGGCGACGCCGGCCGCGGCCTGGGTGTGCCCGAGGTTGGACTTGATCGAGCCGAGCCACAGCGGCTGGTCGTCGGCCCGGTCCCGGCCGTACGTGGCGAGCAGCGCCTGCGCCTCGATGGGGTCGCCGAGGCGGGTGCCGGTGCCGTGGGCCTCCACCGCGTCCACGTCGGCCGGGGAGAGCCGCGCGTTGGCCAGCGCCTGGCGGATCACCCGCTGCTGCGACGGGCCGTGCGGCGCGGTGAGGCCGTTCGAGGCGCCGTCCTGGTTGACCGCGGTGCCGCGCACCACGGCGAGCACGGGGTGCTCGTTGCGGTGGGCGTCGGAGAGCCGTTCCAGCAGCAGCAGCCCGGCGCCCTCGCTCCAGCCGGTGCCGTCGGCGGCGGCGGCGAAGGACTTGCACCGCCCGTCCGGGGACAGGCCGCGCTGGCGGCTGAACCCGATGAACGTGTCGGGGCTGGACATGACGGTGACGCCGCCGGCCAGCGCGAGGGTGCACTCGCCGGAGCGCAGCGCCTGCACGGCGAGGTGCAGCGCCACCAGGGAGGACGAGCAGGCGGTGTCGACCGTGACCGCCGGGCCCTCGAACCCGAACGTGTAGGCGATCCGGCCGGAGACGACGCTGCCGTGGTTGCCGGTGCCGACGAAGGCCTCGACCTCCTCCGGCACGCCGTTCAGGCGGGACACGTAGTCGTGGTACATGACGCCGGTGAAGACGCCGGTGCGGCTGCCCTTGAGCGAGTCGGCGGCGATGCCGGCCCGTTCGACCGCCTCCCAGGCGACCTCCAGCAGCAGGCGCTGCTGCGGGTCCATCGCCAGGGCCTCGCGGGGGGAGATGCCGAAGAAACCGCCGTCGAACTCGCCGGCGTCGTGCAGGAAGCCACCCTCCCGGGTGTACGACTTGCCGTGCGCGTCCGGGTCGGGGTCGTAGAGGTTCGCCACGTCCCAGCCCCGGTCGGCCGGGAACTCCGTGACGGCGTCGGCGCCGGACTCGACCAACCGCCACAGCGCCTCGGGGCTGTGCACCCCGCCCGGGTAGCGACAGCTCATCCCCACGATCGCGATGGGCTCGTGGTTCTGCTCGTCGACGGCCCTCAGGCGTTCGCTGGTCTCGTGCAGGTCAGCGGTGACGCGCTTGAGGTACTCGCGGAGCTTGGCTTCGTTCGCCATCGGGGTGATCACCTGTCGCTAGGGGCAAGCGGCGGACTCGTGGTCAGGATCGGCCGAACTTCTGGTCGATGAAGTCGAACAGTTCGTCGTCCGAGGCATCGTCGATGGCCTGGCTGACGTCGGCCGGGCGGTCGGTGGCGTCGCTCCACCTGGTGACCAGCGCCCGGAGGCGGACCGCGACGGCGGTCCGCGTGTCGTCGTCGCCGGCCAGTCGTTCCAGCTCGTCCGGCCCGGTCGCGGCGAACGCGGCCTCCAGCCGGTCCAGCTCGGCCAGCAGGCTCGACGCGGGCGCGGGCGGCGCGGCGTCGGCCAGCAGGAAGTCGGCGAGCGCGGCGGGCGTGGGGCAGTCGAAGATCAGGCTCGCCGGCAGCCGGATCCCGGTGGCGGCGGTCAGCCGGTTGCGCAGCTCCACGGCGGTCAGCGAGTCGAAGCCGAGGCCGGTGAACGTCTGCCCGGACGGGATGACGGTGGCCGGCGGGTAGCCGAGCACCTCGATGACCTGCGCCTTGACCAGTTCCTCCACCAGCCGGCCGCGCTCGGCCTCCGGCGTGCCGGCGAGGCGTTGCGCGAAGGACGGCCCGTCGCCGCCGTCGACGACGACGCGCCGCCGGGCCCGGACCAGGCCCCGCAGCGGCGCCGGAAGCTGACCGGTGTCGGACTGGCGGCGCAGCGCGGCGAGGTCGAGCAGCGCCGGCACCATCTGGGGGCGACCGCCGCGAAGGGCGGCGTCGAACAGGTGCAGCCCCTGGTCGGTGTCGAGCGGGCTGAGGCCGTTGCGGCTCATCCGTTGCCGCTGGGCGGCGTCGAGGGCGCCGGTCATCCCGCTGTCGGCGGCCCAGAGGCCCCAGGCCAGGGCGGTGGCGGCGAGGCCGGAGGCGCGCCGGTGGTGGGCGAGGCCGTCCAGGAACGCGTTCGCGGCAGCGTAGTTGCCCTGCCCGGGGCCGCCGAGGACGCCGGCGACGGACGAGAAGAGGACGAACATCGGGAGGTTCCGCCCCCGGGTCAGCTCGTGCAGGTGCCAGGCGGCGTCGGCCTTGGCGGCGAGCACCGTCGACATCCGCTCCGGGGTCAGCGCCGACACCACCGCGTCGTCGAGGACGCCGGCGGCGTGGACCACCCCGGTGAGCGGGTGCTCGGCGGGGATGTCGGCCAGCAGGGCGGCGACCGTGTCCCGGTCGGCCACGTCGCCGGCCACCAGCCGGGCCTGCGCGCCCAGCGCGGCCAACCCGGCCAGCAGTTCGGCCGCGCCGGGGGCGTCCGGCCCCCGACGGCTGACCAGCAGCAGGTGGCGCACCTTGTGCGCGGCGACCAGGTGTCGGGCCAGCAGGCCGCCGAGGGCGCCGGTGGCGCCGGTGACCAGGACCGTACCGTCGGGGTCGGGTTCGGCGCCCAACGCCGGGTCGAGGACGGCGGGCGTGAGCCGGGGCGCCAGCACCCGGTCGCCCCGGACCGCGAGCTGGGGTTCGCCGGTGGCGACCGCACGGGCCACCAGCTCGACCGTGCCGGCAGTCCCGTTGGGCTCCGGTCGCTGCGCCTCGTCGAGGTCGACGAGCACGAGACGGTCGGGGTGCTCCGCCTGGGCCGAGCGCAGCAGTCCCCAGACCGCGGCGCCGGGCAGGTCCGTCGCCCGGTCGGCGTCGTCGGCGGGGACGGAGCCCCGGGTCAGCACGACCAGCCGCCGGTCCGCCAGCCGGTCGTCGGCGAGCCAGCCCTGGACGGCGGTCAGCACGGCGGCGAGCCGCGTGCGGGTGGCGGCGGGGACGGGGGCACGCTCGTCGTCGGCGTACGCCGGAAGCAGCACCAGGTCCGGGTCGAGCCGGCCGGAGTCGACCGCCTCGGCCAGCTCGGCGAGCCCGATCGTGGTGAGGCCGGCCGGGCCGGACGGAGCGTCGCCGAGGAGCACCGCGCGGGCGGCCGCCGGGCCACCGAGCGGCACCGCCTGCCAGGCGACGTCGAACAGCGAGTCGACGCCCGCGCCGGCCCCGCGTACCTGGTCGGCGGTCACCGGGCGGGAGACCAGCGAGCCGATCCGGGCGACGGGGGCGTCGGCCGGATCGGCCAGGGTCAGGGTGACCCCGCCGCCGCTGCGCCGGGCGCGCACCCGCAGCGCGGTCGCGCCGACCGCCGCGAGGGTGACGCCGGTCCAGGCGAAGGGCAGGCGTACCCCGGACGCCTCCCCGTCCTCGTCGAGCAGGCCGACGACGTGCAGCGCCGCGTCGAGCAGGGCAGGGTGGATGCCGAAGCCGGTGACCTCGGTGCCGTCGGGCACCGCCACCTCGGCGCACACCTCGTCGTCGGTACGCCAGACCGCGCGCAGGCCGCGGAAGAGCGGGCCGTACTCGACGCCGAGGCGGGACAGCTCGGTGTAGATCGCGTCGACGGCGACGCCGTGGGCGGCGGTGGGCGGCCAGGGCGCCGGATCGGACGCGTCGGGCTGCGGTGCGGCGGGTGCGAGGACGCCCGTCGCGTGGCGCTCCCACTCCCCGTCGGGGTCGGCCGCCGGGCGGGAGTGGATGGTGACCGGTCGGCGTCCCTCGTCGTCCGCCGTCCCCAGCTTCACCTGCACCGCCCGCGCACCCTGCTCGGCGAGCGCCAGCGGCGCCTCCAGGGTCAGCTCGTCCAGCGCGTCGCAGCCGACCTGCGTGCCCGCGTGCAGGACCATCTCGACCAGGGCGGCGCCGGGCACCACCACCGAGTCCCAGACGACGTGTTCGGCGAGCCACGGGTGGGTCCGCGCGGACAACTCGGTGCCGAAGACCCGTACGTCGTCGTCGGCCACGCGTACGGCGGCGCCGAGCAGCGCGTGGCCGACGGCGCGGACGCCGAGGCCGGGCGCCCCCACGCCGTTGCTGGTGGTGGCGTTGAGCCAGTAGCGCTGGTGGTCGAAGGCGTACGTGGGCAGGTCGACCGTGCGGGGCCGGGCCCCGGTGCCGGCGAGGTACCCGGCCCAGTCGACGTGGCCGCCGGTGACGTACCGCTCGGCCAGGGCGGTGCGTAGCGTGCCGGCCTCGGAGTGACCGGCGCGCAGCGTGGCGGTGAACCGGACGTCGCCGGTCGCGTCGACGCAGTCCTGCGCCATCGCGGTCAGTACGGCGTCGGGGCCCACCTCCAGGAACTGTGTCACGTCCTGCTGGTGGAGGGTCCGCACCGCGTCGGCGAAGCGCACCGGCTGGCGTACGTGCCGCACCCAGTAACCCGGATCGGTGACCTCCCCGGCCTCCGCCACCGCGCCGGTCACGTTCGACACGATCGGGATCCGCGGCGGCTGCCAGCCCAGCCCCGCCACCACCGAGGCGAACTCGTCCAACATCGGATCCATCAGGCGCGAGTGGAACGCGTGACTGACCGACAACTCCTTGACCCGCCACCCCCGCTCACGAGACGCCGCCACCACCGACGCCACCTCGCCGGCGGCACCCGACACCACCACCGACGCCGGACCGTTCACCGCCGCGACGTCCACCGCCGCACCCGTGAGATCGATCAGCTCGACGACGAGGCCCTCCGACGCGCCGACCGCCGCCATCACCCCACCGGCCGGCAACGCCTGCATCAACCTGCCCCGCGCCGCCACCAACACACACGCATCGGTCAGGGAAAGCATCCCCGCCACATACGCGGCCGTCACCTCACCGATCGAGTGACCCGCCAGGAAGTCCGCCCGCACACCCCACGACGACAGCAACTCCCACAACGCCACCTCGACCGCGAACAACCCCGCCTGCGCGAACACCGTCTGATCCACCAGACCGGCATCGGGACTGCCCGGCTCGGCAAACACCACCTCACGCAACGGACGCGGCAGATGCGGATCGATCTCTCCACACACCGCGTCGAAAGACGCCGCGTACACCGGAAACACGTCGTGCAACTCACGACCCATGCCGACGCGCTGCGAACCCTGACCCGTGAACAACACCGCCCGACGACCCGCCGACACCACACCCGACACCGCCGGCCGGCCCTCGGCCACAGCCGACAGGCCGGCCACCAGCTCGTCGGCGTCCGAGCCCCACACCACCGCCCGGTGCTCCAACGCCGCCCGCGAGGTCGCCAACGACCAGGACACGTCGGCCACCGCGAGGTCGGACCGGTCCCCCACGAACGACGCCAACCGCGCCGCCTGACCCGCCAGGCCCCGCTCCGACCGCGCCGACACCACCCACGGCACCGGCAACCCCGCGAGCGCGTGCCCGGCATCTGCCGGGACGGACCCCGGCTCCGCTGCGACCTCGGGATCGGCGTCGGGCTCCGGCTGTTCGAGGATCACGTGCGCGTTCGTGCCGGAGATGCCGAACGAGGACACGCCCGCGCGCCGTGGGCGCTCCACACTGGGCCACGCCCGGGACTCGGTCACCAGCTCGACCGCACCCGACGACCAGTCCACGTGGGACGACGGCGCGTCGACGTGCAGGGTCGCCGGGACCACGCCCGCCCGCATCGCGGAGATCATCTTGATTACGCCCGCGACTCCGGCGGCGGCCTGCGTGTGGCCGATGTTCGACTTCACCGATCCGAGCAGCAGCGGCTCGTCCCGGCCCTGCCCGTACGTCGCCAGCAACGCCTGCGCCTCGATCGGATCACCCAACGTGGTGCCCGTACCGTGCGCCTCCACCACGTCCACGTCACCCGCCGACAACCCCGCCGACGCGAGCGCCTGCCGGATCACCCGCTGCTGCGACGGGCCGTTCGGCGCGGTCAGGCCGTTCGACGCACCGTCCTGGTTCACCGCCGTACCCCGCACCACCGCCAGCACCCGCCGGCCGTCCCGCCGCGCGTCCGACAGCCGCTGCACCAGCAGCACGCCCACGCCCTCGGCGAGCGCCGTGCCGTCCGCCGCGTCGGCGAACGCCCGGCACCGGGCCACCGGCGAGAGGTTGCCCTGCCGGGTGAAGTCGACGAACACCGCCGGGGTGGGCATCACGGTCACGCCACCGGCCAGCGCCAGGTCGCACTCGCCCGACCGCAGCGCCTGCACGGCCAGGTGCAGCGCCACCAGCGACGACGAACACGCCGTGTCCACCGTCACCGCCGGCCCCTCGAAACCGAACGAGTACGCCACCCGGCCGGAGGCGATGCTGCCGGCGTTCCCGAGGCCCAGGTAGTCCTCCACCCCCGCAGGTGGCGTCTCCGGTGGGTGGGCGTAACCGTTGTGGGTCATGCCGGCGAAGACGCCGACGCGGGCGCCCTTCAGGCTGGTGGGGTCGATGCCCGCGGACTCGACCGCCTCCCAGGACGTCTCCAGCAGCAGCCGCTGCTGCGGGTCCATGGCGAGGGCCTCACGCGGCGAGACCCCGAACAGCCGGGGGTCGAACTCGGCGGCGTCGGGCAGGAAGCCGCCCTCCCGCACGGAGGAGGTGCCCGGCCGGGACCGCCCGGGGTCGTAGAGGGCGTCCAGGTCCCAGCCACGGTCGGTGGGGAAGGAGTCGATGGCGTCCCCGCCGGCCGCGACGAGGTCCCACAGCTCCTCGGCCGTCCGCACCCCGCCGGGGAACCGGCAGCCGGTGCCGACGATCGCGATCGGCTGCTGCGCGTCGGCCTCGACGTCACGGAGCCGTTGCCGGGTCCGCCGCAGATCGGCGGTGACTCTCTTCAGGTACTCCCGGAGCTTGTCTTCGGTGTCCATCAACCCAGCCCATCGCGATGCACGGCGGAGACTCGACGTAAGCGACGGTACGAATGCGCAGAAGTCTCAGGCGACACCTGTATCTGTCGTTCGGCTCGCTCGGCCGAGAGCCACGAGGATCCCCATCTGCGGGGAGAAGTTATTGGGTGTGCGCGAGCGCGGACAACCCCTAACCAGGCGTCCGGCCAGCTAGGGGTGTCCCGGTGCCGACCAGTCGCACTAGCGTCGCCTCGACCGGGTCTGCGTACGGCCCGGTCGGGAACTCCAGCCGCCGGGAAGGACCGCCGAGGATGACCACGCCAGATACCGACAACGGCCTGTGGGTGCGACGTTTCCACCCGGCGCCGGGCGGCGCCCGGCGGCTGGTCTGCCTGCCCCACGCCGGCGGGTCGGCCAGCTTCTACTTCCCCGTCTCCCGCAGCCTCTCGCCCGGCGTCGAGGTGCTGGCGATCCAGTACCCGGGCCGGCAGGACCGGCGCCACGAGGCGTGCATCGGTGACCTCCACCAGCTCGCGCGGGAGGTCTTCACCGTGCTGCGGCCCTGGCTGGACGAGCCGGTGGCCATCTTCGGGCACAGCATGGGCGCCAGCGTCGGCTTCGAGCTGGCCCGGCTGATCGAGCAGGACGGCGGTGCGGCCGCGCACCTGTTCGCCTCCGGCCGCCGTGCGCCGTCGCAGGCGCGGCACGAGACCGTGCACCTGCTCGACGACGAGGGCCTGCTGGCCGACGTCCGGAAGCTGAGCGGGACCAACCCGGCCGTCCTCGGCGACCAGGAGATGCTGCGGGCCGCGCTGCCGGCGATCCGCAGCGACTACCGGGCCGCGGAGACCTACACCTACCGGCCGGGTCCGCCGCTGAGCTGCCCGATCACCGTCTTCACGGGCGACGACGACCCGAAGACGACGGTCGAGGAGGCCGGCGCCTGGTCGACCCACACGACCGGGCCGTTCGACCTGAAGGTCTACCCGGGCGGGCACTTCTTCCTGGCCGAGCACCAGGCGGCGGTCCTGCGGGCCATCTCGACGGCCCTGACCGCGGCGCCGGCCATCTGATCCCGACCGGCCGAGGGGCCCGTCCACCGGTGTCACCACCGGTCGGCGGGCCCCTCGGCCGTGTGGGGGTGTCACCGCTTGTGGCCCACCGCGATCACGTAGTCGAGCTGCGCCAGCTCGCGCTTCATCAGGTCCTGGTTCTTCCAGTGCGCGGCCATGCTCTTGCGCACGGCGGGCTTGACGACGGCGCGGAACTCGGGGTCGTTGGTCCGGTCGGCCATGTACGCCCGCCAGCCCTCCCAGGTCTGGTCCTTGATCGACTCGACCTGCGGGTTGGCGAAGCCGGCCTCGACCAGCTCCTGCCGGTACGTGTCCCGGTCGTGCCAGTTCTCCTTCGGGATGCTGAACTTGACGAAGCTCAGCGGGCCCGACTGGATGGCCGCCCGGACGACGTTGGCGCTGACCGGGATGATGTCGGCCGTGGCCAGCACGCCACCCGGGCGGAGCACCCGCAGCGCCTCGGCGAAGAACGCGCTGCGCGGGTAGAAGTGGAAGGCGGACTCCAGCGCCACGACCCGGTCGAAGGTGTTGTCCTCGAAGGGCAGTTCGGTGGCGCTGCCCAGCCGGAAGTCGGTCCGGTCGGCGAAGCCCTCCTCCTGCGCCCGGCGCTGCGCGGCCTCGACGTGGTGCGGGGTGATGTTGAGGCCGTACACCTTGGCGACCCGGCGTTCGCGCAGCCACTTGAAGTCCTGGTCGGCGTAGCCGAAGCCGACGTCGAGGACGGTGTCGTCGGGCTTGAGCCCGGCGGCGTCGGCCAGCTTGTCGGCCAGCGCCTCGGCCGCCGTGTCGAGGTCGGTGACCCCGTCCTCCCAGTAGCCGACGTTCATGTAGTGGGTGCGGCGCGCCGCGAACTCCACGTCGGGTGACTGGATCTCGTAGAAGCGCCGGACCCGGGTGATCGGGTCGGCGGTGAAGACCGTGCGGATCGCCCGGCCGGCGATCTTCAGGTTCTCGAACATGTGGTGTTCCTTCCGGTGGGTGGAATGCTGATCAGCCGCGCCGGACCTGCCGACGCAGGTCCTCGACGAGCGCGGGCACACCGGCCGGGTCGGCGGCCGTGCCGAAGACGTAGAAGTCGGGCCGGACGAGCACCGCCACGGCGTCGTACCGCTTGAGGAGGGGCAGGTACACGTCGTCGAGGTCGTACGCGGTCGGCGCGGCGCCGGGTTCGGGGGCGGGCGCGCCGGCGGGAACGACCCGGACGACCCGGGCGTCGAGCGAATCCAGGAAGGCCCGGGCGTCCGCGTCGAGCAGGCCGTCCGGGTCCTCGGCGCAGAGCAGGGCGAAGCCGGTGCCGACGACGTCGTCGAAGAGCCCGGCGCGGCCGTCGACCTCGACGCGTCCCTGCGGCATCGGTACGCCGGCACCGGCCTCGTCGCCCCGGTGGTGCAGGACCCCGCCCGCCAGCGGCTCGAGCAGGGAACGGGTACGCGGGCGGGCGGTGCGGCGGCGCAGTTCGGCGAGCATGACGGAGTCCCGGCCGGCCGCGGCGGCGCGGTCGGTCTCGCAGATCACCGTGCCCGAGTCCATGGACATCCGGATGGCGTGCTGCACGTGGGCGCAGCGCTCCTCCTGGTAGGTGTCCAGCAGGGCCTCGTCGGCCAGGCCGCGGTGCACCAGGTCCAGCTTCCAGGCGAGGTTGATCGCGTCCCGAAAACCGGAACTCATTCCCTGCCCCATGAACGGCGGCATGACGTGCGCCGCGTCGCCGGCGATCAGGATCCGGCCGGAGCGCCAGCGGTCGGCAGAGCACGCCTGGGTGGTGTAGACGCCGTACCGCTCCAGGGTGGCGTTCGCGGGCGTGATGTCGAAGAGGCCGAGCAGTCGCCAGACGCTCTCGACGCTCTCGAACTCCTCCCGGCTCTCCCCCGGCACCCGCATGAACTCCCACCGCCGGTGTCCGGGGCCGGCCGACACGGCGGTGCGGGGGCGCGCCGGGTCGCAGACCTGGAGGTTGTTCGGCTTGAACTCGCGGGCCTCGTGCGGCACCACGTCGCAGACCAGCCAGTCGTACGTGAAGCCGAGGTCGGTGACGCCGCTGCCCAGGTGCTCCCGGACGAAGCTGTTGGCCCCGTCGCACCCGATCACCCAGCGGGCGGCGCGGACCTCCTCGCCGTCCGGCCCGGCGATGGTGACCTCGACCCGGTCGTCGTGCTCGGCCAGGCCGGTCACCTGGTACGGGCGCAGCACCGTGACGCCCGGCAGTTCCGCTCCCCGCTCGGCGAGCAGCGCCTCCAGGCCGGGCTGGTAGAAGGAGACCGAGTCGGGCCAGCCCATCGGGCCCTCGCCGGTCACCTTGACGTGCAGCAGGGTCCGCCCGAAGCCGTTCTTGAAGGTGTACTCGCCCGACGACTCCACCACCGGGCCGAGCCGGTCGGCGACCCCGGCGGCGGCCAGGATCCGGCTCGCCTCGCCGTCGTACGACACGGCGCGCGGGAAGTTGTACGGGGTGGCCCACCGCTCGACCGCCGTGACGGTGAGGCCCCGCTGCGCCAGCAGGATCGTGAGCATCTCACCCACCGGGCCGTAGCCCACGATCAGCACGTCGGTCATCAGCATCGGTATCGGTTCCTCGCGGGGTCGGTCGGACACGGTGTCGTGGGGACGGCTTGCGCCGTCCGGGGCGGCCGGGCGGCTGTCAGAGGCCGAGTTCGGCGTCGATGAGGTCGAAGATCTCGTCGTCGCTGGCCCGGTCGAGGTCGATGTCGAGGTCGGGGTCGCCGCCCGAGCCGGCGCGCATCGTCCGCCACTTGGCGATGAGCACCTCCAGCCGGGAGCCGATCTGGGCGTGCAGCTCCGGCTCGACGCTGGCTTCGGTCAGCGAGCGTTCCAGGTTTTCCAGGTCCGTGAGGACCGGCGGAACGTCGGGGCCGGTGTCCGGCGCGAGCTGGGCGAGCAGGAACGCGGCCAGCGCGTTCGGGTCCGGGTAGTCGAAGATCAGCGTGGCCGGCAGGCGCAGGCCGGTCGCCGTGGTGAGCCGGTTGCGCAGCTCGACGGCGGTCAGCGAGTCGAAGCCGATCTGGCTGAACGCCCGGCCGGGGGCGACCGCCGCGCGGCTGCCGTGCCCGAGCACGCTGGCCGCCTGCTCGCGGACCAGGTCGACCAGCAGGGTGTGCCGGTCGGGACCGGCCAGGGTCCCCAGTTCGTCGGCGAGGGTACGGCCGCCGGCGGCCGGGGCGGCCGACCGGGCGCTGGGCCGTTCCCGCCGGGTCAGCCCGCGCAGCAGGGCCGGGGGCCGGTCGACCTGGCCGAGCGCGGCGACGTCGATCCTGGTGGGCACCAGCACCGGCTCGGCCGCCCGCAGGCCCGCGTCGAACAGGGCCATGCCCAGGTCGGACGGGATCGCGAGCTGCCCGTCCCGGGCGGTGATCCGGGGGTCGGTCCGGTCCAGCTTGGCGGTCATCTCACTGGCCTGCTCCCAGAGGCCCCAGGCCAGCGACCGGCCCGGCAGCCCCTCGGCGTGGCGCGCCAGCGCGAGCGCGTCGAGGAACGCGTTGGCGGCCGCGTAGTTCGCCTGGCCGGGTACGCCGAAGACGCCGGCGCCGGAGGAGAACAGCACGAATCCGGCGAGGTCGAGGTGCCGGGTCAGTTCGTGCAGGTGCCACGCGGCGTCGAGCTTCGGCGCGAACACCGTGTCGACGCGCTGCGGGGTCAGGGCGGTGACCACCCCGTCGTCGAGCACCCCGGCGAGGTGCACGATCGCGGTCAGCGGGTGCCGCGCGGGTACGGCCGCCAGCACCCGGGCCAGGCTGTCCCGGTCGGACACGTCGGCCGCCACCACCGTGGCCTCGGCGCCCAGGGCCCGCAGCTCGGCGACCGCGTCGGCCGTGCCCGGGGCCTGGTCGCCCCGGCGGCTGACCAGCAGCAGCCGCCGTACGCCGTGTGTCTCGACCAGTCGCCGGGCGACCAGTTGGCCCAGGGTGCCGGTGCCGCCGGTGAGCAGCACGGTGCCGTCGGGGTCCCAGGCCCGGGGCATGGTGAGCACCACCTTGCCGACGTGCCGGGCCTGGCTGACGTAGCGGAACGCCTCCGGCGCCTGCCGCACGTCCCACACCTGGGTGGGCAGCGGGGCGAGCGCGCCGCGTTCGAAGAGCCCCAGCAGCACGACGAGCATGCGCTGCACCTCGTCGGGGTCCTCGAGGGTCAGGTCGAAGGCGGTGTAGTCGACGCCCGGGTGGTCGGCGGCGACCCGGGCGGCGTCCCGGATATCCGTCTTGCCCATCTCGACGAACCGTCCGCCGCGCGGCAGCAGCCGCAGGG
Source organism: Micromonospora sp. NPDC048040 (assembly GCF_055587185.1). NCBI lineage: Bacteria > Bacillati > Actinomycetota > Actinomycetes > Micromonosporales > Micromonosporaceae > Micromonospora > Micromonospora sp. NPDC048040. The sequence continues at coordinate 18,054 of NZ_JBVJGT010000059.1, read as the reverse complement.
AGGCGTCGACGAACTCGCGGGCCAGGGAGTCCAGCACCACGTCGACGCCCCGGCCGCCGGTGGCGTCGGCGAACCGGGTCTCGAACTCCAGGGTGCGGGACGAGGCCAGGTGGTCGTCGTCGATGCCCATCGCCCGCAGGGCGTCCCACTTGGCGGGGCTGGCGGTGGCGTACACCTCGGCGCCCAGGTGCCGGGCGAGCTGCACGGCGGCCATGCCGACGCCGCCGGCCGCCGCGTGCACCAGCACCGACTCGCCCCGACCGAGCCCGGCCAGGTTGACCAGGCCGTGGTACGCGGTCAGGAAGACCACCGGCACGGACGCGGCCGCCACGTACGACCAGCCGGCCGGCATCGGGGCCAGCAACCGGCGGTCGGTGACCGCGACGGGCCCGAAGCAGCCCACGAACACCCCGAACACCCGGTCGCCGGGGCGCAGGTCGGTCACCTCGGCGCCCACCTCGACGACCTCGCCGGCGCCCTCGCCGCCGAGCGGCCCCGCGTCGCCCGGGTAAAGGCCGAGCGCGTTGAGCACGTCGCGGAAGTTCAGGCCGGCGGCGCGGACGCGGACGCGGACCTCACGGGGCCCGAGGACGGCGTCGGCGGCGTCGGTCGGGCTGAGGGTGAGGTTCTCCAGGCTGCCGCGCACCGGCGCGTCCAGCCGCCACGCGGCGGCGGGCGGCGCGGTGAGTTCGCCCGCCGAGCCGGCCCGCGCCAGCCGCGGCACGTACGCGACGCCGCCGCGGACGGCGGCCTGCGGCTCGGCCGCGGCCAGCAGCGCGGCGACCTGGTCGGGGTCGATCCCGTCGCCGTCGACGTCGACGACGACCACCTGGTCCGGGTTCTCCGACTGGGCGGAGCGGACCAGCCCCCACGCCGCCGCGGCGGCCGGGTCGGTGACCTCGCCGGCGCCGTGCACGGCCACCGCACCGCGGGTCACCAGCAGCAGCCGCGAGGCCGCCCAGCGGGGTTCGGTGAGCCAGCGCCGGACCAGGTCGAGGGCCGCGACGGCGGCGCGGCGGGCCGCCCGGGGGGCCGGCTGCGCGGGCTCCGTGTCGAGCGGCACGAGCACGGCGCCGGGCAGGTCCAGCCCCGCGTCGACGGCGGCCGCGAGCCCGTCCAGCCCCGCGTGGAGCGGGAACCCGTCGAGGCCGGGGGCGACCGCCACGGCCGCGACCGGGGCGACCCCGTCGGCCGGCGGAAGGGGCGTCCAGTCGACGCGGAACAGGGCGTCCCGGGTGGCCCGGTCGTCGGTGACGGCCAGCTCCGTGGCCGAGATCGGCCGCATCGTCAGGGCGGTCACGTCGGCGACCGGGGCGCCGGTCGGGTCGGCGGCGGTCACCGCGATGGCGTGCGGCCCGACCTGGGTGAGCTGGACCCGCAGCGCGGTCGCGCCGGTGGCGTGCAGGGTGACGCCGTTCCAGGCGAACGGCAGCAGCAGCCGGCCGGCCCCCGCCTCGGCGAGGCCGCCGAAGTGGGCGGCGTGCAGGGCGGCGTCGAGCAGGGCCGGGTGCAGGCCGTAGCGGTCGGCGTCGACCCGCTGGGCCGCCGGCAGCTCCACCTCGGCGTAGACCTCGTCGCCGCTGGTCCACACCGCGCGCAGCCCCTGGAACGCCGGCCCGTACGCGTACCCGTCGGCGGCGAGGCCGGCGTAGAACCCGGTCAGGTCGACGGGGCGGGCGTCGCGCGGCGGCCAGGCGGTGAGCTGCGGCGGCGAAGTGGGCTGGGCGGCGGAGAGTGTCGCGCTGGCGTGCCGGGTCCACGGGCTGCCGGCCGGGCCGTCGGCGGGCCGGGAGTGCAGGGTCACCGGGCGGCGTCCGTCGTCGCCGGCCGCGCCGACCGCCACCTGCACCTGGGTGGCGCCGTTGGCTGGCAGGGTCAGCGGGGCCTCGATGACCAGCTCGTCGAGGACGGGGTGGCCGATCTCGTCGCCGACGCGCAGGCAGAGTTCCACCAGGCCGGTGCCGGGCACCAGCACGCTGTCGGTGACCCGGTGGTCGGCGAGCCACGGCTGGGCGTCGGTCGACAGCCGCCCGGTGAACAGGTGTCCCTTCGCCTCGGCCAGCGCCACCGACGCCCCGAGCAGCGGGTGCCCGGCGGCGTCCAGGCCGGCGGCGCCGACGTCGCCGGGGCCGGCGACCGGCCGGGGCCAGTAGCGGCGGTGGGCGAACGCGTACGTGGGCAGGTCGACCCGCCGGCCGCCGGCCAGCGCGGGCCGCCAGTCGACGGGCACCCCGGCCACGTGCAGCTGGGCCAGGGAGAGCAGGAACCGGTCGTGGCCGCCCTGGTCACGCTGCACCGAGCCGACCACCACGGTCCCGCCGTCGTGGTCGGCGAGGGTCTCCTCGATCCCGACGGTGAGCACCGGGTGGGGGCTGCACTCGACGTACGTGTCGTGCCCCTGGTCGGCCAGCGACCGGACGGCCCGCTCCAGCTCGACCGGCTGCCGCAGGTTGCGGTACCAGTAGTCGGGGCCCATCTCCTCGCCGTCGAGCCAGCGCAGGTCGGTGGTGGAGAACAGCGGCACGGCCGCCGGGCCGGGGGCGATGCCGGCGAGCGCCTCGGCCAGCTCGTCGCGGATGCGTTCCACGTGTGCCGAGTGGGAGGCGTAGTCCACCGCGATCCGGCGGACCCGGGCCTGCTCGGCGGCCAGTTCGGCGAGGAGTTCCTCCACCGCCGCCGGCTCGCCGGAGACCACCACGGCGGCCGGGCCGTTCACGGCGGCCACCGCGATCCGGTCGCCGAAGCGGGCGATCCGGTCCCGGACCGTGTCGGCGGGCAGGGCGACGGAGGCCATCGCCCCGTGCCCGGCGAGCGCCCGCAGCGCGCGGCTGCGCAGCGCCACCACCCGGGCGGCGTCGGGCAGGGAGAGCACCCCGGCGACGCAGGCGGCGGCGATCTCGCCCTGCGAGTGGCCGACCACGGCGGCCGGCTGGACGCCGTACGAGCGCCACAGCTCGGCGAGCGACACCATCATCGCGAACAGGGCGGGCTGCACCACGTCGACCTCGTCGAGGCCGGGCGCGCCGGGCGCCCGGCGCAGCACGTCCAGCAGCGACCAGTCCAGGTACGGCCGCAGGGCCGCGTCGCAGGCCGCCATCCGCTCGGCGAACACCGGGGACTGGTCGAGCAGGTCCAGCCCCATGCCGAGCCACTGGGAGCCCTGGCCGGGGAAGACGAAGACGCACCTGCCGGCGGGCCGGGCGTCGCCGCGTACCACGGCCGGGTCGGGCCGGCCGTCGGCGAGCGCGTCGAGGGCGGCGGAGATCCGGTCCGGGTCGGCGTCGACGAGCACCGCCCGGGCGTCGAAGGTGCTCCGACCGGTGGCCAGCGACCAGGCCAGGTCGAGGGGGTGCTGGTCGGGCCGGTCGGCGAGGTGGGCCCGCAGCCGACGGGCCTGCCCGGCCAGCGCCTCCGGGGTACGCGCCGAGAGCAGCCACGGCAGCGCGCGGGGCGTCCCGGCGGCGGTTTCCGGCGTCGTCCCGGCCACCGCCTCCGTGGTCGGCCGGACGGGCGGCTCCGGGGCGGGCCCGGCGGCCTCCCCGGCCGGCGCCGGGTCGGCGACGGCCTCGACGATCACGTGGGCGTTGGTGCCGCTGATGCCGAACGACGAGACGCCGGCGCGGGCCGGCCGGTCCGCCCGGGGCCAGGGGCGCGCCTCGGTGAGCAGCTCCACCGACCCGGCGTCCCAGTCGACCCGGGAGCTGCGGCGCTCGGCGTGCAGCGTGCGGGGCAGCCGGCCGTGCCGCATGGCGAGGACCATCTTCAGCACCCCGGCCACGCCGGCCGCGGCCTGGGTGTGCCCGAGGTTGGACTTGACCGAGCCCAGCAGCACCGGCGCGGCGTCGGCCGGGCGCTGCCCGTACGTGGCGAGGATCGCCTCCGCCTCGATGGGGTCGCCCAGCGAGGTGCCGGTGCCGTGCGCCTCCACCACGTCCACGTCGGCGGGGGTCAGCCCGGCGGCGCCCAGCGCGGCCCGGATGACCCGCTCCTGGGACGGCCCGTTCGGGGCGGTCAGCCCGTTGGACGCGCCGTCCTGGTTGACCGCCGAGCCGCGGACCACGGCGAGCACCGGGTGGCCCCGGCGGCGGGCCTCGGAGAGGCGTTCCACGACCAGCATCCCGACGCCCTCGGACATGCCGAATCCGTCGGCGTCCTCGGCGAACGCCTTGCACCGCCCGTCGGCGGCGAGGCCACGCTGGCGGCTGAACCCGGTCAGCCCGGCCGGGCTGGACATCACGGACACGCCGCCGGCCAGGGCCAGGTCGCAGTCGCCCTGGCGCAGCGCCTGGACGGCCAGGTGCAGCGCGACCAGCGACGCCGAACAGGCGGTGTCCACGGTGACCGCCGGCCCCTCCAGCCCGAGCGCGTACGCGACCCGCCCGGACAGGACGCTGCCGGCCGTGCCGGTGAGCAGGTGTCCCTCATCGGCGGTGACCTCACCGTCGTCGGAGGCGACCCCCGGGGCGACCTGGCCCGCGTAGTCCTGGCCGTGGGTGCCGGCGAAGACGCCGGTGCGGCTGCCGTGCAGGGTGACCGGGTCGATGCCGGCGCGCTCCAGCGCCTCCCACGAGGTCTCCAGCAGCAGCCGGTGCTGCGGGTCCATGGCGAGGGCCTCGCGGGGGCTGATGCCGAAGAACTCGGCGTCGAAGTCGGCGATGCCGGTGAGGAACCCGCCGGCCCGCACGTACGTCCGGCCGGGCGTGCCGGGCACCGGGTCGTAGAGGTCGGCCAGCGGCCAACCCCGGTCGCCCGGCAGGTCGCCGATGACGTCCCCGCCGGCGTCGAGCAGCCGCCACAGCTCCTCGGGGGAGCCGATGCCGCCGGGGAACCGGCAGGCCATGGCGACGATGGCGACCGGCTCGTCCAGGGCGACGGTGGTGGCGTCGGTGACCTCGGCGGCGGCGGTGCCGAGCAGCCGCGCGTGCAGGTGCGCGGCGAGCAGCTCCGGGGTGGGGTGGTTGAACACGGCGTGCGGGGCGAGCCGGACGCCGGTGACGGCGGTGAGCCGGTTGCTCAGTTCCACCGCCATCAGCGAGTCGAAGCCGAGTTCCTTGAAGGGGCGGCGCGGCTCGACCTGTTCCGGGCCGGTGTGCCCGACCACGGTGGCGCACCGGGTGCGCACCAGCTCCAGCAGCAGGGCGGCGCGGTCGGGCTCGGCCAGCTCGGCCAGCCGGTCGGCGAAGCCCGCGGCGGCGGCCGGCGCGGCGCCGGCGTTGACGGCCCGGCGGGGTGGCGGGGGCAGCAGCGCCCGCAGCAGGGCGGGCACCTCGCCGGAGGCCCGGACGGCGGCCAGGTCGAGCCCGACCGGCACCAGCGCCGGCCGGTCGGCGTGCAGCGCGGCGTCGAGCAGCGCCAGGCCGGCGGCCGTGTCCAGGGGGCGGGTGCCGCCCCGGGCGAGCCGGGCCAGGTCGGCCGGGGTGAGCCGGCCGGCCATCCCGTCCTCGGTGGCCCACAGCCCCCAGGCCAGGGCGGTCGCCGGCAGGCCGTGCGCGCGGCGGTGCGCGGCGAGCGCGTCGAGGAACGCGTTGCCGGCCGCGTAGTTGCCCTGGCCGGGGCTGCCGAAGACGGCGGCGGCCGAGGAGAACAGCACGAACGCGGCCAGGTCCAGGCCGGCGGTGAGTTCGTGCAGGTGCCAGGCCCCGTGCACCTTGGACCGCAGGGTCCGCTCCCAGCGGGCCGGGTCGAGGTCGGTGAGCAGCGCGTCGTCGGTGGCCCCGGCGGCGTGCACCACCGCGACCAGCCGGTCGGCCAGCGAAGCGACGACCTCGGCGAGGGCCGCCCGGTCGGCCACGTCGACCGCGACCACCCGGACGGTGACGCCGGCGTCGGCCAGGTCGGCGGTCCAGTCGGCGGCCCGGCCGGTACGGCTGAGCAGCACCAGCTCGGCGACGCCGTGCACGGTGGCGAGGTGGGCGGCGACGTGCCGGCCGATCCCGCCCGTGCCGCCGGTCACCAGCACCGTGCCGCCGGCCAGCGCCGGGGCCGGCGTGCCGGCCGGCGGGTGCTCGACCGGGCGGAGCCGGGGCAGCGACGCCCGCCCGTCGCGGACCGCGACCTCGGGCTCGTCCACGGCGACGGCCAGCGCCGCCCGGACGGTGGCGTCGTCGGTGGCGTCGAGACTGAGCAGCAGGAACCGGTCGGGGTGCTCGGCCTGGGCGACCCGGACCAGCCCGGCCACCGGGGCGTGCACCGGGTCGGCGTCGCGGACGGCCACGGCCAGCCGGGTGGTCTCCGCGCGGGGGTCGGCCAGCCAGCGCTGGAGCACGTCGAGGACGGCGAGGCCGACGGCGTGCGCCCGGTCGGGCACCGGGGCGGTCGGCTCGCCGTCGCCGACGCGCAGCACCAGCAGGGGCGGCAGCGGCCCGTCCGGGGGCGTGTCGTCGGCGAGCGTCCAGGAGGGCGCCGGCGTCGCCGGGAACGCCGCCGGCAGCCAGTCGACGGCGTACAGGCCGGCGGGGGCGGGCGCGGGCGTCGGCGCGTCGGCGGGCGGCAGCTCCACGGACCGCAGCACGATCCGGTCCGCGTCGAGCACGGGTGCGCCGGCGTCGTCGACGGCGCTCAGCGTCACCGCGTCCGCCCCGGCGGGGGCCAGGCTGACGCGCAGCGCGTGCGCGCCGGTGGCGTGGACGCGTACCCCCGTCCAGTCGGTGGGCACCAGCCGGACGGTGGGCGCGGCCTCAACGCCGTCGGGCACGGCGTCCGGGTCGGCGGAGGGCGAGACGTCGGCGCCGGGCGCGAAGTCGGCGAGCGGGAGCAGGCGCAGGGCCGCGTCCAGCACCAGCGGGTGCACGCCGTACCGCTCGGCGTCCGGGTCCCGGGCGTCCTCGGGCAGGCGTACGTCGACGAAGAGCCGGTCGGCGGCGACCCACGCGGCCCGGGTCAGCTCCCCGGCGACCGCCCGGGACCGCGGGGTGGTCAGGTCCACCGGCCGGGCCCCGGCGGGCGGCCAGGCCGCGGCGAGGACGCTGTGCCCGCTCTCGGCGTCGACCGGGCCGAGCACCGCCTCGGCGACCTCCCGCCACGGCTGCCCGTCGCCGGGCCGGACGTGGCAGCGCGCCGTACGGCGCCCCTGCTCGTCGGGCGCGGAGACGCCGACCTGCACCTCGACGGTCAGCTCGGCGGGCAGCGGCACCGGCTCGGGGACGCGCAGCCGCTCCACGGTCGGGGTGCCGAGCCCCTCGCCGAGGTGGGTGAGCATGTCCAGCAGCGCGGTGGCGGGCAGCAGCGCCGGCGCGCCGTCGCCGGGGACGGCCAGCCACGGCTGGGTGGCCGCGGAGACCTGGCCGGTGCAGACCACCTCCCCGGTGCCCGCGACCGGCAGCACCGCGCCGAGCAGCGGGTGCCCGGCGTCGGCCAGCCCGACGCCGACCGGGCCGCCGGCCGCGGCCCCGGTGGGCAGCCAGTAGTGCCGGCGCTGGAAGGCGTACGTGGGCAGGTCGACCGGGCGGTGCGGGCCGGGGCCGGCGAGGGCGGCGCGGTCCACGGCGACACCCCGCACGTGCAGCCGCGCCACTGCGGCGAGCAGCGCCGCCGGCCCGTCGGAGCCGCCGCGTACGGCGGGCACGAAGGCCAGCTCGTGGGCGTCGGCGGCGAGGCAGTCCTGGGCCATGGCGGTGAGCACGCCGGCCGGGCCGAGCTCCAGGAAGGTTGTGACGCCCTGCCGGTGCAGGGCCCGCACGCCGTCGTGGAAGCGGACGGTGCCCCGCACGTGCGCCACCCAGTAGTCGGGCGAGCAGAGCAGCGCCGGGTCGACGGGGTGGCCGGTCAGGTTGGACACCACCGGCAGGTGCGGGGTGCGGTACGTGAGGCCGGCCGCCACCTCGCGGAACACGTCGAGCATCGGCTCCATGCGCGGCGAGTGGAACGCGTGCGACACCCGCAGCCGGCTGGTCCGCCGCCCGGCGGCGCGCAGGGTGGCCGCGACGGCCAGTACGGCGTCGGTGTCCCCGGAGACGACCACGCTGGTCGGGCCGTTGACGGCGGCGAGGCCCACCCGGTCGGTCAGGTGGGCGGCCACCTCGGCCTCGTCGGCCTCGACGGCGACCATCGCGCCCCCGGCGGGCAACTGCTGCATGAGCCGGGCCCGGGCGGCGACGAGCGCCGCCGCGTCGGCGAGCGGGAACACACCGGCCACGTGCGCGGCGGCCAGCTCACCGACGGAGTGCCCGAGCACCGCGTCGGGGCGTACGCCCCAGGACTCCAGCAGGCGGTAGAGGGCCACCTCGAAGGCGAACAGCCCCGGCTGGGTGTAGAGGGTCTGGTCGAGCTGCTCGGCCAGGTCGCTGCCCTCGGGGGCGAACACCACGTCCGCGACGGGGTGCGGGGCGTGGCCGGCGAGGCAACGGTCGAGTTCGGCGCAGGCGGCGTCGAACGCGTCGGCGAAGACGGGGTACGCCGCGTGCAGTTCGCGGCCCATGCCGGGGCGTTGGCCGCCCTGCCCGCCGAAGAGCAGGCCGAGCTGGCCGTCGACGACCCGGCCGGTCAGCAGCGCCGGGACGTCCGGATCCGGCTCGCCCCGGGTCAGCGCGGTCAGCCCGGCGCGGGCGGCGGCCGGGTCGCCGGCCAGCACCACGGCCCGGTGCTCCAGGGCGGCGCGGGTGGTGGCGAGCGCGTGCCCGACGTCGGCCGGGTCGGCGTCCGCCCCGGGCCCGTCGAGCCAGGTCAGCAGCCGGGCCGCCTGGTCCCGCAGCGCCTCGTCGGAGGCGCCGGCGAGCAGCCACGGCACGGGCGGCCGAGGGCCGTCGGCGGGCCCGGTCCGCGGCTCCGGTCCGTCGGTCGCCGGGTCGGCGGGGGGCGCCTCGACGATGACGTGGGCGTTGGTGCCGCTGATGCCGAACGACGAGACGCCGGCCCGGCGGGGCCGCCGCACGTCGGGCCACGGGCGGGCCTCGGTGAGCACCTCGACGGCGCCGGCCGACCAGTCCACCTCGGACGTCGGGGCGTCCACGTGCAGGGTGCGGGGCATCGCCCCGTGCCGCATGGCGAGCACCATCTTGATCACCCCGGCGGCGCCGGCGGCGGCCTGGGTGTGGCCGAGGTTGGACTTCAGCGAGCCCAGCCGCAGCGGCTCGGCGTCGCCGCGGCCCGCGCCGTACGTGGCGAGCAGCGCCTGCGCCTCGATCGGGTCGCCGAGCCGGGTGCCCGTGCCGTGCGCCTCGACGACGTCCACGTCGGCGGCGGCGAGGCCGGCGGCGGCGAGCGCCCGGCGGATGACCCGCTCCTGGGCGGGGCCGTTGGGGGCGGTCAGCCCGTTGGACGCGCCGTCCTGGTTGACGGCCGAGCCGCGCAGCACGGCGAGGACGGGGTGCCCGCGCCGGCGGGCGTCGGAGAGCCGTTCCAGCAGCAGCACCGCGACGCCCTCGGACCAGCCGGTGCCGTCGGCGCCCTCGGCGAACGCCTTGCACCGGCCGTCCGGGGCGAGCCCGCGCTGCCGGCTGAACTCGACGAACGCCTGCGGGGTCCCCATGACGGCCACGCCGCCGGCCACCGCGAGGGAGCAGTCTCCGGCGCGCAGCGCCTGGGCGGCCAGGTGCAGCGCCACCAACGACGACGAGCACGCCGTGTCGACGGTGACCGCCGGCCCCTCCAGCCCCAGCGCGTACGCGACCCGGCCGGAGACGACGCTGCCGGCGGTGCCGACGCCGAGGTAGCCCTCGGTGCCGGGCGGCGCCTGCCGCAGGTTTGCCGCGTAGTCGTGGTGCATGACGCCGGTGAAGACGCCGGTGGCGCTGCCGCGCAGCGAGGTCGGGTCGATGCCGGCCCGCTCGAACAGCTCCCAGGACGTCTCCAGCAGCAGCCGCTGCTGCGGGTCCATGGCCAGCGCCTCGCGGGGGCTGATCGCGAACAGGGTGGCGTCGAAGTCGGCAGCGTCGGTGAGGAAGCCACCCACCCTCACGTACGAGGTGCCGGGCCGGTCGGGGTCGTCGGAGAACAGGTGCGCCAGGTCCCAGCCCCGGTCGGCGGGGAACTCCGTGAGCCCCTCCCGCCCCTGGTCGACCAGCTCCCACAGCTCCTCGGGAGAGCCGACGCCGCCGGGCAGCCGGCAGGCCATGGCGACGACGACCACCGGGTCGTCGACGGTGGACGACGGCGCGGGCCGCTCGGGGACCGTGCCGGGCTCCGGGCTGGCCCCGCGCAGCCGGGCGGCGAGGTGCCGGGCGAGGGCCTCCGGGCTGGGCTGGTCGAACGCGGCCGTGGCGGAGAGCCGTACCCCGGTGGCCCGGGCCAGCCGGTCGCGCAGGGCGACCGCGCTGACCGACGTGAAGCCGAGTTCCTTGAAGGCCCGGCCCGGGCGGACCGCGGCCGGTCCGGGCAGGTTGGCCACCTCCGCCGTGGCGGCGCGGACCAGGTCGAGCAGGATCCGGTCGCCCTCGGCGGTGGTCAGCCCGGCCAGCCGGCGGCGCAGCTCGGCGGCCTCCCGGTCGTCCACGGCGTCCTGGTCGGCCCCGACGGGCGTACGCCAGGCGGGGTGCGCGGCGTCGGCGTGACCCGCCGGACGGGCGAGCAGGACCAGTTCGTCGCCGTCGTGGGCCACGTCGAACGCGGCGAGGTCGGCGCGCACCTCCGCCGGCAGGTCACCGGTCGGCTCCCCGGCGGTGGGCGGCGTCAACGGCTCCCGGTCGGCGCGCGCGGTCGTACCGACGAGCCGGGCCGGCAGGCCGGCGGCCCGGCGGCGGGCGGCCAGGGCGTGCAGGGCGCCGACGGCCGACGCGGCCTGCTCCCGGTCGGCGGCGCCCAGCAGCAGGGCGGACGGGGCGAGGACGGTGAACGCGGCGGCCGGGTGCCGGGTGCCGGCGTCCAGCGTCCCGGCGAGGCCGAGCAGCCGGTCGGCGGCGTCGTCGTCGGCCAGGTCGGCCTCGGACGGGCAGAGGAAGACCGCGCCGGCCGGCTCGTCGCCCGCCCGGTCGGCGGGCAGCGCGACGGCCTCGGCGCCGGCGGCGGTGAGCTCGGCGGCCAGGTCCGCCAGCGCGGCGGTGGCCGTGGCGCCCGCGTGCGGCAGCCGCAGCCGGCGGACGCCGTACGCGGCGACGAGGTGTCGGGCCAGCGCCGCGCCGGTCGGCCCGTCGGCGCCGGTGACCACGACCGGGTGGGCCGGGGCGGCGACCGCGGCCGGCCGCGCCGGCATGGTCGCGGGGGCGGGCGCGAGGACCGCGTGCCGGGCGGCCCCGGCGCGGAGCGCGACCTGCGCGGCGCCGGCGTCCACCACGGCGGGCAGCAGGGCGATCGAGGTCGCGTCGGCGTCGTGGTCGACCAGCACGATCCGGTCCGGGTGGGCGGCCTGGAGGCAGCGCCCGAGGGCCTGCACCGCGCCGGCCGTCGGGTCGGTCCCGGCGGACGCGGCGGTCAGCAGCACCAGCCGGGTGCCGGCGAAGCGGTCGTCGTCGAGCCAGCCGCGCAGCCGGTCGGCGAGGTCCGCCGGGACGGCGTCGGCCGGGTCGACCGCCAGCACGGTCACGTCGGGCGCGTTCGGGGCCGCGCGCAGGGCGGCGAGGTCGGGGTGGGACCGGAACCGGTCCCCCGTCGGCGCCGCGCGCAGCGCCTCCACCAGTGCCGCGCCCGAGGGCCCGACGACCGCCCAGTGGCGGGCCGGGGCGGCGGCCAGGGCCGCCGTCGGGACGGGCGCCTCGACCGGCGGTACGGCGGTCAGGTCCAGCGGTTGCCAGGCGAGCCGGCTCAGCGTCTCGTGGTGGCTGCCGTTGACCGCGCGCAGCCGGGCCGGCCCGTCGAGCAGCAGCCGGCGGGTGACCTTGCCGGATGCCGTGCGGGGCACCCGCGCGATCTCGTACAGCGCCTCCGGGACCTTGTAATAGGAGAGCTTCTCCCGGCAGGCCGCGTACGCCGCCCGGGGGTCGAAGCCGTCGGGCTCCGGCACCACGAACGCCACCGGCACCTCGCCCAGCACGTCGTGCGGGCGACCGGTCACCGCCACGTCGGCGACGCCGGGCACCGCGCGCAGCGCCTCCTCCACCTCGGCGGGATGGATCTTCTCGCCGCCCCGGATGATCAACTCCTGGTGCCGCCCGGTGACGAAGATGTTGCCGTCGGCGTCGCGCCGGGCCAGGTCGCCGGTGCGGTACCAGCCGTCGCGCAGCGCGGCGGCGGTGAGTTCCGGCAGGCCGTGGTAGCCGAGCATGAGGCTCGGCCCGCGCACCCAGACCTCGCCCTCGGCGTCGGTCGGCACGTCCAGTCCGGTCTGCGGGCTGACCAGGCGCACGTCGACGCCCGGCACCGCGAGCCCGCAGGAGCCCTCGACGCGGGGCCGGTCCGGCCGGGTGACGGCGATCGAACCGCAGGTCTCCGTGCTGCCGTACGCGTCGAGCAGCGGCGCGTCGAAGACCTCCTCGAACGCCCGCCGCAGCGCGCCGGTGGTGATCGCCCCGCCGACCAGGCAGACCCGCAGGGCCGGGGCGCGGAAGCCGGTCTCCCGGGCGGCGGTGACCAGGTGGTGGTACATGGCCGGCACGCCGGCCAGCACGGTGGCCTCGTCCTCGTCGACCGCGCGCAGCACGTCGTCGGCGGAGAAGCCGTCCACGAGGCGGGCCGTGGCGCCGACCGCGGTCACGCTGAGCACGCACCCGATGTGGGAGAGACTGTGGAACAGCGGCAGCGGCCAGACCACCCGGTCGGCGGCGGTGAGTCCGGGGATCGGCACGTAGCAGGAGGCGACCGACCAGAGGCAGGTGCGCTGGGTGGAGAGCACGCCCTTGGGCCGACCGGTGGTGCCGGAGGTGTAGAGCATCCAGGCGACCTCGTCGAGGCCCAGGTCGTCGCGGGCGTCCGCACCGGGCTCGGTGTCGACCAGCTCGTTCCAGGCGGTGACCCCGTCGGGCACCGGGCCGTCCCCGGTGACCACCACCCGCAGGTCCGGCCGCTCGGCGTGCAGCCGCAGCACCTGGTCGAGGTGCTGCGGGTCGGTGACCACCAGGACCGCGCCGGAGTCGTCCAGCAGGTGGGCCAGCTCCGCGTCCGTGCTGCGCGGGTTCAGCGGTACGCCGACCGCGGCGGCCCGCGTGACGGCCAGCCACGTCTCCACCGTCTCCACCCGGTTGCCGAGGCAGAAGGCCACCCGGTCGCCCCGCCCGACGCCCGACGCCGCGAGGTGCCCGGCCAGTCGGCGGGTCCGCGCGTAGAGGTCGGCGTACCCGACCGCTCTGCGGTCGTCGCGGAACGCGACCTTGTCGCCGAAGCTGGCGGCATGGGCCGCGAGCAGATCGGGCAACGGCTGGATCAGGTCGCTCCGAAGCATGTCACCACATTCCGTCCGTCGGCGAGACTCCCTCGTCCGCGGCGTAGACCTCGCTCGCCGTAACGGCCCAAGTCTTCCCAGCGCCCCGCCGGCAACCTACCCCTGTCACCCCCTAAGTCGTCCCCAGATCCGGCCGCCGATCCGATGGCGGGACGCACCGCAGGCCGATGATGGGGCGACCCCCGCAGACCGTCGAGCCCCGTGCTCCACCCGCCCGTCAGCCGAGGTGCCGTCGTTGGAACGCTGCTGGTTGTTCGCCCGCCTGGCCGTGCCGGCCGACGGACGCCCGGACGCGCGGGTGCCCGAGCTGGTCGGCACGGTCCTGACCGACCTCGTCACCGCCGCCCGCCGCGCCGATCCGGGCACGGGCTGGTTCTTCGACCTGCCCGACACGTCCACCGGGCGGTGGCTCAGCCTCGGGTTCCACGGTGCCCCGGCCGCGCTCGACGCGGTCCGGGCGCGGCTGCTCGCGTACGACCCGCGGGTGTCCTTCGCCCCGGCACCGGACGCGGTACGTGACGCCGCCCGGGGCGGCCCGCTCGCGTCCGCGGGCAGCGACCTGGCCCTGGCCCTGCTCGGCGGGGACGCCCCCTGGCTGGCCGGTGTCGAACTGCCGCTGGCCGTGGCACACCTGCGGCACCTGACCGGGCTGGTGCCGCCCGCCGACCGGCTGGCGTTCCTCTTCCTGCACTGGCAGGACCGCAGCCAGCGGCTCACCGGGGCGCAGCGGCGGGACCTGGCCGCGCAGGCGGACGCCGAGGCGGAGAAGATCGTCCTGGCGGCCGGCGACCTGCCGCTGAGCGGGGAGATCGCCGCCGCGTGGCAGCTCTACCTGGACCGGGTGGCCGACGTGGTCGACCGGGAGCACCCGGCAGCGCCGCGCGGCTTCCTGCTCGCGCACCACGCGCAACTCACCCACGAGCGGTGGGGCATCGGGCCGGACGTCGACTCGCTGGCGGCGCTGGCGCTGCGCCTGTCGATGGTCCGCGACCGCCCCGCCGTCGGAGCACCGGCCCCCGTCCCGCACCAGAGGAGACAGCAACCGCATGCACGCGCCCGCGCCTGACCGTCCCGCCCCCGCCGACCCGGCCCGGATCGAGGTGGCGCTCGGCGAGCGCGCGTACCCGGTGCTGATCGGCCCTGGCGTGCGCCACCGGCTGCCGGCGGAGGTGGCGCGGATCGGCGCGCGGCGGGTCGTGGTGGTCTCGGCCCGGCCGCCGGAGTGGACACCCGACCCGGGGGTGCCGCACCGGGTGGTGCCGGCCCGCGACGGCGAGCACGACAAGAACCTGGCCACCGTTGAGCAGCTCTGCCGGGCGTTCGCCGACTTCGGACTGACCCGTGCCGACGCGGTGGTCTCCTGCGGCGGCGGCACCACCACGGACGTGGTCGGGCTGGCCGCCGGGCTCTACCACCGGGGGGTCGCGGTGATCCACCTGCCGACCTCGCTGCTCGCCCAGGTGGACGCCAGCGTCGGCGGAAAGACCGCGGTCAACCTGCCGGAGGGCAAGAACCTCGTCGGGGTGTACTGGCAGCCCCGGGCGGTGCTCTGCGACACCGAGCACCTCGGCACGCTCCCGGAGCGGGAGTGGCGCAACGGGTACGGGGAGATCGCCCGGGCGCACTTCATCGGCGCCGGCGAGCTGCGCGACCGGCCCGTGGCGGAGCAGATCGCCGCCTGCGTCGCGCTGAAGGCGTCGGTGGTGGCCGCCGACGAACGCGACTCCGGGCTGCGGCACATCCTCAACTACGGACACACGCTGGGGCACGCACTGGAGCGGGCCACCGACTTCCGGCTGCGACACGGCGAGGCGGTCGGCGTCGGCACGGTCTTCGCGGGCCGGCTGGCCGGCGCCCTCGGCCGCATCCCGTCCGACCGGGTGACCGAGCACCGGGACGTGGTGGCGGACTACGGCCTCGACACGGCGCTGCCCGCCGGCGTCGACCACGACGAGCTGGTCGCGCTGATGCGGCGGGACAAGAAGGCCACATCCGGCCTGTCGTTCGTGCTGGACGGCCCGGCCGGCCCCGAGCTGGTCGCCGACGTACCCGAGGCCGCCGTCCGCGCCGCCCTCACCGGCATGTGACGGCCGAGGAGCAGAGCGCGCTGCCGCCCTGTCGCCGCCCCACGACGGGAAGCCGGGGTCAGGTCCGGACCGGCCGGCGTACCGGTCGTCGGCCGGACAGGTGACGGTGCCCCCGGGCCGCTTCCGCGACCCGGGGGCGGCTCGTCAACCGCTCAGCGCGCGCTGGATCTGCGCGACCAGCACGCCGCAGGCGTACCGGTCCGAGGCGCCGACCATGCCGACGATGGTGGCCGGCTGCGCGCCGTTGTCCGTCTCCGCCGGGTCGTGGTGCATGAACACGACGAACTGCCCACGATCGATGAATGGGGCGAGGATCGGCTCGGCGTCGAGGCCGGGCGCGAGCGAGAAGAACGTGGTCATCGCGCACGGGTGCTGGCCCAGCAGCGAGCTGCGGTGCAGCACGGATGCGGTGGCTCCGCTGACCCGGAAGTTCGGGTCGATGACCCGCAGTTCGCCGTCCCGGCTGATGCCGGCGTCGAACGCGCAGTAGCCCCGGTATCCGAGCGCACTGGCCTTCCGGACCCCTACGGTCAGCGCTTCGATCAGCTCCGCCGGTGGCTGGTCGTCGTCGTCCATCACACAGCCGACCCACGTCGAGGTGGGCTGCGGCAGGTGTACGGACGCGCCGAAGTACTGCACCGACCCGCTTTCCGTCACGCCGAACTGGAGTCCCCAGATCGTCCGGAAGGGAACCTCCTCCTCGACGATCCACCGATCGCTCACCTGTTCCAGTTGGTTGAACAGTGACCGGTTCAACCGGTCCTGCAACCGCCTGGTGAAGATGGCGATTCCGCTGTACACCTCGACACCGGCCGGTTTCACGACGGCCGGTCGGCGGTCCTGCTGCACGATCCGCCGCACCTCGGCGGGGGTGGCGACCTGGCGGCGGGGCAGGTATTCCGGTGCGATCAGTGATTCCAGCACGGTCTTGTTGTTGAGGCGGGCCAGCAGATCCGGCGACACCCGGGCTCGCGCCTCCCGGAGCTGCGGATCGTGCGGAGGGAATTGGAACTCCAGCACCTCGCCCCGATCGGCGGCTTCCCGGGCGAGTTGCATCGCCTGCACGCCGGAACGGAATTCACGCAGATCGGTCGGCGTCTTGAGACCACACCGACTGAGCAGGCGCAGCGACTTGTCCGCACTCGATCCGGTGCTGCAGATGGCCGCTGCCTGGTGCGGCAGGGTCAGGTGGAGTCCGGTGATCATGTCCAGGCCGTTGTACAGCGCGGCTCCCGCGCCGGCGAGATAGCGGCTGCCGGCGGTCGCCACCGGATCCGGTGGCCGGGCGAGCAACACGCCATCGGGAGCGAACACCTGTACCTGGATGGGCTCATCCATCGAATCTCCTGACATGCCGGCCCACATGGGGCCTCGGGGTGGCACGAAGTCCGGGTGCGACACGACCACGAACAGCGGAGAACGTGGACGTCGGGAGGCTCCCGGGTCGGGGTGGGGCCGCTCGGCCACGAGAGTCGGGCGTGCCGCGTGCACCGGCTGGACGGGTATCAGGCTGGACCGGCCAGGTAGCGGGCTGGCTTGTGGTCAGCGCTGCGTTGGCGAGGTGCACACCATCAGGCGGTGTCTGAGAATGCCAGTCACCGACTGGGTCATGATCGAGAAAGCATAGTCAGTTCTCATTGCCTCGGGATGGGCCGGTCAGCCGAGCACCGGCGGCCCTTTTCGCCGCCGCGATCGCCGACTCTCCGAGCGGGACCCTCGTCCGATGATTGACCGAATAGCTGCATTCGGAAGGACCACGGGATCACACACAGTTGCGTCTGGACGATCGCGTACCAACCGTTTCGCGCGCCACCGATGCTCCACGGTGGACGGACGTCGCCGTGGGCAATTTCGCCGACAAACTACGACTGACGCACACTGACCAGCTCAAATGGCCGATTCGACGGCGCCGGCACCGCACCCCCGCCGATGCCGCCGCCACGCCGAACAGACCTCCGGCCGCCTTGGCCGCGAATTCCGGCTGAGGCACTAGGGGTCGACGGGGCGTAGCTCTAGGGGTGTACTCCCCTCCACAGGGCTTCGTAGGGTCGGGCCCCATTGGTTCGTCGTTCCCTTCCACCGCAACGGATCGGGGACGATCGTGGGTGCGCGGCGCCCTGATGGACGGGAGGCGCGGGTGACCGGATCGGACACCGACCTGCTCCCGCCGATCCGCGACGTGGCAGCGGTCCGAGAGCCGGGCGGTGACCCCGCCCTGATCACACGGCTGTTCCCGCGCCATGGCCACACCTCCGGCCGATCGGACGCCGCTGGGGCGTCGCCGTGAGCGGTACCGGCGTCCCACGACGCCCGGCACCCGCGCGTCACACCGTGCCGTCCGGCGTACGGCACATAGGCTGACCGGCCGCTCCGGCCACGTGTTTCCGGTCACCCCCCTTTTCAATCGGAGGTTGAGCTCATGTCTGTCGGGTTCGAGCGTGCACAGGCCGTGGCCGGTGCGGTGGACGCCGGGGCTCTGGAGCTGGTGGGTGATCTGCGTCGGCCGGCGGTGTGGCCGGCTCGGGCGGCGTCGGTGTTCCGGGCGTTGTCCTCGTCGTTGCCTGCCGGGGCGACCGGCGAGGTGGTGGTGGCGGGGCTGGTGGCGGTTCTCGCGCGGTGGACGGCCCAGGGTGAGGTGGTGGTGGGGCTGTCGTCGGGTGGTGTGTTGCGGGTGGATGTGGCGGGTGATCCGGGGTTCGGGGTGTTGGTGTCGCGGGTGGG
>NZ_JBVJGT010000058.1:0-42745 GCF_055587185.1 Micromonospora sp. NPDC048040 | reverse complement strand
GCGATGCGTTCTTCCTCGTTGTAGACCGGCATGAGGATCGAGAGCTTCACGGGAATCTCCACGGTGGCGACAATACGTCGGCCCTAGCCTAACCTCGGCCACTTCGGGAGGGGGCGGCCGCGTCGTGGATCATGAAATAGGAAATGATTTCTGATCCGGAATGATCCGCGCTCTCATCCCAGTGATCAAGACTGCCATGAGCAGGACGGACGAGGTTTTCGGCACCAGCACCCGTCGCTGGCTGAGGCCGGGCTACCGGCCGCCAGCCGCCCGGATGCCATGATCGCAGCATGACCGCCACGGCACGCCAGGAACCGCGCGACCGCGCCCGGCCACGTGCGCCCTGGCGTCCCCGGCTGCCGGTGCTGCTCGCCCTGCTCGTCGGGCTGGCCGGGGTCGGGTACCGGCTGGCGCTGCTGCTCGCCGACGCCCCGCCCACCAACAGCGACGAGGCGACCATGGGGCTGGCCGCCCTGCATATCGCCCGCGGGGAGGAATTCCCGATCTGGTTCTACGGGCAGGCCTACATGGGCACGCTCGAGGCGTACCTGGCCGCGCCGCTGGTCGCGCTCACCGGGCCGTCGGTGCTTGCGCTGCGGCTGCCCACCCTCGCGCTGTACGCGTTGTTCCTCGCCCTGTCCTGGCGGCTCACCCGTCGGCTCGGCGGCGACCCCTGGTTCGCCCTGCTGGTCATCGGCTTCCTCGCGCTCGGCTCCGACCGGGTGGTCAAGAACCAGCTCATCGCTGGGGGCGGCTACCCCGAGATGAACCCGGCCGGGGTGGCGCTCGCCCTGCTCACCGTCGCACTGTGCGCCAACGGAGCGGGTCGGCGGCTGCCCCGCTGGGCGGCCTGGGCGCTGGTGTCCGGGCTGATGCTCTGGGTCGACCCGCTGCTGCTGCCGTACATCCTCGGGACCGGCACGGTGCTGGTGGTGTGGCGCCGGCGGGAACTGGCCGGTCGGGCGGGGCTGGTCGTGGCGGGCGCGCTGCTGCTGGGCGCGGCGCCGATGCTGGTGGACAGCCTCCGGCACGGCCGCAACCCGCTCGCCGCGGTCCTGACCGCCAGCGGCGGGGAGGCGACGGCAAGCTGGGGCGAGCGGCTCTACGGCGGCCTGGTGCTCGGGCCGCCGCTCGGGATGGGCTTCTGCTCGCCGAGCCACTGCGCCACCTGGCAGCTCTGGTGGGCGCTCGCGTTCCCGGTCCTGCTGCTCCTCGCCATTCTGTCCGCTTGGCGCATCCTCCGCGCAGCGCGGGGGTCGACAGCAGATTTCGAAGCCCTGCCAGTCGCGAGGAACGGTGACGGTCCACGCCCCGGCGGGGCCGCAGCGGGAGACGACCAGCGGGTGTCGGCGGCGGTGCGGCTGGCGCTGCTGGCCGGGGCCGCAGCGGTGCTCGCGGCGTACGTGGTGAGCAGCGCGGCCGGGCGGACCCCTGTGGAGAGCTCCCGCTACCTCTCCTGCCTGGCGGTCGCGGCCCCCGCTCTGCTCTGGCCGCTGTGGCGTGCGGCCCGTCGACGCTCCGGGGTCCTCCGCGTGGTGGCGCCTGCCGTACTGGCGGCCATCCTCGGCACGGCCGCGGTGGCGACCGTCGAGGCGATCCGTACCGTGCCGGCCACCCACGCCGAGGCCGAGCGGCATCGCGCGCTCGTCGACGCCCTCGTCGAGCTGGGCGTACGGCACGTGCGTGGTGGCTACTGGACCTGCAACCGGCTTACCTATGCCACCGGTGAGAACGTGGTCTGCGCGGTGGTCGACGACGAGTTGCGCCCCGGCTTCGACCGGTTGCCCGCATACCGCCGGACGGTGGCGGCCGAACCCGACGCAGCCTGGGTCGCGCCGGTCGGCTCGCCGTTGGCCGCCCGGCTCGACCAGCGGCTCGGTCCCGAACCAGGCGCGTTCGACGTGGTCACCGTCGCCAACTGGCGGGTGTACCTGCCCCGCCCCTGAGGTCACGCCCAGGCCGGTGCACTTCTTCGTGGTCTGAATGCTGCCGGCGGCAGCTACGGCAACAGAAACACATAGCGCCACGACCACGCGTGTGCGTATCGCTGAATCAGTTCCTATTGCCACTCAAAGGAGCGCGGCGAAGTGGCGCGCCCCAATACCCAATTGAAGCCAGGCGCTGGCGTACGACCTGAGGACCACAAGTGGGGTACCTGCGGCCGTGGCTTCCAGTGTGACGAGGCGGACCGTGTCGGCGTGCGAGGGCACGATCACGGCGTTTGCGCCGGCGAGCCAGGCCGGGACCTCGTGCCAGGTGAGACCCGGCAGGAGAGTCACGCCGGGGCGTCTCGGCGGCCAGGGCTCGGCCTGCGGCGTACCTGTTCCTGGCTGCCGGCGGTCAGCTCGAACGGCGCGTCGGCGAGCGCGACCTCGATGGCCCGGTCGAGGTCGGGGATCAGGTCGAGTAGTTCAGCGACGCCATTCTCCGGCCCTGGGCGGGCGAGGACGCGGACGCAGCTTTGACCTCGGGAAGGAGCGACCGCATGTCGCGGCCGCGCCCTACCAACTCAGTCCCGCGTCTCGTCGACGTCGCAGACCTTCCAGTCGCCGTCCTCTTTGAGGAGGGTCATGGTGATGTTGCCGGTCCTGACCTCGCCGTCGTCGGTTCCGGTGAACTCCGCGGTCACGGTCGCCGAGTTCTCGCGCTCCCTGCTGGATGTGATCTCCCAGTCCAGCAGGCCTTCGTCGTCATCCCACGCGTTATCGTCATCGATTCTCTTCTGCTCGCTGGCGCAGATCACCGCCCGCAGGTCATCGACCTTTCTGTCCTGGATGGCGGTGAGGTACTTCTCCGCCACATCCTCGGCGTCGTCCTTGAACATGACCCGGTAACCGAAAACGCCAAAGCCGCAGCAGAGCAGGAGCAGCAATGCACCCGCCCCGGCGATCAGCCCATTCCTTGTGTTCTTCAAGATGATTATCGATCCATTGAGAGATACGGCATCGCCGGGAACAGCCCGGCGACGCCAGGCTAATAAGTAGGTCGGGCGACGCCAGGTCTGATGAGCTGTCCGGCTGTGGCCATGACCGCATTAGGACAGGCCGGGCCAGCGCTCGTGGCGACCACGCGTCGCCATCCGCTGCTCAGCGCATTTCTGTAGCGACGTGTGCCCTGCTGTCGTGCTCCGTCGATCAAGACGCACGCCGCCCGTCCGGCGGATCGTCGTCACCCGCGCCAGACTGCTCGCAGCACCGCCTCCACGTCCGCCGTCGATATGCTGCCCGGCTCAGCGAGCTCAGCGGCGTCCGCCGCCGCGAGGATCGCGCCGGTGGCTACACGGGTGAGGCGGCGATGCTGCGGGGACACGAGCCCGAGCGCGACCGCGTTCTCGAAGAAGGCGTTCACCCATTCGTCAAGCCCGCCGCCGGTGACGGTGGCGAGGGCCTGGCGGAGCTCTGGAGCCTCGGCGAGGAGTGCGGAAAGTTGCTCCGCGCCTGCCCGGAACTCGGCCCAGAACGCCGTGGGATCGGACTGCGTGGTCCAGTTGCCGAGCGCCGCAGCGACCTTCCTGATGGCGGCGGCGCGAACAGCGTCGATGAGGTCGGTCTTGCCGTCGAAGTAGTTGTATATCGCGGAGCGGGACAGGCCGGCTTCGTCGGCGATCTCATTGACCGACACGCCCGCGAGGCCGCGAATCGAGAGGTGTCGGGTGGCGACGGCGAGGATGCGCGCCTGCTCGTCGAGGGGCAGCCTGTGGAAGCGGGGAAGGGGCACGGGTGGGCCTTCCTAGGCGGTGACGGCGGCGGTCAACCGGCGCCCGATGAGAGCGGTGTGGCTCCAGTGCCAGGCCCAGACGGCGAGTGCGAGCACGCCCGACACCACGCCGACCGTTCCGGGAAGGAGCGAGGCGATCTGGAAGAGGCACCACGTTCCGCCGGCAACCGTCCATGCGCGGATGACGGAATCCGGTACGCGGCCGTCGCGGCGGAGGCTGCCGCCGAGGTCGGCGATGATGAAGAAGTCTTCGACGAAGTTGAACGGGATGGCGAACATCAACCAGACGGACCGTGGGGACCGCAGACGAGCTTCGGGAGCGACGCACTCTTGGAGCCGCTGCAGGTGACGGCAGTAGAGGGCGACAAGGCCGAAGAACACAGCGGTCGCCGCGATCCCGCCCGGAACGCCGAACGCCGCGACTTCCCCGAGGATGCCCGCGCCCCAGGAGGGCGCCCAGAGCGGCTGGGTCAGCAGGGCGATCACAGGGACGGTGAGAAGGACGGTGAGTAGGGACACGCCGCAAGCCTAGACGCGCGTGGACAGTGTGTCCACGCAAGGTGTCCACAGTGCTTCCCGGGCCGCCGCCTTCGGGTTCCGGGCGCTTGAAGAGCTGGCGGGCCGAGGCGAGCAGGAAGCAGGTGGTCTCGGCCGCGTGCGTGCGATTGGGGGCAGCTCGGGTTGACGGATCCGGCGCAGGCACGAATGGCCGTCGCCGTCGAGCGGCTGTCTATCCGTGGTCTGGACGTGGCGTGGCCGTGCCGCCCGAGGCCGTTTCGGGTTTCGTGTAGAGGATCTCGCGGGCCTGCTCTGCGGCGCGGCTGATGCTCTCGCCGACGAAGTCGACGAAGCGGGCGATGTTCTCCAGGCGGACGGCGGCCGGGGTGCCGGGGCCGAGAATGCTGACGCCCTGCCGGGCGTTCTCAGCGAGCTGAGCGTTGGCTCGGGCGGCGGGGATCATCGACTGGTACCAGACGTCGTCGTCGACGAGGTAGCGCTCGCGGCGGCGTTCGTCGCGTTCCCGGCGGACGAGGCCCTGGCTTTCGAGGAACGCGACCGCTTTGGAGACGGATGCCGGCCCGACCGCCCGGCGGCGCCGGAGGGGTTCTTGGCCGCAAATCAAGCCGGTGTGGGCGACAATCAGGGAGTGGACCGGGTGGTGGCGGTGCTTACCGGGTTACCGCCGGTCCTCGTCCTGGCCCTGGTGTTCGTGTTGCCCGCCCTGGAGTCCTCGACCCTGCTCGGGCTGGTGGTACCGGGCGAGACGGCGATCCTGGTCGGGGGGCTCGTGGCGCACGCCGGTGAGCTGCCGCTGTGGGCGGTGGTCGTCGCCGGGACGGTTGGGGCGTGCCTGGGTGACCAGGTCGGCTACGCGCTGGGCCGACGGTACGGCCCGGGGATGCTTGCCCGAGCCTCCGGGTCGGCGCGCGGGCGCGCCGACGTCCGGCGTGCCCGCCGCCTGATCGCCCGGCGCGGTGCGTGGGCGGTGGTGGTGGGCCGGTGGGTGGCGGTCCTGCGGGCCGTGGTGCCGATGGTCGCCGGCGCCGGCGGGATGCCGTGGCCGCCGTTCGTGCGGGCGAACCTGGCCGGCGGGCTGGTGTGGGCGACGACCGTGGCGCTGCTCGGCTACCTGGGCGCGGCCTCATACCATCGCCTGGAGCGTGAGCTGGGGATCGGCGAGTGGGCCCTGCTGGCCGTGATCGCCGCCGGCGTGGTGCTGTACGTGTGGCGGCGGCACCGTCGGGTCCGGCAGGGTTGGGCCGACCGCTGACGGGGCGCCAATCGTCCGCAGGGGTGCCCACGGCCGGGCTGCCCGGACGGCGGGCACCGACCTGTTGCGTGAACACGGATCCAATCGGACCGAGGTGACCGGCAAGCGTGGCTGGCGTGGCTGGCGTACCAAGCCAGCCGGAGGTCTGACTACTCGCCGGCCTGCCCGTCGATGCTTTCGCGCAGCAGGTCCAGGTGGCCGCAGTGGCGCGCGGTCTCCTGGATCATGTGCGCGAGCGCGTACCGTAGCGTGAAGGAAACGTCGGCGGCCCGGGCGCGGTCGTCGAGGGCCGCGCCCGCTACGACTGCGGAGGACCGCGCGCACTCGGCCCGGTACGCCTCGACGATCTCAGCCAGCGAGTCCTCGGGGGCGAGAGCGAACGCACCGGGCTCGTCGTCGGTCCACGGCGGGGGCAACTCGTGACCGGCGAAGTCGATGCTGAACCAGTACCGTTCCACCCCGGTCAGGTGCTTGACCAGCCCAGCGGGGGTGAGCCCGGACGCGAGCACCGGCCGACCGGACGCCTGCTCGTCGGTGAGCCCGGCGACCTTGTTCACGACCGAGGCACGCAGGAAGTCAAGCAGGCCGGACAGGATCTCGCGTTCGCCTCCGTCCTCCGGAGGGCGGATGCGGGCCACGGGCGCGACGGATACGTTGGTCATCGGGGCACCGTAGTGTCGGACACCGACACTTTCGGGCGTCGGGACATCCAGGCCCCTTCGACAGCCGCCGTCGCGCACCGGCGTAGCTGAGGGGCTTTCGTCCTTCCGGAGCGGCGACACGCCCAGCTCGCCTGCCTGCTCAACGACCTTCCACCTCCCCCTGTCGGCACTCATCGGGCTGCCGTGGCGGTTCGGTCGCGCATTATGCGCTACACGGGATTCCTTCGCCACCCCGGCCCGCCAGCGCCGCTGCCGGGTAGGTGACATTCCCACGCCATCGTCAGGCGTCAGTGACACAGTGATTACCCGCGGATCCGGTGCCGGCCTGCGAATTTGCGTATCAATCGCGCCCGTCCTGACGCTCGGTGAACGCCGAAAATAGTGCTGTGATCCAGATCACTGATCATCCTGAGTGTTCGGGTCGACTTGGTCAACTACAGTCGGGAATCGCAAATCCGGTTTCTGATGAGCTGTTGTCCGGCATGGTGTCGGACGGAAATCATTGGGGGGATTGCCGAATGCCTGTGTTCCCACGGGGGGAAGCGGCTTTTTTGTCAAGTATTCGGAACGGGCAGTCAAATCCACCGTCGCTCGACGAACAATCAAGAGCGGTAATCAAGGCGTGCATCGCCGAACTCGTCGCGCTGCTCGGCGAGGACGCGTCCACGGGCGGGTCCGCCCCGGATGGCGCGCTCGCCGGCGGCCCGACCCACCTGCCGCTCACCGACCTCCAGCAGGCGTATCTCATCGGTGAGCAGGGGGTCGCGGGCCATGCATCGCCGGCTCTCTACATCCAGGAGTATGCGTTCCCCGCCGTCACGCCGCCCGACCCGGAGCGTTTCGCCGATGCTCTCGGCCGGCTGCGGCAGGTGCGTCCCGTGCTCCGTACGCGCGTGATGCCGGAGGCCACGCAGCATTTCGCCCCAATAGCCGACGACCGGCCGGAATTGCTCGTGGACGTGCGCGATCTGTCGGCCTGCCGCATCGACGAAGTGCCCGGAAAACTGGAGCAACTGCGCCGCGAAATTGTGTCGGACATGCCGCCGCACGACGCCGGTCGACCCTTCCTTTTCCGATTCGTCCGACTGCCCGACGGCGGGACAAATCTGCAGGTCGCGCTACGACTGACGGTGTTCGACGGAGCCACGATCCAGTTGTTCTTCGCCGAGCTGGCCCGTTGTTACGTCGATCCCTCCCATCGGCCCGCGCCGGAGGCGGAGAGTTTCGCGGATTACCTCGTCGAGCAGGAACGCCGCAGGTCGCTGCCGGCCCGCCGGACGGCCGAGCGGTACTGGCGGTCCCGCCTGGACAGCCTGCCGCCCGCCCCCGATCTGCCGCGTGCCCTGGACACGCAGGCCGCCGAGCCCGACCGGGACGTGCCGCTGCACCGCGTGGCACACCAGCTAGACGTGGACGACTGGAAGCGGTTCCGACACCACGCCGCCGAGCAGGGGGTGTCGGCCGGCCTGGCGCTCTTCGCCCTCTACGTCGAGTGTCTGCTGCGCTGGTCCGGTGGTCAGTCCGGCACGGTGTCGGTGCTGTCCTCGGACCGGGTGACCGGCGCGCCGGGCCGGGAACGGATGTGGGGCAACGCCGCCAGCACGCTGCTGGTGACGTACGACGACATGCCCGGCTCCTTCGTCGAGCGGTGCCAGGCGCTGCAGAAGCAGTTGTACGACGACCTCGACGCGGGCGAGTTCTCCGGGGTCGCGGTCGGCCGGGAGCTCAACCGGCGCGACGGCAGCGTCGGCAACCCGGTGCCGGTGGTGTTCAGCAGCGGCCTCGACCTGGTGCCCGGCATCTCCGACGGCTTCCGGCTCGCGTTGCCGGCCGCCACGCTGGCGCACAGCGCCATCGCCACCCCCGAGGTACTCCTCGACCACCAGGTCTTCGAGTTCGACGGCGCGCTGGTCTGCAACTTCGACCACGACCGGTCGTCGTACCCGCCGGGCCTCGTCGACGACCTCGCCGAATACCACCGGCACCGGTTGCGGCAGCTCGCCGCGAACGCCGACGCGTGGACCGTGGCGGGCCCGCAGCCACTGCCCGACCGGCAGCTCGCCGACCGCCGGCGGGCGAACCGCACCGAGGCGCCCGGCCTGGCGGGCGAGCTGCACGAGGCGGCCGTCGACCAGATGCGCTGCCGGCCGGACGCCGTCGCGGTCGTCGACGCCGAGCGGAGCCTGACCTACGGCGAGCTCGACCGCCTGTCGGCGGCGCTGGCGGTCCGGCTGCGGGACGCGGGTGTGGGCGCGGATCCGGGACGCACCGACCTGGTCGCCGTGCGGGTGCCCAAGTCGTGGCAGCAGCCGGTCGCCGTGCTCGGCGTCCTGCGGGCGGGCGGCGCGTACCTGCCGGTCGGTCCGACCTGGCCAGAGGCGCGGGTCGGCGAGGTGCTGCGGCAGAGCGGCGCGACCGCGGTCGTCGCCGTCGACGCCGCGCCGCTCGACGGGCTGCCCGACCTGCCCGTCGTCGCGGTGCCGACGGACGGCGGCACCGGCCCCGGCGGCACCGCCCCCGACGGCCTGGGCGGCGACCTGCGGCGCACCGCCTACGTCATCTACACCTCCGGCTCCACCGGCGCCCCGAAGGGCGTGGTGATCTCCCACGGGGCGGCGACCAACACCCTGCGGGACCTGACGCGACGGCTGGCCCTGACGTCGGCCGACCGGGTGCTCGCGGTGTCCTCGCTCGCGTTCGACCTGTCGGTCTTCGACATCTTCGCCGTCCTGGGCGCCGGTGGCACGGTGGTCGTGCCCGCCCACAGCGACGTGCCCGACCCGGAGCAGTGGGGGGAGCTGTGCCGACAGCACGGCATCACGCTCTGGAACTCGGTGCCCGCCCTGTTCTCCGTCACGCTGGAATACCTGGCCGGCCGGGCGCCGGAGATGCTGCGCGCGCTGCGGCTCGTCATGCTCAGCGGCGACTGGGTGCCGCTGCCGCTGCTCGACCGGATCGCGGAGGCGTGCCCCACGGCGCGGGTCATGGCCGCCGGCGGGGCGACCGAGGCGTCCATCTGGTCCAACTACTTCTGGACGGAGGACCTGACGGCGGGCTGGTCGAGCGTCCCGTACGGCCATCCGCTGGCCAACCAGACCATGCACGTGCTGGACCGGCAGCTCGCCGACGCGCCGGCGTGGGTGCCCGGCGACCTCTACATCGGCGGGGTCGGGGTGGCCGACGGCTACCGGAACGCGCCCGACCTGACCCGGGCGTCCTTCTCCGCCGACCCGGTGACCGGCGAGCGGCGGTACCGCACCGGGGACCGGGCGCGGTACTGGCCCGGCGGCATCCTGGAGTTCCTGGGCCGCCAGGACGACCAGGTGAAGGTGGGCGGGCACCGCATCGAGCTCGGCGAGATCGAGATCCGGCTGTCCGACCATCCCGACGTGCGCAAGGCGGTCGCGGTGGTGGCCGCCGGGCGGGGCGAGTCGTACCTGGCGGCGTTCGTCATCCCGGCACCGGGTTGCGCCGCTCCGGACCCGGCTGCGCTGCGGTCGCACCTCGCCGCCGAGCTGCCGTCGTACATGGTGCCCGCCGTCGTCACCGTGGTCGACACGGTGCCGCTGACGGCGAACGGCAAGGTCGACCGCAAGGCACTGGTCGCGCGGCTGGCCGCCGGTCCCGTCGTACGCGGAACGGACCAGGCGGTCGTCGCGCCGCGCACGGCGGACGAGGCCCGGCTGCTCAGCCTGTGGCAGGAACTGCTCGGCCCGGACGTACGCGGGGTCACGGACGACTTCTTCGCCCTCGGCGGCAACTCCCTGCTCGCGGTCCGGTTGTTCCACCGGATCAGGGCGAGCTTCGGCCGGACTCTGCCCCTGGCGTCACTGATGCGCAGCCGCACCGTCGCCGACCAGGCGGGCCTGCTGCGGGCCGAGCAGCACCCGCACGGCGGTACGCCGCTGGTGCGCATCAAGGACGGCGATCACGCCCGCACCCTGGTGCTGGTCCACCCGGTGGGCGGCGACGTGCTCTGCTACGAGCCGCTGGTCGAGGCGCTCGACCGGCACGCGATCACGGCCGGGGCCACCGTGTACGGGCTGCGGGCGGCCGGCCTGCAACCCGGCGAGGAGCCGCCGGCCGACATGACGGAGCTGGCCGGCCGGTACGGCGACGCCCTCTGCGACGTGCTGCCGGAGGGCGCGAACGTGCACCTCGTCGGCTGGTCGATGGGCGGCACCGTGTCGGCGCGCGTCGCCGGGCTGGTGGCGGAGCAGGGGCGGCGGGTCCGCTCGGTCACCGCGATCGACTCGTTCACGGGCCGGCCGGAGGCCGCGGCCGTGAGCCTCCGACAGCGGCTCGCCGGCTTCTTCACCGACCTGGCGCAGGGCGAGGACATCAGCGGCCACCTGCCCGCGGAGGTGCCCGCCGGCGAGCTGCCGGCGGCCCTGTGCGCCCTGCAGGACGCGCTGGTCCGGGCGGGTCTGCTCGCCGCGCCGCTCGACGCCGACGACCTGGGGCGGCTGTTCGGCGTCTACCGCCGCAACTCCGAGATCCTGGAGGGACACCGGCCGGGCGCGCCGCACGAGCGGCTCCTGCTGCTGCGGGCGCGGGAGACCCGGCGCGACGCCTTCCCCGGCCTGGTGCCGCTCGACGAGATCCTGCCGGGCGCCGCCGACCCGCACCTGGTCGACGGGACCCACTACTCGGTCATGCGCCCCGGTCGGGTCGCCGAGGTCGCCGCCCTCGTCGCGGCGCACATCGCCGCGGCGGAGGAGCCGCGGCCCGACGAACCTGACGCCGAGCCGTACTACCTGCGCGGAAAGCTCTGGTGCTGACCCGGCCCGTCACGGCCCTCCGACGACAGCCCGGCGGCGTGCCTCACCGGAACACCGACGAGGCAGGCGCGGCACCCGGACGCAGGGCGGCCGGACACCACCTGGCCGACCTTGACCAACTGTTCAGCTCACGAAGCGAAGGGACCACGCGATGACCAGGACCGACAGCAAACCCGAGATCTGGAACTCCGGCACGTTCGACGTGATGCGGCGCAAGCTCATCCCCTCCTTCGACCTCATCTACGCCAGCGCGGTGCACGCGGTCGTCGAGACCGTCCCGGAGACGGCCCGCGTCCTCGACCTCGGCGCCGGCACCGGACTGCTCGGCGGCGCCGTCCTGGAGCAGCTCCCGCAGGCCGAGCTGACCCTGGTCGACCACTCGGACGCGATGCTCGCCAAGGCGCGGGAGCGGTTCGCCGGCAACCCCCGCGTCACGGTGCTGGTGTGCGACATGAAGGACCCGCTGCCGGCCGGCCCCTTCGACGCGGTCGTCTCCGGCCTGGCGATCCACCACCTCACCCACGAGGACAAGCAGGACCTCTTCCAGCGCATCCGCGAGGTGCTCACCCCGCAGGGCGTGTTCGTCAACGTCGAGCAGCTGGCCGGTCCGAACCCGCAGGTCGAGGCGATGTACGACTTCCAGCACGAGGCGCACGTGCAGCGCGCGGAGTGCCCGCCCGACGAGTGGGCCGCGGGCCGCGAGCGGATGAAGCTCGACATCTGCGCCACGCTGGAGGACCAGCTGGAGTGGCTGCGCAAGGCCGGATTCGGGCAGGTCGACTGCCTGGCCAAGGACTGGCGCTTCGGCACCTACGCGGCGTGGGTGGCGGCATGACCGCGGTGCTCTGCCAGGCGGTGGCCGACGTCGCGGCGCGCCGCCCGGACCATGTGGCCGTCGTCGACGTCGACGGCAGCCAGATCCGCTACCGGGAGCTGGTCGCGCTCGGCGAGCGGCTCGCCGCCGGGCTGTACGCCAGGGGGGTCCGGGCCGGCGACACGGTCGCCTTCGCCCTGCCCAACAGCGTCCGCTACGTCGCGCTGATCATGGCCGTCGCCCGGGTCGGCGCCCGGTACGTGCCGCTGATGCGCAACTTCACCGCCGCCGACACGGAACGGGCCGTCGGGCAGGCGCGGCCGGTGCTCCTGGTCGCCGGGCGGGAGCACCACGTCGCCCCGGGGACGGTGCCGGTCGTGTCGCTGGACGACCTCGACACCGACGCGCCGCCGGCGCCCGACGAGCCCCACGCCGGCCTGTTCCGCCAGCTGTGGACCTCCGGCTCCACCGGCTTCCCCAAGATGATGGTGTGGCGGCAGGACAAGTTCGTCGCCGAGCGCCGGCGCTGGCTCGCCGACACCGGCATCGTGGCCGACGACGTCTTCTACTGCCGGCACCCGTTGGACGTCGCGCACGCCACCGACCTGCACGTCTTCGCCGCCCTGCTCAGCGGCGCCCGGCTGGTGCTGGCCGACCCGGACGACTCGCCGCAGGCGTACCTCGACCGGTTGCAGCGGGAGCGGGCGACGGTGATGAGCGCGCTGCCCGCGCACTACGAGATGCTCGTGCGGGCCGGCGCCGACGCACAGGTGGACCTGTCGAGGTTGCGTCGCCCGCTCTGCGGCGGCGCCTACCTCAGCCCGGACGTGGTGCGCGCCGCCGCGGACAAGTTGGGCGTCCACATCCGGCAGATCTACGGTTCGACCGAGTTCGGCCTCGCCCTGGGCAACATGGCCGAGGAGTTGCAGACGAGCGGGGCAATGCCGCCCGTACGCGGCGTCGGCGCCCGGCTCGCGCCGCTGGTGGACGAGCACACGGGCATCGGCGAGCTGGTGCTGCGCTCCGACTGCACCAGCGAGGGCTACCTCTTCGCCGACGCGGCGAACGCGCGCACGTTCCGGGACGGGGAGTTCTGGACGGGCGACGTGGCGCAGGAGGTCGGCGACGGCGCGTTCCGGATCATCGGCCGGGTCTCGGAGGTGCTGTCCACGCCGGACGGACCGGTGCTGGCTCCCGTGCTGGACGCCGAGTGCCGCGCGGCCAGTCCCGGCACGCAGGTGGTGAGCCTGCCGCTCGATCCGGGTGAGCTGACCGACCGGGTGCTCGTCGCGGTCCGCCCGGGCCCCGGCGTCGCTGCCGAGGATGCGGTCCGGCAGGTCACCGCCGTCCTGGCCGGGCACCGGCTGGCGGCGACGGTGCGCCTCGTGGACGAGATCCCGCACACGCCGGTGGGCAAGATCGACAAGCCTGCCCTGCGCCGCCAGTTCGAGCTGGTGAGCCGGTGATGCGCGCCGAGATCCACGGCGCCGGGCCGACCCTCGTCCTCGTCCCGGGCCTCGCCGCCAGCCGACACTTCTTCGACACCACCGTGGCGGACCTCGGCCGCGACCACCGGGTGGTGACCCTCGACCTGCCGGGGCACGGCGACGCGCCCGCCCCGGCGCAGCCGCCCACCCTGTCCGACTGCGCCGCCGCGCTGCACGAGGTCGTCGAGGGCCTCGGCTCCGACGACGTGACGCTGCTGGGCTGGTCACTGGGCGCGACCGTCGCCTGGACCTACCTGGAGACGTTCGGCACCCGGCGGGTCCGCCGGTTGATCAGCGTGGAGCAGACGCCGTGGCTGCTCGCCGACGACGGCTGGCCGTACGCGGCGTTCGGCTCCCTCGACCGGGCCGGGGCCACGGCGCTGCTCGGCGACGTGCGCGGCGACTGCGGTGCGTTCGCCGAGAACCTGGTCCGCGGTTCCTTCGCCGTCGACGGTCCCGCCCCGGCCCCGGCGCTCGTCGCGGACCTCGTCCGGCAGGCCCGTGGCGCCGACGCCGACGCCGTCGCCGGCCTGCTCTCCGACGTGCTCACGCAGGACTGGCGGGAGCGGGTGACCGCCCTGCGGCTGCCCACCCTGCTCGTCCACGGCCGCCGCAGCGCGGTCTACCCGCCGGAGGTCGGCAACTGGCTGGCCAAGGCCATGCCGGACGCCCGCGTGGAGTTCCTCGACCACTCCGGTCACCTGTGTTTCCTCGAGGAGCCCGAGGCGTTCGCCGCCGCTGTCCGCGGTTTCCTGACCAGTGAGGAGAAGCAATCATGACGCCCGCCCCCACCCAGCTGGCCCGCCGGCTCTGCTGGATCTACCCCGACCGCGGCACGGTACGCCAGCGGGCGGCGGAAGCAGCCGCCATCTGGACGACCTACACGGAGATCGCCAAGGACTGCGGCCTCGCCATGTCCCTGCACAAGGCGGAGGCGCTGGCGGTCGAGGCCGTCGGCGACGAGCCCCGGGTGTTCCTCGACGGCGAGCGGATCACCCCGGAGGACACCATCCTGGTCACCTCGCTGTGGTCGCTGCCGCACCAGGTGCAGGAGGTCTGCAACCAGCTGTTCGCGTACTCGATCGTCGAGCAGGCGGGCTTCTACCTGCCCATCCATCCGCGCATGTCGTACATCACGACGGACAAGATGGCCACGATGCTGTACCTGCGGGACTGCCCCGTCCCGCGGGTGCCCACCGTGCGCATCGGCACCGGCCGCGACTCGATCAGCCGGCACTACGAGCCGGTGCTGGAGAAGCTCGACTTCCCCATGCTGGTCAAGCCCGCGTACTGGGGCATGGGCCAGGGCGTCTGCCTCGCCAACAACGAGCACGAGCTGCGCGGGCTGATCGGCCTGGCCGGCGGCGCCGACACGGCCGTGGTCGTCCAGCCCTACCTGGGCACCGGCGTCAACGACTTCCGGGTGTACGTCATCGACGGCAAGGCGCACACCGTGCTGCGCCGGATCCCGCAGGGGGAGTCGCTGACCGCGAACCTGGTCAACGGGGGGCGGCTGGAGTACCCGCCGCTGCCGGAGGAGCTGGAGAGCTCGATCGACTACATCGCCGAGAAGCTCCAGATGCCGTACTTCGCGGCCGACTTCCTCTGGGACGGCAACCAGTTCTGGCTGTCCGAGGTGGAACCGGACGGCGCGGTCGGGTACGCCACCACCGAGGAGATCGCCAAGATCCAGCGACCGGTGATCGAGTCGCGGTTCCGCGCGTACATCGCGGCGCACGCCGCGTGGATCGCCCGCGAGGGAGGCGCGGCATGACCGCGACGATCGGGAACCTGCCCTGGGCGGACGTGCTGGCCCAGGCGCGCGGCCTGGACGGGCGCGGCGGCGCGCCGGTGCCGCCGGACGCCGCCGCCCTGTCCGACCTGGCGGTGAGCGGCCCGGCGGAGATCGTGGCGGTGACCCGGGAGCTGGCCCGGGAGACGGGCAGCGCGCTGATGTCCAGCGGCGGCACCACCGGCAAGCCGAAGCTCACCTACGTGCCGTACCACCAGGCGGTGGAACGGGTGCTGCGGGAGTGGCGGCCGCTGCGGCCCGACAACGTGCTGCTCAACCTCTTCAACCCGGGCCGGCTGTGGGCGTCGCACTACTACATCCACGCCCTCGCCGAGCGGTCGCGGTGCACGGTGCTGCCGTCCGGGGCCTACGCGCCCGAGGACGTGGGCAACTGGGTCCCGATGTTCCGCGAGATCGGCCTCGACGCGCTCACCGGCACCCCGAGCGCGCTGGCCGACTTCGCGGAGGGCCTGATCGCGGCGAACGAGACGCTGCCGATCCGCACCATCATCTGGCTGGCCGAGCCGTGGACCGACGCCAAGCACCGGGTCGTCCAGAAGGCGTTCCCGGAGGCGGAGTACTGGGCCAACTACGGCTCGGTGGAGACGTACATCATCGCCACCAACACCCCCGCGTGCGACCTGCAGACCCTGCACGTCATGCCCGACCAGATGCTCGAGCTGGAGGAGGAGGGCGCGCTGCTGACCCGGCGTGGCACGGGCTGGACGATGCCGGCGGTGCGTTACCGTCTCGGTGACCGGCTGGCGTCCGCCGAGTGCCGGTGCGGTCGTCCCGACGGCCTGCGGGTCCTGGGGCGGGCGGACGACGCGGTGAGCCTGCGCAGTGCCCTGTTCAGCGTCGGTGAGGTGGTTTCGTCCGCGCGCACCCTGCCCGGCGTCGAGGAGGCCCAGCTCGTCCTGACCCGCGACACCGAGTCGCCGAGGGCCGCCACCGCGCTGACGCTGGAGTATTCCGGGGGCGCCGACGCCGAGGACGTACTGGCTCACCTGACCGCCCAGTTCTACCACCTGGCGGCGGTGCACCGGCAGGTTCCGGGGGCGATCACCGTCCGCCGGGTCGACAAGGTGAGTCGCGTCGAGCGCACCAACAAGGTGCCGCCCGCAATCTGGAGGCAGTGAGTGACGTCCGAAGCCCTGCAGCAGGAGGCCGCCGCCCGTGGGGGATGGCGGGAGAATCCGTGGGTCAGTCTCGTGGTGCTGGCCCTCGGGTTCTTCCTGACGATGCTCGACGTGTCCATCGTCAACATCGCCATCCCCGACATCCGCGCGGACTTCGGCGCCTCGCTGCCGACGGTGCTGTGGTCGGTCAACGCGTACGTGCTGGTGGTGGCCGTACTGCTGATCACCGCCGGCCGGCTCGGTGACCTCTTCGGTCCGCGCCGGCTGTTCGTCGTGGGTATCGCCGTCTTCACGGTGTTCAGCCTGCTCTGTGGGCTGGCCCAGAGCCCGGGCCAGCTGATCGCGGCCCGGGCCGTGCAGGGCCTCGGCGCGGCGCTTCTGCTGCCGCAGACGATGGCCATGATCGTGAGCCTGTTCCCGCCCACCCGGCGGGGCCTGGCCATGGGCATCTGGGGTGCGGTCGGCGGCGTGGCGGCCGTCGCGGGCCCGTCCGTCGGCGGCCTGCTGGTCACCACCCTCGACTGGCGGTGGATCTTCCTGGTCAACGTGCCGATCGGTGTCGCGGCGGTGGTCCTGGCCCTCGTCGCCGTGCCGGACCTGCGCTTCGACCGCCGGCACCGGCTCGACATCGGCGGCATCGTGCTGGCCTCCGCCGCCCTGTTCTGCCTGGCCTTCCCGCTCATGGAGGGGGAACGGTTCGACTGGGCGCCGTGGACGCTGGTCATGATCGCGGCGGCGGTCGCCCTCGGACTGGCGTTCGTCTGGCACGAGCGCGGTCGGCAGGACCGGGAACCCCTGGTGCCGTTCGTGCTCCTCGGCATCCGCTCGTACTCCACGATGGTCGTCGTGGCCGCGGCGGTCTCCTTCGGGATCATCGGCTTCATGCTGCTGATGACCCTGTTCTTCCAGTCGGTACTGGGCTTCTCCGCCCTGGCCGCGGGCCTGGCGCTGGCGCCCCCGGCGCTGATCTCCACCCTGCTCGCGCCGTTCGCCGGGAAGATCACCGACCGGCTCGACGGCCGGGTGGTCCTGCTCGGCGGCCTGCTGTTCACCGTCGCCGGCATGGGCTGGGCCGCCGCGGTGATGCGGCTCGACGCGGCCTGGCTGACCTTCCTCGGCCCGATGGTGGTGATCGGGCTGGGCAACGGGCTGCTGATCGCGCCGATGGCCGCGGTGGCGATGCGCGAGGTGCAGCCGGCCCTGGCCGGCGCCGCGTCGGGCCTGCTGAACACCGTCCGCCAGCTCGGGCCGGTCGCGGCGGTCACGCTGGTGGGCCTGCTGCTGGCGCAGCGGTTGTCGGCGTGGGCGGACGGCGCCGCGCCGGTGGACCGGTACGCGGAGGCGCTGCGGCTGGGGATGGTGCTGCCGGTGGCGGCGATCCTCGTCGGCGTCCTCGCCTGCCTGCCCGGCGCGCTGCGCGCGATCCGTGGGACCTCAGGAGGAGGATCGGCATGAAGGTGGGCTTCTGGTTCGACCCGCTCTGCCCCTGGGCGTGGATCTCGTCGCAGTGGCTGGTGCAGGTGCAGCAGGTCCGCGGGATCGAGCCGTGCTGGGACCTGATGAGCCAGGCGATCCTCTACGAGAACCAGGACCTGACGCCGGAGCAGCGGGACACGGTGCGGGAGATGATCAAGCCGCTCCGGGTGCTGGCCGCCGCCGAGCAGCGCTACGACGGCGAGGCCGTGCCGCTGCTGTACGCGGCGCTGGGCGTGCGGTTCCACGACCGGGGCCTGCGTCATCGCCTGGACGTGCTGCCGGAGACGGTGGGCGACGCGCTGCGGGCCGCCGGCCTCGACCCCGCGCTCGCGGCGGCGATGGAGAGCACCGAGTTCGACGGGCGGATCCGCCAGTCGCACGAGGAGGCGGTCAGCCGGGTGGGGCCCGACGCGGGGACCCCGGTCGTCGAGGTGGACGGGCCGGACGGGCGCGTCGCGTTCTTCGGCCCGGTGGTGTCGCCCGCCCCGCGCGGCGAGGCCGCCGGCCGCCTCTGGGACGGGCTGGTCCTGATCGCCGGTACGCCCGGCTTCTCCGAGCTGAAGCGCTCCCGCACCCAGGGGCCGATCTTCGACTGACCCCTTTTCGCTGATCCGAAGACCTTTTCGCTAGGACGGGGGAGGCTCCATGGCAAAGGCGACTTTTCCGGTAGGACAGGTGAGGCAGCGGGCGAGCCGGCTGCCGTACCGGCGGTACGCGCCCGTGCCCGCCGTGGATCTGGCCGACCGGTCCTGGCCGGCGAAGCGGATCACCACGGCGCCGCGCTGGTTGTCGACCGACCTGCGGGACGGCAACCAGGCGCTGCCGCACCCGATGGACGTCGACCGCAAGACCCGGCTGTTCCGGCTCCTCGTCGCCATGGGCTACAAGGAGATCGAGATCGGGTTCCCGGCCGCCAGCCGGACCGAGTTCGAGTTCACCCGCCGGATCATCGAGAACGGCGAGATCCCGGACGACGTCCTCATCCAGGCGATCGTGCCGGCGCGCGAGGAGCTGATCCGGCGTACGTTCGACGCGCTCGCCGGCGCGCCGCAGGCCATCGTGCACCTGTACAACTCGACGTCGCCGACGCAGCGTCGGGTCGTCTTCCGGGCGGACCGCGGGGGCGTGCTGCGCCTGGCGGTCGACCACGCACGCCTGTGCCGGGAACTCGCCGACGCGCACCCCGGCCGGATCGGGTTCGAGTATTCTCCCGAGTCCTTCTCGCAGACCGAGCTGGACTTCGCGCTCGACGTCTGCGCGCGGGTCACGGAGGTCTGGGACCCGGCGCACGACCGGGAGATCATCATCAACCTGCCGGCGACAGTCGAGTGCGCGGGGCCGCACGTCTTCGCCGACCAGGTGGAGTGGATGAGCCGCAACCTGCCCCGGCGGGAGCACGTCTGCCTGTCGCTGCACCCGCACAACGACCGCGGGACCGGGGTCGCCGCGGCCGAGCTGGGCCTGCTGGCCGGCGGCCAGCGGATCGAGGGCTGCCTGTTCGGCAACGGCGAGCGCACCGGCAACGTCTGCCTGGTCGTGCTGGCCCTCAACCTGATGAGCCAGGGCGTCGACCCGCAGATCGACCTGTCCGACATCGACGCCGTCCGGCACGAGGTCGAGCAGTGCACGGGGATGCGGGTGCCGGAGCGCTACCCGTACGCCGGCGACCTCGTCCACACCTCGTTCTCCGGGTCGCACCAGGACGCCATCAGCAAGGGCCTGCGGGCGTTGTCCGAGGACGCGGCGGACCGGGGCGTGGCGCTGTCGCAACACCGGTGGGACGTGCCGTACCTGCCCATCGACCCCAAGGACATCGGGCGCTCGTACGAGGCGATCATCAGGTTGAACAGCCAGTCCGGCAAGGGCGGCGTGGAGTACCTGCTGCGGTCCTGCCACGGGCTGACCCTGCCGCGCAGCCTCCAGATCGAGGTGTCGGGGCTGAGCCAGGCGGTGTCCGACGACGAGGGCAGAGAGGTGTCCGCGGAGGAACTCTGGGCGGTCTTCCGCACCGAGTTCCTGCCGGCCGCCCTCGACGTGCAACTCGTGTCGTGCGAGGTGTCGGCGGGCGCGCCGGGGCCGGGCGCGGTCAAGGTGGAACTCGCCGTGGGCGGCGGGCCGCTCGTCGTCGGCGGCGACGCCGGCCACGGGTTGCTGCCGAGCATCGCGCGGGCCCTCGCCCAGTCCGGCCCCGCACCGGTCGTCCTCGACCACGTCGAGCAGGCGTTCACCCTCGACGAGGAGCCCGGCACGCTGGCGTACGTGCGGTGCCGGGTGGACGGTCGGGCGGTCTGGGGGTGCGGCTTCGACCCGGACCCGACGGCCGCCTCGCTGCGCGGTCTGTGCGTGGCGCTGCACCGGGCCGGCTGGCGCCCGTCCGCCGTCCTGCCCTCGCAGGGGTGAGTCCACGCCGCCGCGCCTCGGCCGACGGCCAGCCGGAAGTTCCAGCCGAGGTGGGCCGGTAGGTGTCGTTTCCGACAGATCCGGCCGGTTGTTGAACCTCGCCATAGCGGCGCGACCGGGCCGACCATTAGGCTCATTTGCTGAGTGGGGCCGCCAGACATCGCCTTCACTCGATGCCGGGTTGCGAGTATTGGCTGGTTGCGGCACCGAAGGGCAGGATGGTGTGACCCGAGACGGCGAGCCAGGGGCCGACTTCGCCACACGCGAGGACAGCAGACGCGTGGCGTACGAGGTGACCGGCGCGCCCGACGGATTCCCCGTCTTCCTGCTCCACGGCACACCCGGCAGCCGCCGTGGCCCGAAGCCCCGCAGCATCGTGCTCTACCGCATGGGCGTCCGGCTGATCGCCTACGACCGCCCCGGCTACGGCGACTCCGACCGGCGCGAGGGCCGGGACGTCGCCGATGCCGCCCGCGACGTCGAGGCGATCGCCGACCACCTCGGCGTGGAGCAGTTCGCCGTGGTCGGCCGTTCCGGGGGTGGCCCGCACGCCCTCGCCTGCGCGGCGGACGCCGAGCTGCGCGGCCGGGTGGCCCGGGTGGCGGTGCTGGTCAGCCTCGCCCCGTGGAACGCGATGGAGTTGGACTGGGTCGGGGGCATGAACACCGGCAACGTCCGGGGGTTCGGGGTGGGCACCCCCGACACCGCCGCCGTGGTGGAGGAGATCCGCCAGCGCGCCGAGCGGGCCGCCGCCGATCCCCGGCTCCTGCTGGCGGATCTGCGGACGGAGATGAGCGCGGCGGACCGTCGGGCGGTCAACGACCCCGCGCTGCGCCGGTTGATCACGGACACCTACGAGGAGGCCCTCCGCGCGGGCCCGTACGGGTGGATCGACGACGTGCTGGCGTTCCGCCGCAACTGGGCGTTCGACCTCAAGGCGATCGACACCACCGTGACGCCCGTCCGGCTGTGGCACGGCGCCGACGACAACTTCGCCCCGGTCAGCCACGGCCGCTGGCTGGCCGCGCAGATACCCGGCGCCGAGATGGAGATCCGGCCCGGCGCGGCGCACTTCGACGCGGTCGAGGAACTGCCGCGCATCCTGCGCTGGCTCACCGACCCCGCCGCGGCGCTGAGCGGCGACCTGCTGATCGGGGCGCGGCCCGGTCAGTAGGGGTGCGGGTCGAGGACCCGGCGCACGTACCGCCCGTCCCGCAGCAGCACGACGCTGGGGTGGTGCTGCCCGATCCGGTTGGCGAGCCGGTCGGCGATCCGCATCCGGCCGATGCTCACCCGCCCGCCGGAGGCCGCCTGGTTGGCGGTCTCCAGGTTGCCCCGGCTGCGCAGCGTGTCGGGATGCTCGGACCCGAGCACCTCGGCCAGCCGCTCGACCACGGCCCGCAGCCGCTCGCGCCCCTCCTCCGGGTCGCCGGCGAGGATGGTGAAGACCGCCACGTTGTTGGACGCGGCCATGGTGAACGGGTGCCGGTCGCCGAGCGTGGCGAGCAGCGCCGCCGCCGCGGCATCCGTGAGCGACCGGCTGGCGCCCGTGTCGCCGGCGTCCCACAGAGCCACGCCCAGGTTGACCCGGCAGACCAGGGAGTACGGGTGCTCGGGCCCGAACACCCGGACGAACATCTGCTCCACCTCGCCCAGCTCCGCCAGCGCCTGGGCGCTGTGGCCCTGCAGCATCAGGTTCGCCGTCCGGCTGAGCCAGCTGAACAGGGTGTCCGGGCTGGCCGGCCCGAGGGTGGCCAGCAGCCGCTGGTAGGTCTCGTCGAGCAGGTGGGACGCCTCGTCGATCTCCCCGGTGCTGCGCAGCGACACGGCCAGGTTGGCCTGGGCGGTGAGCACGTCCCGGGAGTGGTCGCCGAAGAGGTTCCGGTAGCCGGTCACCACCTCGCGCAGCAGCGCCACGGAACCCTCGTAGTCGCCGGTCTCCCGCAGGTCGCGGGCGAGGTTGTTGGCCGACGCCAGGGTGTTCGGGTGCTCCGGACCGAGGACGACCCGCAGCCGGCGGTTGGTGGCCTGGTCACCGTCGAGGGCCCGGTCGAACATGCCCATCAGCCGGTAGGAGGCGGCCAGGTTGTTCGCCGCGGTCAGGGTCCGCCGGTGGTCCTCGCCGAAGACCTCGACCGACGCGGCGTACGTCCGCAGGTCACGCTCCAGGGCCTCCTGGTAGCGGCCCAACGTACGCAGGTCGGCGCCGAAGCCACCCGCGGTCATCAGCGTGTACGGGTGGCTGTCGCCGATCAGCTCCTCCTGCTGGCGCAGGGTGTCCTCGTCCAGCCCGTGGGCCTCCTCGAAGCGCCCGAGCCGGCGCAGCAGGTTGGCCAGGTTGAACCGCAGGTGCAGCAGTTGGACGCGCAGCTTACGGTGCTCCGGCCCGTCCGGCGGCAGCTCCGCCAGCAGCGCCGACCAGACGGCGTCGGTCTCCCGCGCGTACCGCTCGCCCTGCTCGTAGCCGCCGTTGACGTAGATGTAGCGGACCCGGTCGATGACGAGCTGCCGGACGTCGTCGTCCTCGCAGGAGATGGCGTCGGAGCCGTCGAGGTGGGGCCAGAGGATGCGGAACCGCTGCTGGTTCGCCGGGTCCTCCACCTCGCCCGGCGGGCGGGAGCCGGCGAGGATCTGGTGCACCTCGTGCTTGGCCGCGACCAGCTCGTCGTCGGACATCCGGGCGCGCAGCGCGGCCTGCAACAGCCGGTGCACCTGCACCCGGTGCGCGTGCGGGTCGAGCTTGATCAGCGCGAGCTTGTTCATCCGCTGCACCAGTGCCGCCGCGATGTCGCGTTCGGACACCCGGTCGGCGACCCGGGCGGCCACCACCGGGTCGTGGGGTGCGATGACCCGGGCGACCTGGTCGCCGTAGAGCAGGTCGAGGGAGATCTCGGGGGCGAGCACCGACGCGAGCTGCAGGAGACGGTACGCCCCCGGCGAGCCTTCCATCAGCCGTTGCAGCGGAAGGTCCCAGACCTCGGTCTCCAGGCCGGTGCGGCGGAGCCCGGCCAGGTACTCGTCGACCGGCGTCCGGGTGTCGGCCAGCCACGCCCCGACCGTGGCGACGAAGATCGGCACGTTCTCCACCGCGTCGGCGACCTGCTCGGCCTCGGCGACGCTCATCAGGTGCTCGCCCAGCCGGGCGCGCAGGTGCGCCACGCTCTCCGCCCGCTCGAACGCGTCCACGTCCACCGCCCGCGCCAGGTCGCC
Source organism: Micromonospora sp. NPDC048040 (assembly GCF_055587185.1). Classification (NCBI taxonomy): domain Bacteria; kingdom Bacillati; phylum Actinomycetota; class Actinomycetes; order Micromonosporales; family Micromonosporaceae; genus Micromonospora; species Micromonospora sp. NPDC048040. The sequence goes on along the minus strand of NZ_JBVJGT010000058.1, from coordinate 19,496 downwards.
CCAGTCAGGGTTGCGGGTGGTGACCAGCACGTGGCCGTTGCCCTGCGGGAGGTACGGCCGGACGTGCTCGTACTGGTCGGCGTTGTCGAAGATCAGCAGCCAGTGCGGCGGCGCGGTGCCGTCCGCGCGGCGCTCGGTCTGGCTCAGCCGCTGCCGCAGGGCGCGGTTGGTCTCCGGCATCGTCGTCTGGGTCGGCAGGCCCAGTTCCTCGCTCAGCTCCACCATGCGCACGTCGACGAACTGCGGCGGGTCGGCGGCGACCCACCAGATGATGTCGTACGCGCCCCGGAACCGGTGGGCGTACTCGATGGCGAGCTGCGTCTTGCCGAGGCCCGGGCCGCCCCGCAGCGCGACCGGGGTACCGCCGCCGCCGGCCGCCTTCAGCTCCTCCCGGAGCCGGCGCAGCAGCTCCTCGCGCCCGGTGAAGCGGGCGTTGCGGGCCGGCGCGTTGAACACCGCGGCGCGCACCCCGGGGAAGCGGGCGGGGCGCAGGCCGGCCGCGCCCACCGTCCGCCCGACCAGCTTCAGCAGGTGCGCGGCGGCCTCCTCGGCCGTGAGGTCGTGCACGGCCGTCCAACTGCCGATCGGCACGTCCGGGACGGGCGGGGTGTCGTCGACGTACACGGCCAGCCAGGCCGGCGCGCCGCGGTCGCTCTCGGGCACGCCGAGGGCGCGTCGGGCCGACTGGTAGGACCGGGAGACCAGGCGGAGCTCGCGGAACGCCGTGCCCGACGGCACCGGCGTCGGGTCGTCGAGCGGGGCGGCCACCACCCGCAGGTCCGCCGAGTTCAACACCGACTGCGCCCACTCCGCCCAGACGTGGTCCTCCGGCACGTGCCGCAGCACGACCAGCTCGTCGACGACCGCCGGCTTACGCTCGAAGCGCTGCACCGTCTGGCGGCGCAACTGGTCGTCCATCCGGGGCAGGCCGGTGATCCTGCCGTTCGTGATGTGGCTGGTCAGCGTCTCGTACGCGCTCAGCAGGGTGGTGCGGCCCCCCGGCTCGTCGCCGAAGGTCGCCAGCGTCTCCTCGTACGCGTAGTACGCCCGGTAGGGCACCTCGACGGTGAGCCAGTAGTGCTGCCGCTCGGTGTCCGTCATGCCACCGGGCAGGCCGGCGAACCGCTGCATGGCCAGCGCCCGGCCGGCGTCCCGCTTGCCCTTCTCCCCGTCGTCGACCCGCATCGGCACGGGCAGCACCCGCCGCGCCCGCCGCCCCTCGTAGTCGCGGACCCGGGCGGCCACCGCCGCGGCGCCGTCGATGCCCTGGTCGCTGAGGGTGAAGCAGTCGACGAGGACGTCCGGCAGGTGGATCGTGCAGATCTCGGCGACGTCGCTGATGCCGGTGCGGCTGTCGATGAGCGCGTAGTCGTAGTGCCGCTTCATGTCCTCGCGCAGCGCGTCGAAGAACTGCGCGCCGCCCAGCCGGTTGTAGAAGTTGTCCCAGTTCAGGCCGGTCACGCTGGTGGCGTAGTCGGGGTTGTGCCGGCCGGCCAGGAGCAGGTCGAGGCTGCCGCCGCCGGGGAACTCCCACCCCACCGAGAACGCGTACCGGTGGACCCGGGCGTACTCGCGGTGCCAGTCGCCGGGGCGGGTGCTCCCGGCGCCGTCCTCCTTGCGCCGTCGGGCGTTCTCCCACTCGTAGTCGAGGATCAGGTCCATCACGCCGCCGGTGGTGGCGACCTGTTCCGGGTCGAGGAACGGGGCGTAGAACCGGTGCAGGCCGGGGGACTCCAGGTCCCAGTCGGCGACGAGCACCCGCTGGCCGTTCGCGGCGAGGATCCACGCGGTGTTGGCGAGTGCCATGGTGCGGCCCGTGCCACCCTTGTACGAGTAGAAGGTGACGACCTGGCCTTCGCGCGATGGCGTCATCGTTCGTCCTTCCCTCGCGTGACGTCGAACGGCCGCACCGGCGGCGTCGGGCTGCTTCCTGGCGGTGCCCCGGTCGGCCGTACCGGCCGCAGGCTCGGCTTAGGGGTGGCCGGGCCGTCCGGCGGGTCGACCGGGCCGTGCCGGAGGAACTGCTTGCGGGCCTCGGTCACCAGCAGCGGCGCGCAGCGCTCGAACTCGTCGATCGCGCGCGCCGGCAGCACCCGGGGGAAACCGGCGTCCTGCAACGTACCGGCGATCGACTCCGGGCCCGGCTCGCCACGCTCGTGCTCGGCGGCGATCACCAGCGGGACCACCCACCGGGGCAGGCCCGCCAGCGCCGACCGGGCCGCGGCGGCGCCGGTGGCGGCGTCCACCAGCACGACGGTGGGGCTCCCCGGAGCCAGGGCCCGGGCCTGTGCCAGGTCGACGACCCGGGTGGGCAGGCCGAGCCGCTCGGCGGTCGCGGCCACGTAGTCGGCCACCCCCAGCTCGTGCTGCCCCGCGTAGGGCCGCCACCGGGCGTGGTCGGTGAGGGTGGTGACCACCAGCGCCGCGCCGCCGCTGTCGGTGACCGGGTGGCTGGCCAGCGTCGCCGCCCGGGAGCGCGGCAGCGGCTGGGTCTCCGTCACCGTGACGATCCGCTCCGCCAGCGCGGTGAGGACCCGCTCGTACGGCCGCCGGTAGGCGCTGAGCTTGCAGAGCGCGCGCAGGCCGTTCTCGGCGTAGTCGGCGCGGTCGTCGGTGTCGGCGACCAGGTCGAGGGCCTGCGTGGTCTCCGGCCGGTCGCCCCAGGACGGCAGCGGCAGCCACAGCACCGGCAGGAGGTGCCGGTCGGCACGCGCCGGGCCGAGCCGGGTGAGTCGGCTGCGGAACGACTCGCGCTCGCCGAGTGCCCAGGCGTTGCGGAAGTAGTTGGGCGAGTGCAGGGGCACGAAGACGTGCGTGAGGCTGAGCGCCTCGGTGAGCGTCTGCCGCAGATCCGCCCCGGGGCTGACCAGACCGTCGAAGAAACCGGCGTCGAGGTCACCGGTCCTCGTGGCGCCGCGCCGGACGGCCGCGGCCAGGTCCTGGAAGAACCGGCTGACCCAGTAGTCGGTGTCCGGCCGGGGCGCGGCCGACAGCGGCACCGAGTGGGCGTAGCTGAGGAAGAAGTAGGTTTCCCGGCGGGGGACGGCTCGGGGCTGCGGGAGGTCAGACCACGTCATGCCCGACCTCCTCGAACGTGTCGCGCAACTGCCGCACGTCGTCCGGGACCTGCGCCCGCACCCAGTGCGTCTGGTACGCCCGCGCGATCCGCTGTGCCAGCCGCCAGACCACCGCGTCGTAGGCGTCCTTGCCGTTCTTGCCGAGGCTCAACAGGCCGTAGATGCCCTCGTCGTGGTACTGCGGGGCGATGTCCGAGGGTAGCCGGGTGGGGGTGAACATCTGCCGCCGCGACACGACCTCCGGCAGGCGTCGACGGTCCACCACCGACCAGTTGACCGGGATCACCGGCGTCTCCCCCGCGGACGGATCGGCGCCTGGGCGGGTCAGCATCCGCCGCCGGGTGAAGGCGTCCCACTCCCGCGCGCACCAGGCGCTGTTCAGGTACTGCGGCGAGACCAACGGGATGAAGACCTGGCAGTGGCCGGCGGCGAAGGCGAGATCCTCCGTCCACACCTGCCCGCCATCGAGCATCCGGTCCATGAAGCCCGCCGTCCGGCCGGGGCCGAGGCCGAGCAGCTCCACGACGTGGTCGGAGAGGTCGACGAAGAGCTGGAAGACCTTCTGGTTGGTGTCGCGCGGCGGCGCCGCCACCCGGTTCTTGGTGCGGGCGTAGCTGAGGAAGAACACGGGGGCGCTCTCGTCCTCCCAGTACGTTTCCTCTGTCACCTACCGCTCCCGACCGGCGCAGCGAGTCCCGGCTGCCCACAGTATCGACAGCCGCCAACTCTCGGCTGCCCGGCCCGTCACCCCCGGTGTTCATCCATCCACCCCCGGGCGAAGTCGACCGCCGCCCGGAGGCCCACCAGCCGGCACTCGGCGCCCCCGACCCGACCGGGCCGCACCCCTCCGGCGTCGGTCAGCGCCCGGCCGATCAGCGGGAAGTCGGCGTCGTCGAGGTCCGGGGCGTGGAAGTCCCGTCGGATCCGCCGCCCGTCGGGGCCGCGCACGTAGCACCGGTACGACCGCTCGGCGGGCGGCCGGCGCAGCCGGTACTCGGCCAGGTGGAACGCGGTGCACGCGGACCAGTCGACGCCGAGCAGCAGCACGACGGCGTCGGCGGCGTAGAGCGCGCCGAGGGGCGAGCGTTCGCCGAGGTGACAGGCGAGGTCGTGGACGGCGGTCAGCCGGGCCGCCCCGGGGCCGAGGGCGGCGAAGGACGTCTGCGGGTGCCGGCTGCGCAACGCGCCCGGCTGCCGGCGTACGTGCTCGGCGAAGATCCCCATCCCCTCCGACGGGCTGTGGTCCGGGTCGAACGGCGCGATCGCCGCCTCCACCGCCGCCACCTCGGCGCCGGTCAACCCGGCGGTCGCCGCCCGGAACGCCCGCGACGTGACGGAGTTGCCGGCCGTCTGGGCCGGTACGACCACCGTGCCCCGCTCCCCCAGCACGTCCCGCAGGGCGCCCAGCAGGGCCGCGGGGCCGCCCGCGACCGGCCCGACCCGGGACAGGGCGCAGTGCACCAGCACGGTGGCGCCCGGCGGCAACCCCAGCTCGCGCAGGCCCCCGGCCAGCGCCCCGCGCCCGAAGGCGGGGTGCCGGCCCGGCGCGGGGTCGGCCCGGCGCACGCTCGGCAGTGCGCCGCCCGTCACGGCCACCCGTCCACCGTCGCGCGCATCCGTCGGACGAACCGGTCGCCGGGGGCCGTCAGGACGCCGAGGTCGAGCAGGGCGTCGATCGCCCCGTCGGTCCAGGCACGGTAGCGGCGGAAGTGCCCCTCCGCGACCGGGCCGGGCCGCCGCCGCCACACGTCGGCCACCGCCAGGTGGGCGTAGACGCCGTGCAGCGCGCCCTCGACCGGCCGGGGATCGTCGCGCCACGGCACGGTCAGCGTCCGGGTGTCGTCGCGGTCGAACAGGTCGCAGACGTCCAGCGCCGCGCTGAGCTTCAGGTGCTGCACCTCGTGCACCAGCAGCACGGCGAGGGTGGCGTCGTCGGGTACGGCGGTGACGGCCACCGCGCCGAAGGCCGCGCCGGCGGCGGCGCTGCGGAACCGGCCGGTGCCGTCCGCGCGCAGCGGCACGACGGCCCGCAGCAGGGTGCGGACCCCGGCCGCGTAGTCGGGCGCCTCGACGTCGATCCGCCGGACCGCCCGCGCCAACTGCCGCGTCCACCCCAGGGCGGCGGCGTCGGTCAGCCGGGGCTCCACCGGGACGTCGTAGCAGTCCCGGTGCGGGTCCGTGTCCTCCAGCAGCAGCCGATGCCCGTCGACGCCGACCGCACGCACCGGCAGCCAACCGTCCGGGTCGTCCGCCCGCGCCGGGTCGTCTGCCCGCGCCGGGTCGCCGTCCCGGCCGGCGTCGGGGATGACCCGCCGGCCACCGACCCGGACGTCACCCTCGTCGGTGGCGAGCCGGACGACGCCCCGCTCGGCGCGCCCGGCGATCGCGCCGAGCGTCGGCAGGCCGACCAGCCCGTCGCGCACCGGCACGGGCAGATCGGCCCGGACCCGGGCGTGCACCGCGGCGGCGGCCGCCACGCAGGCCAGGTACGACAGGTCGGCCGCCCCGTCCCGGCACCGCCGGGCCCAGCGCCGCACGAACGGGTGGGTCAGCACGGCGCGGACCGCCTCCGGGCGCCGGTCGTCGAGGTCGACCAGCAGCCGCCATCCCTCCGCGGCGACCGGGTCGGAATCGACCCGGTCGCTGAGGGCGACCAGCAGGGCGCGCACCAGCGCCAGGTGGATCGCGGCGAGCTGCTCCGCCGAGCCCGCCGTCCCCGGCCCGGCGCCGAGGTCGTCGAGCACGTCCGGGCTGAGCGAGTCGGCCGGGCGGGCCGGCTCGTCGACAGCCGGGGCCGCCGTCACCACGCGGACGAGTTTCAGCAGGTCCGGGCAGTAGACGGACGGGTTGTCGAAGCCGTTGCCCGCCCGGTACCGATGGGCGTAGAGACCGCCGCCGCAGTGCCGCACCACCGGACACGCTTGGCACGTCGCGCAGAGCCCCGCCAGACCCGTCTGCCGGACGGCGATCCCGGGGTGGGCCGCGGCGTCGTCCACCCGGTGCCGGAACACGTCCAGGCCGGTGGCCGCTGCGCCCTCGAAGGCCGACTTGAGCGAGTCGACCTGCTCGAAGGTGCCGTCGGTCTCGACGACGACCAGGTCGGCCGGGCCGAGCCCGACCGCCTCGCTGCGGCTGCCGTGCCCGGACGCGGTGGAGATCAGGGACTCCAGCAGGCGGATCGGCACCGGGCGCCCGTCGGCCAGCCAGCGCCGGTGCACGGCCAGCAGCCAGTCGGCGTACGGCGTGGCGCGGCCGTCGGGGCGGGCGGGCGGGTTGTCCCAGTTGGCGTGCGGCAGCAGGAAGTCGACGTGTGGCGGCTCCTCGGCCAGCAGCGCCTCGTACACCCGGATGGGGTCGTTGGCCACGTCGACGGTGCAGAGGATGCCCGCGTAGGCGGACCGGTAGGCGGGACTGCGCAACAGCGCCAGGGCCCGCAGCACCTGGCGGTGGCTGCTCGCCCCGTTGGCGTGCCGGCGGTGCCGGTCGTTGGCGGCCCGGTCCCCGTCGAGCGATATCCCGACCTTGATGTCGTGGGCGACCAGCACGTCGCAGATCGCCGGGGTGAGCAGCACGCCGTTGGACTGCATGCGCAGGTCGAGCCGCGCCACCGGGTCGACGGCGCGGCGCAGGGCGGCGGCGGTGGCGTCGAGTCGGGCGGCGCCGGCGAGCAGCGGCTCGCCGCCGTGCAGGACCACCCGGACCCCGTCGAGCCGGTGCGCCGCGGCGTGCTCCGCGATCCGCCCCGCGACGGCCTCCACCGTCTCGGGCGCCATCATCCGCGGCTGGCGTCGCCACGACTGGTCCGGGTGCTCGTAGACGTAGCAGTGGTCGCAGGCGAGGTCGCAGCGGCTGACCAGCTTGAGCACGTACTGCGTCAGCGGGGCGACGCGCCCCGTCGGCTCGCCGCCCGCCCCGGCCGGGTCAGATCGCAGAGATGAAGGCCGCGACGTCGACACGGGCCGGACGGTCCTCCCTGCGGGCGGTCACGCGGGCGACGGACCGGGCCCGGTCGAGGGAGATCCGGCCGAGCGGGGTGCGCCGGAGGTCGTCCAGTGGCGGCGGGGTCGGATCGGGCTGGCGTACGGTGCGATCCACGTCGGTTCCCCCATTTGGGTCGGGAGTGGACGGACGCCGTCCACCGCGACGGTCAACGACACTATCGACGATGCTATATGGCACAGCGCGTGATGTCACTGCTGCGCAGCGCCATCTTGCTCGATCGTCTTCGCCATCCACCCCTCGTTGGACAGCGAGATGATCCGTTCCGTCTCCGCGACGAACGCGTCGTCGTCGGTCCAGCCCCGCCCGGCCTCGCGGGCCACCCGCAGCCGCGTCAACTGGTCGGCGGTGCGGGCGTACTCGATCTGGTGGTGCTCGTACTGCTGGGCCGACCCGTAGCCGACCAGCGCCGTGGTGACGGCCGCCGCGACGCCGATCCAGGCGGTGAGCCCGAGGTTGTCACCGAGCACCCCCACCGTCGCGGACATCAGGGCGGCGGCGACCGTGAGGGCGGTGGTGGCGTACCGGATCCGGCGCGCCGCCCGGGCCGTCCGGCGGGCCCCCGGCAGGTAGTAGTCGTCGACCTGCCGCCGCAGCCGTTCCGTCAGGTACGTGGCCACGTCCGAGACCGCAGGCAGCGGCCGACCCGCCGGCGGCGCGTCCAGGGTGCGGCCCACCAGATCGCCCGCGTCGTCCATGAGCGCGTCGAGTCGGCCGAGGAGGACGGCATCCCGGTCGGCACCGCCGAACGGGACGACCCCGGCGAGGTAGCGGTGAACGTCCGCCTTCAACGCCTCCGAGACCGAGCGGAGCCGGGCCCACGCGTGCACCGCGTCGCGGCCGGCCCACCGGGCCGCGACCGGCACCAGGAGCAGCGCCGCCGCCGCGACGATCGCGAGCGCCCGGCCGGCGCCGCGGTGGGTCTGCCCGAGCTGGTTGGCGAGGGTGCCGCACACGGCCGCGCCGACGGTGAGCGCGGCGACGGCCAGGCGCGCCCGGGTGATCACCCGCTTGGCCTCGACGGCCGCCCGTGACCAGGCGGCCTGCCGCTGCCACACCATCTCGACCGCTGCCGAGGTATCGAAGTTCGCCACGATCGGATGGTAGGACGCCGACGCCCGCCCCGGCCGCGGCGACCGGGTCAGCGGGGCAGGAAGCTGTCGTGCGCCTCGTCGTACCAGTCGGCCTCGTTGTGCCGGCGAATCGTGCCGTCGACGCGGGTCAGCATCAACCAGTTGTCGTTGAGGACCAACGCCGCGTCCTCGGACCGGTCGGCCAGGATCCGGCCCACGGTCCGCAGCATGTGGGGCCTTCCCTGCTCGGTCAGGGTGTCCTTGCGCATGCGGAAGTCGACGTCGACGTAGGTCTCCGGCTCCCACTCCCACAGGCCACCGTCGTCCTCGGCTGCGTAGTAACCGTGGCTGCCGGCGACGATGTTGACGACGTAGCCGCGCTCTTCGTTCAGGTTGGCGTGCAGCATCCGGTCGCCGGTGAGTGTCGAGGTTTCCGTCGCCCCGGGAGCAGCCAGCGCCGCCACGTCCTCCAGTGGGACGTCACCCGCGAGGGTCAACCGGTACTCGATAGACATGCTGCCTCTCCCTCAGTCCCGCGGGACTATCTGAATGATCGCACCGCTGCGCGTCACCGCCGCCAGTTCCTCGAGCCCCGGCACCGGCCAGTCGTCGAATTGTTTCTGCAAGGTGGTGGGATCTCCCCGCCAGTCGCGGAGGTTCAGCACCACCCGTTGGGTCTGACCACGAGAGACCTTCCTGGACACCATGCTCCAGACGGATCGCGGCGGCACGGAGGACGTGGGCGAATAGCAGTCGAAGACGTGGCCCTCGATGAGGTAGTCGGGTGCCGTGTCGCTGTCGCCGACGTCACCACTGCGCAACCGAGCTGCCGCGATTTCCTGCTTCGTCGGGTTCTGGTGGACCCGGTAGCCCCTGTCGGCGAGGGTTTCGGCACAGTCGTTCTCCAGTTCCAGCGATCGTCGCTCGCTTGGCCTCTCCTTGGGCGGGATGCGGGTGCGTGGTCCGGTCGGTGCGCCGCCGGGAACCCCGGTGGGTTGCCTGGTCCACGGCACGAGGCTCGGGGTGCCGCCGCCTGCGGCGGGGACGGTGGAGGCGTGATCCGCGGGGGTGGGGCCGGTCGGCGTGGCGCCGCCGGCCCCGGTCAGTTTCCCGACGACCCCAACTGCCGTGCCTCGGCGATCGCCGTGTCGACGGACTGCCGGGCGGTGCCGGTGCGCTGCACCGTCAGCACCAGCACCTGCTTGACGTTCTCCAGCGCCTGCACCAGCGGCCCCGGTTGCCCGCCCTGCAGGACGGTGGTGACGAGTCGTTGCGCCTCGCCGACCTGGGCGATGGTGGCGGCGGCCGCGCCGCGCATGCCGTCGATCGCGGTGCCCACGGGGGTCAGCCCGGCGGTCGTCTCGTCCGGGGTGGCCTCCTGCGGGACGGCCGCGGTCGCCTTCGCGGCCTCGCCGAGCGTGGTGGCGAGGCCGCCCAGACCACCCCGGATTCCCGCGATGGCGTCCCGCACGCGGGCCAGGCCCGCCGCCACGGCGGCGAAGCCGGCGCCGGCGGCCCGCAGGGCCACCTCCTGGGCCTGGTTGTCGGCGGCGGCCGCCAGCCCCTGGGCCCTGTCGACGCCGGCAGTCAACGCACGAAGCTCCCCGGTGATCTTCTCGATGTGCGACACGGCGTCGACTTCCCCGATCGAAGGCAGTAAGGATGCTCGAAGCTGCAAAATAGCGACAACCGTCCGTCGCCACCAGACCGGTCACCCGGTCCGGAGCCACCACAGCACGTGGTTGTTGCCCATGTCGGGATCCGGCCGGTCGCTGCGGATGTCCGTGGTGAAACCCCAGTCGGTAACGCAGGCGTCGATCTCGAACTCGAAGGTCAGGTCGACGCTCTCGCCCGGCCTGAGTCCCCGGTGCCCGCCGTCCTGCGCGGGATGGCCGGGGGTGTCGAGCCAGTAGGGGCCGTCGTACGAGCCGTTCGGCAGGAATGCGCCGCCCCGCCACTCCAGGTGGAACCGGTCGGAGACCTGCCTGCTGTGGTTCGTGACGGTGAACGTCACGGAGACGTGGCGCGTCGCTCCCTCGCACGGCCCGGAGACGGCCCCGGCGACGGGTGTGGCCACGGTCAGGCCCAGGTCGACGGGGCGCTGCCTCACCGGAAAGCTGGTGTCCCCGCCCACCTGCCCGTAACCGTCGCCGTTCCAGGCGTACTGCCGCTCCTGGCGCTGCTGGTCGACGGCGGCGCGGGAGTCGGCGACGGTGGCCGTGAGGCCGCCGCGCGGGCGGGGACCGATGTCGACGATGGCCGGCATCTCGGCGGTGGTGGCGACGACCTGGCCGAGGGTGGCGACGCGGCCGGCGGCGTCCCGGTCGAACGCCACCACCTGCTCCGCGCCGTGCCCGCACCGCAGCAGCGCGGCGGTCTCCAGCTCGGCGTCCCCGTCGAGGTCGGCCTGGCGCAGTTCCACGACGCCCACCCTGGCGCCGCTGACCTTCGCCGACGACGCCAGCCGGACGAGGCCGTCGGCGCAGGTCGCGCCGGACGGACCGGTCCAGGGCCAGCCGGGTACGGCGACGGGCGCGGCGGTCAGCTCCGCCAGCGTGACGGGGCCGCCGCCGCGTGCCGGGAGCGTCTTCGACGGCGACGCGCTCGGTGACGGCGTGGCGCTCGCGCTCATGCTCGGCATGCCGGTGGTGTCGGTGCTGGCCCCGACCGTGGCCGGGTCCGGGCCGGGTTGGCCACGGCCTGTGCCCATGAACGCCGCCACCGGCAGCACGGCCACCAGACCGGCGGCGACGGTCGCCGTGGTGACCCGCGTCCTGCGCCGCCGGGCGACCATGTCGCGTACGCCGCCGGGGGGACGGACGGTGGGTCCGAGGTCGGCGGTCAGTTGCTCGAAGGCATCGTCGATCAACTGGACGTCGTCGTGCTCGCTCATGACGCGTCTCCTCTGAGTTGGCTGGCCAGCGCCGCACGCCCGCGGCTCAGCCAGGACTTGACGGTTCCCTCGGCGACGCCCTCCTGGGCCGCGATCTCGGCGACGGAGAGCTGGGCCATGTGGTGCAGCACGACGGCTCGGCGGTGCTTGGGCGGCAGCGTGGAGAGGGCCCTGACCAGGGCGACCCGGTTGGGGTCGGGGCCGTCGACGACCGTCAGGCGCTGCCGGCGGAGGAAGTTGGCCGCCGTCCGGCGGCGCCGGAAGCGGCTCGTGGCCAGGTTCCACGCCACCTGCCGCACCCACTGGGCCGGGTCGTCGTAGTCCCGGATCTTCTGCCAGCGGACGTACGCCCGGCAGAAGGCTTCCTGCACGAGATCCTGCGCCTCGGCGAGGTCCCCGGCGTACGCGTACAGCTGGAGGGTGAGCGACTGGAACCTGGCCCGGTAGAACTCGTCGAAGTCGGTGGCACGGGCGTCGTCCGGCGTCACGACCATCGGCTTGGCCGGCATGGCATCACGTCGCCTCTCATCCCCGTGGCTGCGGCTGGCGTCAGCCGTCACAGGCACACGCGCGAGCGGACCGGTGGGTTGCACCTGGTTCCGCCCGGAGACGGGACCGCCCCCGGTCGCCGTGGGCGTCCGGGGGCGGTCCGTGGTGGGGCACGCTCAGATAATGATCTTGAACATGTTCCAGCCGCTGCCGGCCTGGATCCGGGCGGCGAAGGAGCCGTTGCCGAGCCCGGAGTAGCGCCAGAGGAGGCCGCCCGCGTCGCGGGCGACAAGGTCGTTGCGGCCGTCCTCGTCCAGGTCGCCGATGGCCACGACGCTGTTGTAGATGTTCCAGCCGGCGTAGACCTTGACGCGCGCGCTCCAGCCCTTGTTGCCGTTGCTGAGGTAGTGGTACATCACGCCGTTGGCGTCGATGCCGAGCAGGTCGCCGTGGCCGTCGCCGTTGAGGTCGCCGGCGCCGATCACGCGCGGGTACATGCCCCAGCCGGAGCCGACCTGGACGCGGGGGTTGATGCCGCCGCGGCCGGTGGTGGTGTAGAGCCACAACTTGCCGTCGGAGTCGATGCCGAGGATGTCGTGGTGGCCGTCGCTGTTGACGTCCCCCGGCGCCAGGATCGACCGGTACATCATCCAGCCGCCACCCAGGCTGACCGTGTTCGCGCCGCCGAAGCCCAGGTGGCCGGTGCCCAGGTGCGCCTTCATGTACCCGTTGCCGTCGCGCACGAGCAGGTCGGGATACGCGTCGCCGTTGTAGTCGCCGAACGGCACCAGGGCCGAGGTCCGCTCGGCGCCCGAGCAGCTGAGGCACCAGTTCTCGGTGTACCCGTTGCTGTAGAGCTGGCCGCGCGGGGACGTGGGCCGCGTTCCGTACCAGTGGCCGTCGCCCGTGGACTTCACGCCGAGCAGGCCCGGCCCGCCAGCACAGGAATAGCCGCGGAAGGGAAAGGTGCCGCACTGGACGACCAGCTCGCCGGAGCCCACCGTGACCGGCGCGGCGGATTCGGTGGGCGTGCCCTTCAACGTCCAGGTATAGGCGCCGTTGAGGGCCGCCTCCCCCGACGGCAAACTGCCGTCCCACCGCAGGTAGAGGGCCGTCCGTGCCTTGCCGCCGCCAGCGCGGTGGACCAGCTCGCCCGTCCACTTCCGGGTGATCGTGAGCTCCCAGCTCCAGAGCGGACGGCTGGGCCGAGCGTCCGCCTGCCAGGGAAGGCCGCCGTGGCGCGGGTACACGGAGTCGTCCGCGATCAGGCTGCCGAACTGGGGCGCGGTGCTCGGCACTCCGGTGTCGAGCACGTGCACCGCCCGGTCGGCGTCGACGTACGCGACGCCGGAGCCGTGCCGGTCGACCGCCCAGCTGACGCCGCGACTGTCGGCAGGGGTGCCGGCGGGCAGCTCGGCGAGCGTCACCGGGGTGTGCAGGGCGCCGTCGTGGAAAGCGGTCATCCGCAGCGCGCCGGTCTCGTGCCGGACGAGGAAGCCGTCCCCGAGCAGGGCCGGCCCGGCCGGCACCGTGAGCTGCGTGTTGCTCTGCAGGTCGCGGACACCCGCGGGGCCGGTGGCGCCGCACGCCCAGTAGAGCCAGCGGGCGCTGGTCTGCACCTCGGTCGGGACGCACGCCGTGCCGGTCGAGATCGTACGCGTGGCCTTCCCGGTCGACAGGTCGATCGCCATGAGCTGGCCGGCGGTGGTCGTCGCGCTCCACAGCGTGCCGAACCACAGGGCGGCCCCGGTCTTCGGCATGGTCTTGACCACGTGGTCCGAGGTCGTGCTGACGACGTACTGGTTGTCCGACGCGCCATCGCTCACGAGGAGGTGCGTGCCGGAGACGTCGAGGAGCCGCCCCTTGCTGGTGGGCAGCGGCGTCTGGTCGTAGCCACCCGTGGCCCGGTCCAGCGTGAGGGCGGTGTCCGTCGTGTCCGACGAGACCAGGTACGCGGCGCCGGCGTTGGTTCCGTCGACCAGGCGCACGCACGCCACGTCCGTCGCGCACGGCACCGGGGTCGAACGGAGCACGACCCGCTCCCCGGACGTGTACCGGGGGTCGGGGAAGACCGGGTGGTTGGAGGCGACGTATCGGGCCGCACCTGTGTTCGGCGCCACCTCGGAGTGCACGTGCCGCAGCAGGCCCTGCCGGTAGCTGATCCCGGCGTTCGCCATCAGGTCGCGCACGGGAAGCACCGGCGTGAGACTCGGCGTCTCGCCGGGCCGCCCCGTGATCCGGTGTACCGCCCAGTCCTTCGGGCCGGAGCCGCCGACCACCAGGGCCGTGCCGTCCGGCCCCTGGACGAGCGCCCGGAGATCCCAGGAGATCTTCGGCAGCAGCGTGGGCCGGGGCGCGGTGGTCTGCACCGGCACGTAGATCGCCGGGAAGTACTCGCCGGTGTCGTTGGCCTGGCTCCGGCTGATCACCAGCCCGCCGTCCACGACGACCGTCCGGAGGAGGCTGTCCTGCGGGACGGTCACCAGCCGGGCCGAGGTGTCGGTGCCGCTGGTCAGGCCGCTGCGGGAGTAGAGGTGGTACTGGCCGCTGCTCGACATCCAGCCCACGGTGTCGCCCGAGAGGCGCCAGAAAGTCGAGGGGACGCCGTTCGGGATCCGCTTCACGGTCGCGGTGGCGAGGTCGAGCAGCCCCATCCGCTGCCCGCCGTCGGCCAGGTAGCCGACCACCACCGAGGTCTCGTCCCCGGCCGGCGGCAGCCCGCTGGGCTTGGCGTCCGCCGGGATGCCGGTCACCGGCGTCGTCGTCCAGGTGCCGTCGGCGGCGGGGGTGCGCAGCTCCAGCTCCACACCGGTCAGCGGCGGCTTGCGCAGCAGCATCCGCCGCCCGTAGACGCCCCAGAGGACGTGGTCGGTGGGGATCTCCCACTGCTGCCAGCTCCGGTCGGCGAGGTCGAGCACGCTGACCTTGCCCGGCGCGGGCCGGGCGGGCACCTGGGCGGTGGTGAAGACGCTGTCGCCGCCGGCCGGCTTGAGCGCCGACGGCTGTACGCCGGCCAGGTCCTCGACCACGACCGTCGCACCCGTGTCGTAGCGCGTCCAGAGGTAGTCGAGGGAGTTGTTGTGCCGGTGCAGGAAGCCGGTGCGGCCGGCGAAGAAGACGGCCTCGTAGGCGGGCACCGTGGCTTCCGCGGGCGGGATGACGGCGATCTCGCGGGGAGCGGTGCCGGGGTCGGCGGCGGCCGGCGTGGCCGGCGCGGTCAGCAGGCCGAGGGCGAGGATGGTCGCCAGGGCGCCTGCCGGAAGACTGCGGCCCAAAGAAGTTCCTCCTGGGTGGGGCTGCGCACAGATGCGCGCAGCCTACCGGCCGGGCAGCTCGCGGACGTGCCGCCGAACGGCTGATCCTCGGGCCGCCGGGCGGGCGGCTCAGTCGGCCCGGTGCAGCGGCTCCCACTCCGGCGAAGCCTGCGCCTCGACCGCCCGGTCCGCCTCCCGCAACGCCCGCTCCGACACCCAGGCGACCGGCCGGCGGTCGATGGGGCCGGCCATGCACGCGGATCGGGCGCGGGCCGGCGGCCCGGAACCAGGGTGCTCCCGGTTCCGGGCCGGGCGGTGTGCGTACGGCCGCTCAGGCCGGCGTGGTCGCGGCCTTGCGGCGCCGCTCGGCCCGCCGCCGCACCTGGGTGTACGCGCTCGTCAGTCCCATCGCCCGGCGGGCCTCGACGACCGTCTGCCGCACCTCGCGCCGGGTCCGTTCGGTGCCCTCGACGATCAGCTCGTCGACCAGCCCGGGGTCGGCCTCGAACCGCGCCCGGCGCTCGCGGATCGGGTCCAGGAACCGGTTGAGCGCGACGGCGAGCTTCTCCTTGACCTCCACGTCGCCGACCCGCCCGGCCCGGTACCGCTCCTTGAGGTCGTCGACCTCCCCACGGTCGGGGTTGAAGATGTCGTGGTACGCGAAGACCGGGTTCCCCTCGACGGTGCCCGGCACGTCGGCGCGGACCCGGTTCGGGTCGGTGTACATGCCCATCACCGTGCGGCGGACGGTCGCCGCGTCGTCGGAGAGCGAGATGGCGTTGCCCAGGCTCTTGCTCATCTTCGCCCGGCCGTCCGTGCCGACCAGGGTCGGCGTCTCGGACGCGATCATCTCCGGCACGGGGAACACCTCTCCGTAGAGGTGGTTGAAGCGCCGGGCGATCTCCCGCGTCACCTCGACGTGCGCCGCGTTGTCCTTGCCCACCGGGACGACCTGCCCCTTGACGCAGAGGATGTCGGCGGCCTGGAGGACCGGGTAGCCGAGCAGGCCGTACGGCATCTCCTCCTTGCCGGAGTCGCGGGCCATGTCCTTCAGCGACGGCACCCGCTCCAGCCGGGGCACCGTGACCAGGTTCTGGAAGAGGGTGTTCAGGTCGCCGACCTCGGGGATGGCCGACTGGAGGTAGAAGGTCGCCCGCGCCGGGTCGACGCCGGCGGCCAGCACGTCGGTGACCATCTCCCGGGCGTTCACCGCGACCCGCTCGATGTCCTCGCGGGTGTTGCGCGTGGTGAGCATGTGCAGGTCGGCGATGATGAAGAAGCTCTCGTAGCGCTGGTGCAGCCGCACCCGGTTGGCGATGCTGCCGACGTAGTGGCCGAGGTGCAGCCGCCCGGTGGGGCGGTCCCCGGTGAGCATTCGTGGAACAGACACGGTGGTACGCCTTTCGTGCGTGACGGACGAGGTGCGCGCGGTCGCGCGCCGACCGGGAGGGTCCCGGGATCGGTCGGGGTCGGCTCAGTGAGCCGACCGCCATCGCCCGCCGTCGCGGAACCGCAGTCCGCCGGCACGAAGGAGGTCGATCATCTGCTCGCGGCCGTCGCCGGAGCTGGTGGGGAAGGTGGTCACGACGCCGAGCGGGAGGCCGTCGACCGGGTCGACGACCCCCGGCGCGTAGCTGATCGGCCGGACCATGTCTCCCACCGTAACCGGTGTGCCCGTTGCGTGACGCGCGCCCCGGGTCAGCGCTGCCGGTAGGTCTCCCGGTAGTAGTCGCCGACCCGGTCCCGGTAGTCGGTTTCCCCGTAGGCGTCCGGGTCGAAGGCCGGGGACTCCTTGACCTGCTCCCGGGTGCGGTCCACGTGCACGGTGCGGTCCAGGTGGTCGACCCGCGTCACCGTGCCGACCGGCAGCAGCACCTTGCGGCCGAAGATCCACGGCCCGGTGTCCACCACCAGCCAGCGGGCGTCGGTGTCGTCGCTGGCCGCGTCGACCGAGCCGATCCGCCCGTCGGTGGCCTCCACCCGGTAGCCGACCAGGTCGACCGGAGTGCCGGGGCCCGGGGCGTCGGGTCCGTCGCCGGCGCCCTCCGGCCCGCCCGGCGGCGCGGTGTCGGGGCTCGCCCCGGCGTACCCGCCGGCGAGGGCGGCCGGGTCGCGCCAGGCCCAGGGGTTGAACGTCGACGGCTGCACGGGCCACCTCCGATGACGGTCGTTTCGCTTTCCGGGAATCAGTGCCCAACCCGCGCGACCGGGAAACAACTCGGCAATTTTCGGTTCACAGAAATGTCTCGTGCGAAATACGTCATAGTCGTCGAGCATCGATGAATGGCGGCGCATCTCCCCAGGTGGCGTCGGTCGGAACTGGGCAACCGCACATCCGGACGCAATGCGGAGTGTTCACCCGACACATTCGTGCCGTGACCGCCGGCCGACCATTCTGGTCCCGCATCCGTTGCAGGGAGAAGAGGGGGACGCAGATGTACCGCACCATTCGTCGGATCGGGCTCGTGCTCGCCGTCGCGGTCGGGCTCGTCGCCGGGGCCGGCGCCACCGCACAGGCCGCCGTCGTCAACCCGGTGACACCGCAGGCGCTCTGCGGGCTCGGCTACACCGTCCAGGACCAGGACCCGATCCACCACGCGCAGACCGGCGTGCGGCTCGGCACCGTCTACCTGATGTACAACCCCGTCGTCGGGTACGGCTGCACGGTCACCGTCAAGTCCGCGTACGCCGGCTCGCTGACCCGTACCCAGGTCTACCTCGCCGCGCAGTACCTCCCCACCCAGGTCGACGACGGCAACAGGCTGTGGGCGGCCGGCCCGACCAGGGCGTACGTCAAGGGTGCCTGCATCATCTGGGGCGGCTTCATGGCCGATCCGACCGGCACGATCCACTACCACGACCGGGCGAACCCCGCGGTCGGCGGAATCGGCACCTGCTTCTGACGGAGTTGGGAGGCCCCCGGCCCGAGGTGGGCCTCCCGTTTCCGCGACCACCCGTCCGATGCCCGGCCCCGCAATCGTGAAAATGGTGGAACGGTGCGTCGGATGCGCCCGCGCCGGCCTCGCCCTGCCGTTACCGTCGGGCTGATGGGACGGATGCTTGGCGTCCACGAGCGACCGGCGGGTCTGACGTACCAGCCGGACCTGGTCGACCCCGACGAGGAGCGGTCACTGCTCACCGCGCTCGCCGCGTTCGACTTCCGGGAGATCCGCATGCACGGGCAGATCGCCCGGCGGACCGTCCGCCACTTCGGCTTCGACTACGACTACGGCTCGTTCCAGCTCACCGAGGCCGAGGCGTTGCCGGTGGAGTTGCACGGGGTCCGGGAGCGGTGCGCCGCACTCGCCGGCGTCCCGGCGACCTCGCTCGCGCAGGCCCTGGTCACCCGGTACCCGCCGGGCTCGGTCATCGGCTGGCACCGCGACGCCCCCGCTTTCGGACCGACCGTGGTCGGGCTCTCGCTGGGCGCCACCTGTCTGTTGCGCTTCCAGCGGGGCACCGGCGACGACCGCAGGGTGTACGAGGTGGAGTTGGCGCCCCGGTCGGCGTACGTGCTCGCCGGCGCGGCGCGGGCGAGCTGGCAACACAGCATCCCGCCGGTGCCGGCCCTCCGCCACTCGATCACCTTCCGGCAACTCGGCGGCAGGTGACCGGTACGGCCCTGGGCCGCGGGCGCCAGGAGCCTCGCGACCCGGAGCCTGCCGCCCGCGGCCGCCCGGCCGCCGCGACGGCCGTGACCTGCGCCTCGGCCGACCCGCCGCTGCACCGGCCGGCCCGCTGGGCGCTGACATACTCGGCAGTCATGGTGCTGTCGCGCGGTTGGGCGCTCTTCCTCACCGGGGTCGGGATCTGGACCTGGGTGATCTGGCCGAGGTTCGCGGTCGCCATCTGGAAGGACCCGCGATCCTGGTCCACCGGCACGGTTGGCGACTTCCCCGCCACAGGCTTCCTCTGGATCCACGCCCTGTTGATCGCGGCCTCCCTGGCCATCGGCACCACCGTCGGGGTGCTGGGCGTCCGCGCCTGGCTGGCCGGGCGGCGTACCGACCGGTCGAAGCGCTGACGGAAACGCCGTCCGACCCCGCGGAACATCCGGGGCGGCGGGGCGCCGTGCGTGGGGCCCGACCTCCGGAGGAGCCGTCGAGCGTGCTGCACCGCCGCCGACCAGGCCGGATAGCCGGGCGGGAATGGTGTGACGGGGGACGCCACCCACGGATTTGACGTTCAAACCCGCAGACGCGTAACTTTCTCTCTGCCAGCGCGGAACGGGGCGAACAGGGCGAAAGACCTGGAGTTCCAGACCACACTGGTGTCGGGTCGGTCGGGAGTCAGCTCCCGGACGGTACGGGCCGGGCGGGGCCCGCCGGATCTGCCGCGAGGCGGATTTGGTGGAGCGGAGCCGACCGGGTAAGGTTTGACGCCGGCAGGAAACCGGGCGAGCTCGCGGGAGACCGCAGAGCGGCCGGTCTGCCGAAATCCGATGATCAGGTGTGGCGGTCCGCCGCTGCGCGCGTTCGTCGGTGCCAACCCGCACGAAGCACGACAGACCGGGACAAACGGTTTGACACGGCGGAGACGGTGAGGTAAAGTAGTAAAAGTGCCCGGCGCGAGAGCGGCGGGGATGTGAACGAAATGCCCCGGGTCGGGGGTCCCACGGTGTGGGGTTTCCGGGCGGTGTGTGGTTGTTCTTTGAGAACTCAACAGGGTGCTTGATAAGCCAGTGCCAAATTGTTTGATACCCCGGGCTGGC
>NZ_JBVJGT010000057.1:0-42869 GCF_055587185.1 Micromonospora sp. NPDC048040 | reverse complement strand
GCAGATCGCGTCGGCCTCGGCGGACATCAACGCCTGCGCGAACGTTCTGATCATCGCCTGCAACATGTCCGGCGACGCGCCCTCGATCTGCTCGCGCAGCAGGTCAACAGGGTTCACACTCTCTGATGCGGCCATCGCGTCCTCTCTTCCTTCTCTGACTTGGTCGTCTTGAAGGATCGACGCGATGGCCGTCTCTCATCTACGCAACACGCCCATCACGGGCAAGTCGTACACCACTTCCCTGGACGCAGCCGGGCCGAGCGTCGGACTGGGTGATGTCGAACCGGTTCCGAAGACGAAACGCCGCGACGAATGTCTCAGCGACAAGTTCGTCTGCGGCCGGCACACCGAAGCGTCGCGCCAGGTGGCGATGGATGCGCCGCGCGTGCCGGTCGATGATCGTCGAGAAGATTTCGGGATCCTCCTCGGACCAAGCGATGATTTCGGCGTCTGTCAATGCACTGTCGCCGACGTTCTTCCTCCGTCGTCGCAGGAGTCGCATGGTGGGCCTTTCACGGAAGAGCGTCATTCGTTGTCCGCACCCAGTGGCTGGACAGTTCATGTATGGGAGGCGGCTGGCCGCTGGGACGGACGTCAGGTCCTTTGGCCGACTCGGTCGACGATGGCGAGGGCCAACACCGCCGATCCGCCTGCCGGCCCGCCCACTCCGAGGAAGGTGTAGGTCTCGGGGTGGAAGACGAGCACGATCTCGCCCGAGCCGCGCGTCGATGGCCAGGTGATCCCGATGCCCGGTCGGCCCGCGGCGTCCTTGACGGGCTTCACGGCTTGCAGGTCCGGCATCGTCGCCGCGGCCTCGTAGAGCGCGGCCAGGGTCCGGGGGCGTAGGTAGCTGTCGGTGAGGTAGTAGAGGACCTCCTTGCCGACCGCATTGGCGTCGCCCGGTTCCCCCTTGGCGCTCTCGGCCAGGAAAGCCCGCATCGCGGCGGCGTCGGTGGGCAGGTCGGCGCGGTAGGCGGGTGCTGGGGTGCACCGCTCCGTCTCGCCCGGTACCACCCGGCCGCCCTTCAGCACCACCGCCCGCCCATTCCGGCAGCCGGGAACGACTGTCTCCGTGCGGCTGCCGGCGGCAGAGGTCTCGATAACCAGACCGTCCCGCGTTCCGTCCACCGACGTCCAGCTCTCCCGCAGATCACGCCCCTGCTGCAGGCGTGTGTAGACGAACTGGCCCGGCCGGGGATCGACGTCGCGCACCCGCAGCGCGGCGGCCGCCGCGTTCTGCAGGATCTGGGTGGCATCGGCCCGTGCGGGTGGCGTGCTGCCACCGAGCTGGTCCGGTACGAGCACCAGTGCGGAAGCGATTGCCCCCGCCAGACCCGCCGCCGCCACCCCGCTGAGCACTAGCCGCCAGGCCGGTCGCCTCGAGCGGGAAGGTGTCGGGCGCGTGGTGGACACCGTGGGCAAGGGCTCAGCGGCCGGCGCCGCCATGGCGGTCTCCAGCCGGCTGCGGGCCGTCTCCAACCGCTCGGCTGCCGGCAGCCCGGTCTCACCGCCGAGCTGCTGAAGCAGTCGCATCTCATCCATTGCTCAGTACCTCCTCGATCGTGCTGGCCGGTGCGCCGCCCAACCGTTCACGGAGCAGCTTGCGGGCCCGGTTGAGTCGCGATCGCACGGTGCCGACCGGAATCGACAGTGCGGCGGCGACCTCGTCGTACCTGAGTTCCTCCCAGGCGATCAGCAGCAACACGTCGCGATCTCCGTCGGAGAGCCTGGCCAGCGCCTCGAGGAGGGGCCGGCGGAGTGATCGCGCCGTCACCGCGGTGACGACCCGGTTGGCGTGCGATGCCTCGCTCGTCGCGGGGACGTACGCCTGCCGCAGCCGGTACTCGCGCTCCTCGTTTCGCCGGTGCTGGCCAACGATCTTGGTGGCGATCCCGTACAGCCACGGCCGCGCGTTCGGATAGGTGGTGTCGAAGCGGTCGCGGTGGCGGAACGCCGCGAGGAACGTCTCCGCGACCAGGTCGTCCGCAGCCGGCACACCGAGGCGCCGTGCCAGGTAACGGTGGATGTGCGGCGCGTGTCGGTCGAAGATCGTCGAGAAGGTCTCCGGGTCCTGCACGGAGCGCTCGATGATCGCTGCGTCCGTCACCGCGCCGACATCGGCGTCCAACGTTGGTCTGAGCTCTTTCACGCAAGGCCTCTCGCGGAGCAGGGAAGCATCACCTGTTATCCGCACCTCGCGGCAAGAAGGTTCATGGGTGGCCGCCAACGATCACCCTGACCGTCCTGGTGCGGCACACGGCACGCGAACCTCCACATCCTCAGGGATCAAGGTGCCGTCCAGGATCGCGTACGCCAGCTTGAACGCCGCCGCGTCGGCCTTGAACTGCGCAGTCATCGATGCCGTGCCTCTGGGCGAAGACCCGGTGGTGATCGTCCGCGTACCGAGTGTCTCCGGCGGTTCCGGTTGGTGGGGGTCGTACGGCGTCCGGCTTGGCAGATACTGGATCTCCATCTACGATCAGTGCAATTGCACACCTTACTGATGGCGTGCGTGCCCGCAGTAGGTGGTGATCGTGTTCGGTGCCGTAGGGGCGACAGAGGTTCAGCCGGCCGCGGCGGCGAAAGGAGGGTGTCGATGACCGTCACCGCGACCTACACGATCCCTGGCATGCGCATCCGGGACCACGTCAGCGAGGTGCCGCTGGACTGGTCCGACCCGACGCGCGGCGGCATCCAGGTCTTCGCCCGTGAGATCGTCGATCCCACACGGGCCGGGGAGGACCTGCCGTGCCTGGTCTACCTGCAGGGCGGGCCCGGCGGGAAGGGCCCCCGTCCGCTCACCCGGTCCGGCTGGCTTGGCCTGGCGCTGCGCGATCACCGCGTGGTCCTGGTCGACCAGCGTGGCACCGGCCGCAGCACCCGCGTCGATGGCCGCCGGATGGGCGCGTTCGCGACGGCGGAGGAGGCCGCCAGCTTCCTCGCGTGCTTCCGGGCCGACTCGATCGTGGCCGACCACGAGCACCTGCGGAAGTCCGTCTTCGGCGGCGAGCGCTGGTCCACCCTCGGGCAGTCGTACGGCGGCTTCGTCACGCTGACGTACCTGTCGAAGGCTCCGGAGGGCTTGAGTGCCTGCTACGTCACCGGTGGCCTGCCTGGTCTCGACCCGTCGGCGGCGGAGGTCTACCGGCGGACCTACCCGCGGGTGGAGGCGAAGAACTGGGAGTTCTACCGGCGCTACCCGCACCAGGCCGCGCAAGTGGGTCGGATCGCCGATCGGCTGGCCGAAGGCGACGTGTTGCTGCCCGACGGCGATCTGCTCACGGTCCGACGGTTGCAGTCGCTCGGCATCGACCTCGGCATGAAGCCAGGACACGAGCGCATGCACTGGCTGCTCGATGAGGCGTTCTCCGGGGACGAGTTGTCCGCGACGTTCCTGCACCAGGTGCTGGCCAGGACGGCATACAGTGACAACCCGCTCTTCGCGGCCCTGCACGAGAGCATCTACGGACATGGCGCCGCTGCCACCGGCTGGGCGGCCCAGGCGGAGCGGGAGAGGCATCCGCAGTTCGCCGAGGAGGCCAGGCCGCTGCTGTTCACCGGCGAGATGATCTACCCATGGATGTTCCAGGAGATCGCCGAGCTGCGTCCGTTCCGCGGCGCCGTGGAAGCGTTGGCGGTCCGGGATGAGTGGCCGCCGCTCTATGACCTCGACCGGCTTGCCGCCAACGAGATTCCGGTGGTGGCCGCTGTCTACTACGACGACATGTACGTGGACGCGGGTCTGCAGATGGACACGGCGTCCCGGGTGGGCAACGTCCGGACCTGGATCACCAACGAGTACGAACACGACGGCGTACGCGAGGACGACCGGGTCTTCGCCCGGCTGACCGAGATGCTCCGCGAGGCGGGCGCAGGAGTCAGAGGTATCGATGGAGCTGACAGGAACCCGTCCGCTCCCCGGCAGGAGGGAATTTCCGTTGCGTGATGGCAGGCCGCCGAAGCTTTCCGACGTCGCGGCGTTCACGGAGTACATGACGACGGGCTGGGACGTGCCCGACCGCACCCCGTCGGTCGTGCCCGGCGCCGCCGAGGCGGCCGCCGCCCACCGGGCCCGCCTGGCCGAGGCGCTCCCGGGCCGCACCGTCGTGCTGGCGGCGGGGGAGGCGCCCGTACGCAGCAACGACACGAGCTACGACTTCCGTCCGGACAGTGACTTCTTCTGGACGACCGGCTGCTCGGTCGAGAACGCCGTCGTGGTGCTGCGCGGCGGCGACGCCACTCTCTACCTGCCGCCGCCGGCCCAGCCCGGTGACTCCGGGTTCTTCGCCGACGCCCGCTACGGCGAGTTGTGGGTGGGCGCGGCGCCAGGGTTGGCCGACTGGGCGCGGGCGCTGGACGTCGAGGTTCGGCCGCGCGCGGAACTCACCGAGGACGTGACCCGGGACGAGGAGGTCACGCGGACCCTCGCCGAGTTGCGCATGTACAAGGACGAGTGGGAGATCGGGCAGCTCCGGGAGGCGGTGGACCGCACCGTCGAGGGCTTCGCCGCGGTCGTCCGCGAGATCCCCACCGCGATTGCCGGGCCCGGGGAGCGGTGGCTGCAGGGCACCTTCGACCGGTACGCCCGGGCGTACGGTAACGGCCCCGGCTACACCACGATCGTCGGTAGCGGCCGGCACGCGCCCACCCTGCACTGGGTGCGCTGCGACGGCCCGGTGCTGCCGGACGAGGTGCTCCTGCTCGACATGGGGGTCGAGGTCAACAGCTACTACACCGCCGATGTCACCCGGACGTTTCCCGCCTCCGGGCGGTTCTCGCCGGCGCAGCGGCAGGTACACGACCTGGTGGAACAGGCCCACAGGGCCGGGTTGGCGGCGGTGGGTCCGGGCCGCCGGTTCACCGAGTTCCATCACGCGGCGATGGAGGTGATCGCGCGGGGCCTGGCGGACTGGGGACTGTTGCCGGTCTCCGTGGACGAGGCGCTGTCCGACACCGGGCAACACCACCGGCGCTATCTGGTGTGCGGAGTCGGCCATCACCTGGGGCTGGACGTGCACGACTGCGGCCGAGCTGCGGAGGACGCCTATCAGGGTGCGGTCATGGCGCCCGGCATGGTGCTGACGGTCGAGCCCGGACTGTACTTCCATCCGCACGACCTGACCGTGCCTCCGGAGCTGCGCGGGATCGGTGTGCGTATCGAGGACGACCTGCTGGTCACGCCCGACGGTCAGGAGGTGTTGTCCAGCGCGCTGCCGCTGGAGGCCGACGGCCTGGAGAAGTGGATGGCCGTCAACTCGATGATGTGACATTGCACTGGGTGCTTTCCCCATACGATCGATGAGGAGCCAGCAGTGACCACCCCCGCAAGGCCCTGGCGCGGCGTACACGTCGCGACGGCGCTGCCCTTCCACGACGACCTCTCCATCGACTACGACGCGTTCGCCGAGCACGTCGGGTTCCTCGCCGCTGGAGGCTGTGACGGCGTGACGCCCAACGGCTCGCTCGGCGAGTACCAGACGCTGACCCCGCAGGAGCGGGAGCGCGTCGTCGAGACGGCCGTACAGGCCGCCCCCGCCGGATTCGGCGTCATGCCCGGTGTCGCCGCCTACGGCGCGCTCGAGGCCCGCCGCTGGGCCGAGCAGGCCGCCGAGGCCGGAGCCACCTCCGTCCTGCTGCTGCCGCCCAACGCCTACCGCGCCGACCGCCGGGCAGTGGTCGAGCACTACCGCGAGGTCGCGCGTGCCGGACTGCCTGTCGTCGCCTACAACAACCCGATCGACACCAAGGTCGACCTGGCGCCTGCGCTGCTTGCCGAACTGTTCCAGGAGGGCTTGATCGTCGGCGTGAAGGAGTTCACCGGCGACGTGCGCAGGGCGTACGAGATTACCGAACTGGCCCCCGGCCTGGACGTTCTGGTCGGCGCCGACGACGTGCTGCTCGAACTGGGTGTCGCCGGAGCCGTCGGCTGGATCGCCGGCTACCCGAACGCGATCCCGGAGAGCACCGTGGAGCTCTACCGGCTGGTCACCTCAGGCGACCCCGCCGACATCGCCAAGGCCCTGCCGATCTACCGGGACCTGCACGCGCTGCTGCGCTGGGACTCCAGGACCGAGTTCGTCCAGTCGATCAAGCTGTCGATGGACGTCGCCGGCCGCAAGGGCGGCGCCTGCCGTCCGCCACGCCTGCCGCTGCCGTCCGAACTGGCAGCCAGGATCACCGCCGACACCGAAGCGGTGCTCGCCAAGGGCTACCGATGAGATCCCGCCGCACGTTCCACGTCGTCGACTCGCACACCGAGGGGATGCCCACCCGGGTCGTTGTCGGCGGCATGGGCACCATCCCCGGGGCGACCATGGCCGAGCGCAGGCTGTGGTTCATGGAGAACAGCGACGACGTCCGCACGTTGCTGATGTACGAACCGCGCGGCCACGCCGCGATGAGCGGCGCGATCCTGCAGCCGCCGACCCGTCCCGACGCCGACTACGGCGTGCTCTTCATCGAGGTATCCGGACTGCTGCCGATGTGCGGCCACGGCACGATCGGCGTCGCGACGGTCCTCGTCGAGACCGGGATGGTGCCCCTCGTCGAGCCGGTGACCACGGTCAGGCTCGACACTCCCGCCGGCCTGGTCGTCGCCTCCGTGACGGTGCGCGACGGCGCGGCGGAGTCGGTCACCATCCAGAACGTCCCGTCTTTCGCGTACGCGATCGATCGGAAGATCGAGGTGCCGGGCGTCGGCGCGGTCGAGTACGACATGGCCTTCGGCGGGAACTTCTACGCGATCGTCGACCTGGCGGACCTCGGGCTGCCCTTCGACCGCGCCCGCGCCGGCGACCTGCTCGCCGCGGGTCTGGCGATCATGGATGCCGTGAACGAGCAGGACCGGCCGGCGCACCCCGAGCGTGACGACATCAGCGGCTGCCACCACGTCTACCTGAAGGCCCCCGGCTCCACCGCCAAGCTGTCGCGGCACGCCATGGCCATCCGCCCCGGCTGGTTCGACCGGTCTCCGTGCGGCACCGGCACGAGCGCCCGGATGGCGCAGTTGTGGGCGCGGGGCGAGCTGGGCATCGGCGAGGACTTCGTCAACGAGTCGTTCATCGGCACCCGCTTCACCGGGCGGCTGCTCGGCGAGACCACGGTCGGGTCGCTCCCCGCCGTGCTGCCGTCGATCACGGGCAGGGCATGGGTCACCGCGACGGCACAGCTCCACCTCGACCCCACCGACCCGTTCCCCGCGGGATTCCTGCTGTGAGCCCGGCGCCGGTCCCGGACCTTCCTGACATCGGTCGCAGAGAGAACCTCCGCGACCGGATCAGGGAGGCCCTGCGTGCGGCGATCATCTCCGGCAAGCTGGAGCCTGGCGTGGTGTACTCGGCTCCGGCGCTCGGCGCGCAGCTCGGCGTGTCGCCCACACCGGTGCGGGAGGCCATGCTCGACCTGGTCAAGAGTGGCCTGGCCGTTCCTCATCCGAACAAGGGCTTCCGCATCACGGAGGTGTCCGAGGAGGACCTCGACAACCTGGCCGCCGTGCGGCTGCTCATCGAGCCGCCGACCGTGCGGAATGTCGTGGCGGTGATCCCGAAGGCGGACTTCCCCGAGCTGAGGGCACTCGCGCAGGCCATCGTCGACGCGGCGGAGCGCGGCGACCTGGTCGGCTACATCGAGGCCGACCACGTCTTCCACCTGACCCTGCTCGGCTACAGCCGCAACCGGTTCCTGGTGGATGTCGTGTCCGACCTGCGCTCGCGGACCCGGTTGCTCGGCCTGACCCCACTGTTGGAGAGCGGCAGACTGGGCCGATCGGCGGCGGAGCACCACGAGCTCCTGGACTTCATCGAAGCCCGCGATCCGTCCGGGGCCGAACTGCTGATGCACCGCCACATCGGCCACGTTCGCGGTCTGTGGGCAGACAGCGCCAAGGACGCCCCATGAGGCGAAGCGGGGCGGCATGACCGAGCGCAGCGAGCGGACCCTCGGGCACCGCGCGGTCGAGCCGCGTGTTGCCGTCCACGGTGGGGAAACGACGGCGTGAGCGCGGACCTGGTGGTCGTCGGGGCGGGCGTGGTGGGCGCTGCCAGCGCGTACTTCGCGGCACTGGCGGGCCTGCGGGTGGTCGTCGTCGAGCGCGGTGCGATCGCCGGCGGCACCTCCAGCGCCGGCGAGGGGAACGTGCTGGTGTCCGACAAACAGGCCGGTCCCGAGTTGGACCTGGCACTGTACTCGCAGCGGGTCTGGCGCGAGGATCTCGCCGAGCACGGCGATCTGTGGGAGTTCGAAGCCAAGGGCGGGCTGGTCGTAGCGGCATCGGAGCAGAGCCGTGCCGCACTGCGTGAGCTCACCGTCCACCAGCGCCGCTGCGGTGTCGAGGTTCGCGACGTCCCGCCAGCCGAGTTGCGCGACTACGAGCCGCATCTGTCGCCGCGGCTCGTCGGTGGCGCCTACTACCCACAGGATGCCCAGGTCCAGCCGATGCTGGTGGCGGCCCACCTGCTCCGGCTGGCCCGCGAGCGCGGCACGCGTGTGCGTACGCACACCGAGGTGACGGGGTTCCTCCGCGACGGCCCGCGGGTGACGGGCGTACGCACCTCGGGAGGAGACATCCCGGCCAGCGCGGTGCTCAACGCCGCCGGCACGTGGGCCGGCGACCTCGCCGGCCTCGCCGGAGTGCGTGTCCCCGTGCTGCCCCGACGGGGCTTCGTCCTGGTCACCCAGCCGATGCCGCCCCGGACGATCCGCCACAAGGTGTACGCCGCCGAGTACGTCGGTGACGTGGGCAGCTCCGACGCGGCACTGCAAACCTCGCCCGTGGTCGAGGGCACCGTCGCCGGCACGATCCTCATCGGCGCGTCGCGTGAGCGCGTCGGACTCGACCGGACCATGTCCGTCACCGCTGTCGGCACGCTCGCGGCCAAGGCCATCGCGTTGTTCCCGATGCTCCGGCAGATCCGGGTGATGCGCACCTACCTCGGTTTCCGTCCCTACTGCCCGGACCATCTACCCGTCATCGGTCCGGACACCCGCGCACCCGGCCTCTGGCACGCCTGCGGCCACGAGGGCGCAGGCATCGGTCTCTCCGTCGGCACCGGCAAGTTGATCGCCCAGGTGCTCGTGGGGGAGCGGACCGACCTGGATCTCACCCCGTTCGCACCGGACCGCTTCGCGCAGGACGAGGAGGCGTTTCGATGACGCACCGGATGACATTCCGCGGTGCCGCCGTGCCGGCCGAGCCCGGCCAGAGCGTCGCCGCCGCGCTGATCTCCGCCGGAATCACGAGCTGGCGCACCACCGGCAGGGGCGGCACGCCGCGAGGACTGTTCTGCGGCATCGGCATCTGCTTCGACTGTCTCATCACGGTCGACGGCGTTCCCGACCAGCGCGCCTGTCTCGTCGCCGCCGCCGACGGCATGCGCCTCGGCGATGACGCCGGGCCGGACACACCAGACGCCGGCGACCGGGGGGACAGCGATGCCGCACGTGCCTGACGTCGCCGTGGTCGGCGCGGGACCAGCCGGCCTCGCCGCCGCCGTAGAAGCCGCCGAGGCCGGGCTCGAGGTCACCCTCATCGACACCGCCGCGCAACCCGGTGGGCAGTACTGGCGGCACTACGACGAGGCCCACGCCCGTCCCGACGATCGCGTCGGCCACCACGGCTGGCCGGTCTTCACCCGGCTGCGGGACCGCCTGAACGCCCTCCGCGCAGCTGGCCAGGTCCGCTACCTCCCCGGCCACCAGGTCTGGCTCGTCACCCGCGACGCTGGCGGGACCTTCACGCTCCGGATGACGGCCGCCACGTCCACCGTCACCCCGGTGGACGGCGCGGGCCTCACGCTCGTCGCGCGAACGCTGATCCTGTGCCCAGGAGGATACGACCGGCAACTACCCGTGCCCGGCTGGGACCTGCCCGGCGTGATGACCGTGGGGGGAGCGCAGGCCCTGCTCAAGGGGCATCGAACGGCGGCGGGGCGGCGTGCGGTCATCGCCGGCACCGGCCCGTTCCTGCTCCCCGTGGCCACCGGCCTCGCGCGTGCCGGAGTGACCGTCGCAGCCGTCATCGAGGCCAACGCAACGCTGGGCTGGCTACGCGATCCGCTCGGCGCGATGTCCGCGCCGGCCAAGGGCGTCGAGGCACTCCAGTACGCGATGCTGATGGCCCGACACCGCATCCCGTACCGGACGAGGGCCGTGATCCGTGAGGTACTCGGGAAGGACCGGGCGGAGGCGGTCCGAGTCGCCCGGGTGGACCGCGACGGCCGCCCGACCGGGCCGGACGAGGAGATCGCCGCCGACCTCGTCGCACTCGGTTGGGGCTTCACCCCCTCGCTCGAACTGCCGCTCATGCTCGATGCCGAAACGGCGAAGGACACCGACGGATCGCTCGTCGTGGCCGTCGACGACCGTCAGCGCAGCAGCGTCGAAGGACTGTACGTCGCTGGTGAGGCGACCGGTGTGGGCGGCGCGGCGCTGGCCGTCCACGAGGGGCGGCTGGCCGCGCTCGCCCTCGCCGACGCGCGCGACTGCCCGACCGACCGGGCGCTGATGAGGCGGTTGCGACGGGCCGTCCGGCGGGGCCGCAGGTTCGCCGCCGCCATGCACCGCACCTATCCGGTGCCAGGCGCATGGCCCGAGTGGCTGTCGGAGACGACGCTGGTCTGCCGCTGCGAGGAGGTCTCATACCGCGACCTGCGCCGGGCGCACGACCACCTCGGCGCGGAGGACGCGCGCACGCTGAAGATGCTGGCCCGGCCTGGGATGGGCTGGTGCCAGGGACGGGTGTGCGGCCATGCCACCGCAGGGATCGCGGCCTGGCTGACCGGGCGTGAGACCACGACGGACGACCTGCGCCCGCTGGCCACCCGCAGCCTCGCTGTGCCGGTGCCCCTGGGAGAGCTCGCTGCCCTGGCTGAGGACACGACGCCCGTCGAGAAGGAAGAAGGAGGACGAGACGGTGAATGACGTGTTGAGCGTCGACCCGCGTACCGGCAGGCCGCGCGAGCGCGTGGCGGCCGAGTCGACGGCGCACGATGTGGACCAGGCGGTGCGCACGGCCGCAGCCGCCGGTGCGGCACTGCGGGACCGCGCCGCGCGTACGGACCTGCTTCGCGCAGCCGCCGCGCTCCTGGAGACGAACGGCGAGGAGATCATCGCGACCGCCGACGCGGAGTCGGCGCTCGGCCCGGTACGGCTCAGCGGCGAACTCGCCCGCACGTGCTACCAGCTGCGCATGTTCGCGGACGTGGTCTCGGCCGGCACCTACCTGGGCGTGATCATCGACCACGCCGACCCGTCGGCGCAGCCCGTACCTCGCCCCGATCTGCGTCGCTACAAGGTGCCGCTGGGCGTGGTCGGGGTCTTCGCGGCGAGCAACTTCCCCCTGGCGTTCAGCGTGCCAGGCGGCGACACCGCGAGCGCTCTGGCCGCGGGGTGCCCGGTGGTGGTCAAGGCACACCCGGACCATCCCGCCACCTCCGCCCTCTGCGCCCGGATTCTTCGGTCGGCGGCGGCCGAGGTCGGACTGCCCGAGGACGTTCTCCGCCTGGTCCACGGTTTCGACGCCGGCCTGGAACTCGTACGCCATCCACTCACCGCGGCCGTGGGGTTCACCGGCTCGGTGCGTGGCGGCCGCGCCTTGTTCGACATCGCATCCTCCCGGCCACGGCCGATCCCGTTCCACGGTGAGTTGGGCAGCCTGAACCCGGTGGTGGTGACCGAACGCGCAGCCGAGACCAGGGCGGAGGAGATCGGAGCGGGGCTGGCGGCCTCGTACACGCAGGGCATGGGCCAGTTCTGCGTCAAGCCGGGCCTCGTCCTTCTGCCCGAGGGACCAGCGGGTGACGCCGTCGTCCAGACGGTCGTCGCGGCGGCGGTCCCGTCCGGGCCACTGCTCGACCCGCGCATGCGGGAGGCGTTCCTCGCCGGGGTACGCGCCCGCGCGGCGCTACCAGGGGTGGCGGAACCGCTCGGGGCGGGCGAGGCTGGCGATGACGCGGTGCCGCTGGCCGTACGGCCGGGCGTACTGACCGTCGCGGCGTCGCGGCTCGACGGAGGGGCGTACCGGGAGTTGCTCGAGGAGTGCTTCGGACCGGTCACCGTGCTGGTCCGCTACGGCTCGACGGCCGAACGGGACACGGTGCTCAACGCCTTGCCGGGCAACCTCACGGCGACGGTGCACCTGGCCGCCGACGAGCGGGACGACGCGGCGGCGGACCTGGTCGCCGGGTTGAGCGAGATCGCGGGACGGGTCGTGGTCGACGGCTGGCCCACTGGGGTGACGGTCGCCCCCGCCATGCACCACGGCGGACCGTACCCCGCCTCCACGAGCGGCTCGACCTCGGTGGGAAGCACCTCGATCGAGCGCTGGCTGCGCCCGGTCTGCTACCAGAACGTCCCGGATCCGTTGCTTCCACCGGAGTTGCGCGAGGCCAACCCGCTCCGCGTCCCCCGGACGGTCGACGGCGTCAGTACGACCTGAACCGGGTCGGGCGCGGGTGGTGCCCCGGCCGGTGGCCGGAGTGGGCCGCGCCCTGATCGTCCCGCCGATCGGAGCCTCAGGGTGAGTCTGCGTCACCCGCAGCCGAGTATTCCGCGGCAGCCGGAACACCGGCAGCGCACGCGACATCGTCCGCTCATCGGCCCGGGTGTTCGAGCGATGTCACATCCCTGTGGTGGAGTGCTTGCCGTGGGCGTGCTGTATGACTACTTCCGGGCAAAGGATGACGCTGCGGCTGTCAGGCTGATGGAGGATCTCGGTGGCGGGCCGGTCGTTGTCAGCAGCGCCGGCGCGACTGTCGATGCGATTGACCTCAAGGGCATCGAGTATTGCTGGTGCTGCCTGTGACTCACGCAAGCGTGTCGCTCGCCCGATGCCGTCCGGCGCCGAACGAGTGGAACACGCAGCCGTGAATCATGGGAGATTCCTCGCTGACATCGGCTCACGCCGCGGTCGTCGCGTCGGCCGTGCCCGGGCATAGTGGGGCGGCGTGCCGATGACGTGCATTGGCCGAGGTGAGCGTGTGCGTCTGCTTGTTGGGATGAGGGTGGGTGCTGCACGAGGTACGGCTTGATGTCGCTCCGGTGGCGTTGCCGCAAGCGTTGCAAGCGGTCTGTCGGGCTGAGTTCGGCCGCGGTGTGCTATTCGTACTCCTGCCCGCACCGGGCCAGTTCTGCGAGATCGGCCCAGCCGAGGAAGCCGATGGTGTGCTCGCCCGGCTCCGGATCGTTCACCAACGGCACGACGGGGCCAGGAACTGGTTTCCGTAGGCCGTCGTCTTCGTGCCAGCCGCCCAGTGCTCCGGCCATCCCGCATTCCAGGTACGCCTGCGGATCAAAGTTGTACCAGCGGATGTCCGTGGCTCGCGCACATCCTGCCGTACGGGGGGCGTCAATGCCGAACCGGGCGTACTCGTCCAGCGGTCCCTGATCGGCGAAGTCGGCCAGGTCCGCGATCTGAGACAGCACGATGGCTTCCCAGTCGGCATACGACGTCGGCTCGTCCGTGTAGCGAAACGAGGCGCAGCGCCACGAGGCCTGCAGCGGCGCCGGCTCGACCATGCCCGCCGCCACGACCATCGCGGCAACCGTATCCAGGTCCAGCGAGACCCGATCCGACAGTGGCCGGGCAACCCGCCACCACGAACGCAGGAACACGTCCAAACTACGCGCGGTCGCGTTCATACCTTCGCCTTCCCGGACAAGGCGCTGGTACAGGTCGCGGTTTGTGCGGCAGGCCGGCCCGGGTGGCCCGTCGACCCAGTAGGTCTGCTTGTGCACCACACCAGACTCCAGCGCCAGGACCTTGGCCAGCGCCTCAACCCGGTCAGCGAAGGTGCCCATCCGGACCCGGTTGCCGTTGTCGTCCTGCCGCCAGAGCTCCCACACCGCCACAGCATCACCGTAGTCGTGGCCTCTCTGCGGCGAACAGCCACATCCGCTCGTGTCGACCGTGCGCGCTGTGTCTCAGTGCGCGATGGCCTCAGGGGGTGTCTGCGACATGAGCAAACCATCTAAGGAACAGAAATGTCTGTCGACGTGACACGGGCAATAGAAGGTTCTGAAAGCCACCTACGGCTGGTACTGGGCGGCGGATGTGCTGACCGCGGCCGACGCCCGGGTGCACCTGGCGCACCCGTTGGGAGTGGAGGGGTTCGCCATGAGCATGCACCGGATCTGCGCATCGCTTTGCCTCATGAGCTGGACCGACAGCTCCAAGCACGACAATGCCGCCAGAAAGCTGACTGCACAGTGGTTCAGGCTACGAGCAGGCGGAGACCGAGTTCTGCCGTGTCGAGGGCGACGAGGTCGCGGTTGCGCTCGGCCCACCGGCCTGAGGAAAGGTCTTCGCGGAGCATGCTGACCGCCCGTTGCTCAGCCTGCGGTCCAACTCTGGTCCATACCGAAACCGCGCGGCGTACATGTTCGTCCAGGTACGCCTCAGGCCGGCGCCAGTATGCCTCGAAGAAGCCGTCAGCGCAGTCCCACGGGACGAGCACCGGCTCCGCGCGTCCTCCGATGGCGCGGGTCAGATCGGCCAGGGACGGCCAGCCGACGAGGAGGTCTGCGAACTCAGGCAGGTAGTCGCGGGTGAGCCAGAACCGCTGACGCCAGCCGGTGTCATCAGCGTCGTACGTGAACACCACCACGCGGCGGGCCACACGCCGCATCTCACGCAACCCGGCGACCGGGTCCGGCCAGTGATGAACGGTGCTGACCGCCATCGCCGCGTCAAAAGACTGGTCCTCGAACGGCAAACTCTCCGCAGCGGCGGCCACGCACGGCGCCGCGCCCACGGGACGCTGCGCCCGCATGACCGCCGACGGTTCCACCGCCGTGACGTCGCGGTCGGGTGGTTCGTATGAGCCGGTGCCAGCCCCGACGTTCAGCACCGTTCGTGCGTCCCCCAGCGCATCCCAGATGCGCGCGGCGATCCGTGGCTCGGTGCGCCGCGTCGCTGGGTACGCGGATCCGATGGCGTCGTACAACTGTGCGCCGAACACTTTCAGTTGCTCCTCCGGCGTCGTCCTGATTCCCATTGCTCGTGCCTCCAGTTCCCTGTCTATGGCCGTCACCATGGCAGCAGCGCGGTCGCGCTGGTCCATCAGCAGACCGCGCAGCCGGCACAGGTGCGCGACTGCGTCGGTCGCCGGATCGTCAACCAGATCCGCGATCTCCCGCAACCCGAAGCCGAGCCGCCGGTAGGCGAGCACCTCCCGGAGCCGCTCCACATCGCCCGCTGAGTAGGCCCGGTGCCCAGCCGCGGTCCGCGTGGACGGCTTCAGCAGGCCGATCTCGTCATAGTGATGCAGTGTGCGGACGCTGACACCGGCCAACTCCGCCACACGCCCCACGGTCAGGTGCTCCTCCACGCCACCGACTATGTGGCATGACGCCGCGTGAGGAGCAAGCGCTTCGCTGCTGGCGTCATCGAGTTCCACGCGTCCCAGGCCCGTTCGGTGCGGATGACCTCGTCGGTGTCGACAGGGCGGCCATGCTCGACGCTGTGGTCGCCGACCCGGCCGGCCCAGAAGGCGAGAATGATCTTCCTGACCCCGGCCGCGGACGGCAGGACGGAGGTGGTGCCGGAGCTCTCCGGCGGGATGGGTCGGGGTCCGACCGCACCGCCGGGCAGCGTACCCGAGGTGGGCGAGCGGCTCTGCTACACCCCCCTGTCCGACGTGTTCCTGCCGGCCGGGGCGTTCCCGACGCCGGAGGATTCCCCGTGGACGCACGGCGGCCCGCCGGCGACCGGCCGAGGAATGGTCCTGAGGTGGCCGGACGGCCCGGGGCGGGGGAGTCGAAGGTCATGGACCGGACAGGTGGTTCGGCCCTGACAAGGGACCGCCATGTGATCCAGGATGAAACGCGACACCAACGGACGTTGCCATCCTCACGGGAGTTCCGACATGAAGCGACGCACCCTGGACCTGCTGTTCAGCATGGGCGGGCTGGGCCTGACCGTCCTGCTGCTCATCGCCGGCCTCGTCCTCACCACGAACGCGAACTTCGCCAACGACTACGTACGCGACCAGCTCGGCGCGCAGCACATCACCTTCAAGCCGGCCGACAAGCTGACCGACGAGGAGAAGAAGGCGGACTGCCTGGTCGAGTACGCCGGCCAGAAGATGACCACCGGCAAGCAGGCCGAGTGCTACGCCAACGAGTTCATCGGGCTGCACCTGAAGTCCATGGCCGGTGGGAAGACGTACGCCGACCTCGGCGCGCCGGAGAGCGAGCTGCGGGCCAGGGTCGAGCAGGCCACGCAGACCAACGACCCGGCCCTGGCCGACCTGCAGAAGCAGTTGGCGGAGGTCAGCGGCCAGCGGGAGACCGTGTTCAAGGGCGAGACGCTGCGCGGCATGCTGCTCACCTCGTACGGCTTCAGTGAGTTCGGCCGTAAGGCCGGGCAGGCCGCTCTGGTGACGTTCATCGGGGCGGGGCTGCTCCTGCTGCTGTCGATCGCCGGCCTGGTGCACGCCTTCCGCACCCCGGCCACCGAGGTGTTCGCCGCTCCCGAGCCGACGAAGAACCGCATCACCGCCTGACCGCTGCCGACCCGAGCGCCCCCGGTCTCCTCCACCCTCTAGGAGGCCGGGGGTTCACGAGGGTAACGCCAAGCCCTCGGCCCCACGGACCGCCGCCAGGTTGACGAAGACAGGGCCTAGCACGGACCGGACGGTTCGTGGAAGGGCCGTCCGCCCCGACTACTACAAGCGGTGGTAGAACGCACATTTGTCCTGATGAGAGGCGCTTTACCAGCGGGCCGCGCCTAGCATTCCGGCGTGATCATGAGGGAGAAGGACCACGCGTACGACTACCACGACCTGCTCGGCCTGCACCATTCCATGATGCTGCGCCGAAGGATGCGTGGGGACGGCCCGGCACCGGACGAGCGGGAGGCGTCCGCCGGGGCGCTGCTGGCGGCCTGGCCGCAACGAGTGGACGACCAGCGGCTGCTACGGGAGAGCCTCGCGTTGCTGGAGCCGCTCACCGACACGCTGACGTACCTGTACGCGGCGCTGTTCCGGGACGGACCGCACCTGAGGTCGCTGTTCCCCGACTCGCTCGCGGCCCAACGCGACCAGCTCGCCTGGTCGGTGCGGCAGCTCATCGAAGGGCTGGACCAGCCGGAGATCATCGTGTCGGTCTTCGAGGAGCTTGGCCGGGCGCACCGCAAGCTCGGCGTACGCGCCAGCCACTACCAGCCGTTCGGTGCGGCGCTGATGGAGACGCTGCGGGCTCGCGCCGGCGCCGCCTGGCGTCCCGACCACGACGACGCCTGGTCACGGGCGTACCGGTTTCTGGCCGGCGTGATGAGCAGCGCCGCCACGGGGGAGCTTTCCGCGCCGCCGTACATCGAGGGCACCGTGGTCCACCACGAGCTGCGCGGCCCCGACCTGGCAGTCCTGCGGGTACGCACCGCCGAGGCGTACGACTACCGGGCCGGGCAGTACGCCACGGTCGGATCCGGGCGGCTGCCGCGCACCTGGCGGTCCTACTCCATGGCCAACCCTCCCGGCGGTGACGGAGTGCTGGAGTTCCATGTGCGGGCGACAGGCGCCGGCCGGCTCAGCGACGTCCTGGTGCACAAGACCGCCGTGGGTGATGTGCTTCGGCTCGGCCCGGCGCGCGGCATCACGACCCTCGCAACCGCCTCGGGTAACGGCGTGCTGCTGGTCGCTGGCGGCACCGGTCTGGCCACGATCCAGGCGCTGCTGGGCGGGCTGGCCCGTACGGCCAGCCCGCCGACAACCTGGCTGTTCTTCGGCGCCCGCACCCGGGACGACCTCTACGATCTCGAATCGCTCCGCTCGTCCGCGGACCGCTTCCCGTGGCTCCGCCTGGTGCTGGCGGTCTCCGACGGTGACGCCGGCTCATACGAATCCGGCACGGTGGTGGACGTCGTGACCCGCTACGGCGGCTGGGGCGGACACGACGCCTACCTCGCCGGACCGGCGGCCATGGTCACGGAACTGGCCCACCGCCTGGTCGACCTCGGCGTCGAGCCTGACCACATCCGGTGCGACCGGCAGTAGGCTCAGCCGGAAACCGGCCCGGCAGGCGGCGTCCGCCCGCACGGCGACTCACTGCCGTGCGGGGATGGCCAGGCGCTGGTTGGTCCGCGAGTGCCATCTGCTGCATCCTGTCCCTTCGCTCTGGCCGTGGCCGGCGGAGTGTGGGCGGTCAGGAAGAGGCGTCGTCCGGGGCGGTGATCCGTGTCGGTCTCCCTTGCCTGGCCGCCGGTACACGTCTGTGTACATCGGATTCGGGCGGCTGGTGCGGTGTGCCGTCACGGCCCCGCCACCTGTCGCGGCCACCGCTGCGGGGCCTGGCTCTCGGCGCCTCGAAAGACACGTACTGGTCAGGAGGGATGACCAGGATTGCCGGAAGTCGCGGTCCCTCCAAGATGGCTGCTCGACGGAGGGAGGGACTGACCGCTCGGGCCCGAACGTCGACGATGGAGCGACGGAGCCGCATCTCAGGCTCCGCAAGCACAACCGTTGCGTCGGATCTCTGCGGAACGATCGGTCGTCTTGACAGCGGATCTCAGCCACCTGAACGATCTCAGAACGGGATCACCTAACGCCAGCGTGGCACGGAAGGGGTTCGCATGCCGATCAGGAGCGGCTTCCTTCTATTCCCGTTCTCCGCGGCCGATCAGGGACGGATCAGCGCCCCGTCACTCACTGCCTCCGATGTCGCCTTCGCCGCGGCCCCGATCGCCGGCGGCCCATTTCCGCAGGCGATGCAGTTGGCGTTCCGGCTGACGGCCGGGTTACCACTGCCGCAAGTTCGGCCGTTGTTTCCGGGGCGCCTGCGCTTCATCCCCGATCCGGCGGCGCCGGGGATCACGCCGGAGCCCAGCGCCGTGCAGTTCACCTCCGCCGAGTACGCCAAGTGGCGCACCGTCGGCACGATCCGGGTCGCCGTGGATCTCGAAGCCGCCACCGCGATGAACGACCCCGCCGTGCGTGGCGGTCTGGAGATCCTGCCGGCCGTCGTGTGGTACGGGCCGGTCCGCATCTCCGAGGAATTCCTCTTCAATACGCTACGGACGGCGCTGCACCGGGGCCGAGTCGGAGGCACGCCGTCCATCCCACCGACCCACGCCAACTGGGCGCAGCACGCCGTCGCGCGATTCCTCGAGGGACGCTACGAGCCGATCCTGCGTCCCGGCGCGTCGGCCGCAGCCGACGACCGGATCGCCAACGCGATGCCGACCGTGCATCCCGTCGACGCGCAGTTGAATGTCGCGCTGCGGATCACGATGGCCAGCCGGCCCGCCCCGAAGGACGGCTTGTCGAGTGCGTTCAACGCCCTCACCCCGGGTATCGACCTCGACGACCCCGCCCATGCCGCAAATGGTGCCATCCCCGCCCGCCACGTGCTGCGGGTGCTGCGGCCGCAGCTCACCGACGGCGCCGCGGGCGCGGTCGTGCCGGATGCGGTCCTGGCGACCGGCGGCACCACACCGGTCTATCGTGCCGTTCGCTTTACCCGGGTCTGGAAACCGGTCGCCGACTGCTCGGTCCGCTTCCCCGCCCAACGGGTACGCGTGGCTGACGCCGCCGACACCGAGCTGGCGACCCAGCGGCTGCCGGCGCACGGAGTGTTCTTCTGGAGTTACCCCGCTGACGCACCGGTAACTGACGTCCGCGTCTCGATCGTGGGCGGCATGCGGTGGATCGACGGGGCCGCC
The DNA here is from genome assembly GCF_055587185.1 of Micromonospora sp. NPDC048040. Taxonomy (NCBI): domain Bacteria; kingdom Bacillati; phylum Actinomycetota; class Actinomycetes; order Micromonosporales; family Micromonosporaceae; genus Micromonospora; species Micromonospora sp. NPDC048040. The sequence goes on along the minus strand of NZ_JBVJGT010000057.1, from coordinate 23,215 downwards.
TCGGACGTGTGGCGGTTGCCGGCGGCGGACGCACCGATCGCCGTGGACTTCGCCGCCACGCCCGCCCCGCATATCCAGCTTCGGCTCCGGATGCGGGAGGCGATGCTGGTCGAGCCGCGCGACCGACCCGGAGGATATCGCTGCACGTTCATGTCGATGCGGCGTTCCGTTCGGGCGCTCGTGGACAACCGAATCTGTGGTGGCCGGCTGAACTTCGGGCGAAGCGCCACCAACGCGGAAACGATCCGGCTGATCAACGACGCCTGGGCCGCTCTGCCCGCTTCGGTGCATGCACGAGCGAGCATTCTGCAGAACAATCAGCCGTTGCCGAACAGCGAACCGGGTGTCGGCGCGACGCGGATGATCCCGGTGCTGCAGGCGTTCTTTCCCAACCCGGTGCCGGCGCAGAACATCGGCGGCAGCACCCACCGGACCACGATCTTCGACGGCGGTCAGCTGGCCCACCACCTGTGGCAGAGCCGAATCGATCTGTTCCACGCCGGTGGCACCAAACGCAACTTCCCCACCGCCCACATCGGACGCGGTGGTGCGGGCGCGTTGGTGGCGAGCGGCCTGGCCGCCAGCTACCACCTCGATCCGACCCGCAACGCGGGCGAGAGCGACAACGCCTACTTCGACCGGATCGCTGGCGGCATGCTGACCGGGCTGGAGCCGGGGGCGGTGCTGCAGTTCTGGTACGACGATGCGGACTTCGAGGGCATCAAGGCCACCCAGACCAGCGCCACCGCTCACGTCATGAACGAATACGGACATTCGCCGGTCTTTCTCGGCTACGTACGCACCGGCGGTGTCGTCACCGCCATCCGGATCATCGATCAGGGTGGCGAGCGGAACTGTGCCATCCAGGGACCTGCCGGTAGCCGGCGCATCGAGTGGCACGGCGCCGAACAGGCCATCTGGACCACCGCGAACTGGACGGAATGAGCATGGCCATAGAGGTGGACGGTCGGGCCCTGTACCCGCTCGGCGAGGCGCTCGCCGCCACGGACTTCCCGCTGGTCTCGATGCTGCCGCCCGACGCCTTCGAAGGGATCTACTACCTCAGCGCCGACGCCGCGTTCGACGACACCGCGCTGGTGGTGGCGTTCGAGCTGGCATTCGAGGGCGAGCTGGCGCTCACCCCGCCGGGCACCGACGCGATCGCCCTGGTCCTGGGCTCGGCCGGAGCAGGCTGGACCGGGGTCCGGGCAACCGTGACCATCGGCGCCGAGCCGTCGATCCTGCTCGAGGAGGTGACCCTGGGGCTGCGGCTGCGCGGCGACATCCTGCGTGACGTGGCCACCGGTGACCCCGCGTCGATCACCATCACCGCCGATGTGCGGGTGTCCGGCGACGGTTTCACTCTGGAGCGGTTCGAGGGCGCCTCGCTGGCACCGGCGTACGTCGCGGACACCGACATCGTGGTCGAGGCCCACGACGTGCGGCCCGTCTTCGGGGGGATCGACCCGCCGGGCTGGCTGAGTGAACGCCCGGATTTCCACGGACTGGCGATCGACCTGCTCTCCGTCACGCTGCCCGACGAGTACCTGCACAGTGACCCGGGGGCGGAGCTGCGGCTCGAGCTGAGCGAGGCCGCCATCGACGCCGAGGGGTTCACGGGCCGGCTGAGCGCCAGCGCCGACGCGCAGCATCCCGTCACCGGAACCTTGTTCGGTTTCCGGTACCGCTTCCGTACCTTCGAGCTCGACATCGACCGCAACACGGTGCGGACCGCGCGGTTCGGCGTCGACCTGCGGCTGACGCCGTTGGAGCAGGCCGGGGAGGAGAAGTGGGTCGCCGTCGATGTGGGGTTCGCCGCCGGCCGGCAGGTGAGCGGTGCGTTGTCCGCGGCCCAGCCGCCCGGCGCCTCCGACGATCCGCGGGACCTCGTCTCCGTCGAGTTGGCTGACGTGGCGAGGCTCGGACTTCGGGCCCTGCGCGTCGAGATCGCGGACGGCGTCGTACGCTTCCTGTTCTCCGGAGTCGTGAGCGTGCGGTTCGGTGCGCCCGCGATCACCTGGCCGACGGTCGAGTTCGACGAGTTCGGCATCGGTTCCGACGGCTCACTGATCCTGCCGGCCGGCGGTGTCCGGGTGCGGGACACACTGGTCGCCAGGCTCGGGCCGGTGACCTTGGGGGCCGGCCGCTTCGGCCTCGGCATGGGCGCCGACGGCGCGCTGGTGTTCATCCCGCCCACCGAGATCGTGGTGGCCATCGAGGCGCCCGCCGTCTCCGGCGGCGGCTTCCTCTTCTTCGACCCGGTCAAAGAGCAGTACGCCGGCGGACTGCACCTGCAGTTCGAGAAGCTCACCCTCAACGCGGTCGGACTGCTCACCACACGCCTGCCGGACGGATCGCGGGGCGTCTCGCTGCTGGTGATCGTCCAGGCGTCCGGGTTCACTCCGATCCAGTTGGGTTTCGGGTTCAGCCTCAACGCGGTGGGTGGCCTGCTGGGCATCAACCGCACCGTGGCCGTCGACGTCCTGCGCGCCGGGGTTCGCAACCGCACCCTGGACGCGATCCTGTTCTCCCCGGACGACCCGACACCGCGCGCCCCCCAGATCGTCAGCGCGCTCCAGTCGGTGTTCCCGCCAGCGGCCGGCCAGCACGTGTTCGGCCCGATGGCGCTGATCGGGTGGGGCGCTCCGGTCACGCTGGTCACCATCGAGCTCGCGCTGATCCTGGAGCTGCCGTCGCCGGTGCGGCTGATCGTTCTCGGCCGGATCCGGGCCGCGCTGCCCGATCCCGATCACCCGATCGTGGCCATCAACCTCGACGTGGTCGGTGTTGTCGACTTCGACCGCGGTGAGCTGTCCGTCGACGCCACCCTGTACGACTCGACGGTCGGGCCGTTCGCGCTGACCGGTGACATGGCCGCGCGGGCGAACTGGGGCGCCAACCCGGACTTCGCCATGGCGCTGGGCGGGTTCCATCCGGCGTACACGCCGCCGCCCGGCTTCCCGGCGCTGCGCCGCCTGACCCTGGCCCTCTCGACGGGGAAGAACCCGCGGCTTCGGATGGAGACGTACTTCGCGTTGACGTCCAACACGGTCCAGGTGGGCGCCCGGCTCGAGTTGGCTGTGGAGGTCGGTGGGTTCAGCCTCGAAGGCAACCTCGGGTTCGACACCCTGATCCAGTTCGCGCCGTTCCGGCTGCTCGCGGAGATCTACGCGCAGCTCGCGCTCAAGCGCGGCGCGACCACCCTGATGGGTCTGAACATCCACGTGTACCTGACCGGACCGTCGCCGTGGGTGATCTGGGGCGAGGCCACGTTCAAGATCTTCTTCGTGAGTTTCTCGCTGCCGTTCCGGGCACAGTTCGGCCGCGTACAGGACGTACCGGCCGTGCAGCGGCAGGAGGTGTGGCCGATCCTGCGCGACAGCCTCACCGCCGACGCCAACTGGAGCGCACAGTTGCCGTCGCAAGGCAGCCGGCTGGTGGTGCTGCGCGACGGTGCGGGGGACGGCGAACTGACCGCGCATCCGTTGGGCACGCTGACGGTCTCCCAGCAACTGGTGCCGCTGCAGCGGACCCTGGGCCTGTTCGGCTCGGTCCCGCCGAAGGACTACGACCGCTTCGCGATCGTGGCCGCCGACGGACTGGACATCGTCGGCGTGGCCACCGAATACTTCGCACCCGCGCAGTTCCGGCAGATGAGTGACGCGGAGAAGCTGGCAAGCCCCGGCTACGAGCGAATGATCTCCGGCGTCCGCCTCGCCCCGGACACCGCGATCGCCGTCGGATACGTCCAGGACATGCCGCTGGACTACGAACAGTCGGTCATCCTCGACGTCGACGAGCCCACCGCCGAACGGCTTGACGAGCACTACACCCCGAGTGGCGGGCAGGTGGCCGCCATGGCCCAGCACGGGCCCGCCGGCATGGCGCCATCCCGGGAGCAGGGGCGGGCGAAGTTCGCGCCGCCCGTGCCGGGACCGGTCGTGGCCGACCCCACCTACGTGGTGGTCGACCGGGACACGCTCACCCCGGTCCCGCTGGACGGGCTGGACGGCAGCTACACCGCTGCCGCGGAGCAGCTGCGCGGCCGGGCCGACCGGGGCGAGCTGCAGATCGTACGGGCCGAGGAACTGGAGCTGGCATGACGGACCCTGCGGGCAGTTACCGGTTTCTCGCCTGGTCCCGGAAAGGGCTGGCCGCGGCCATTCCCACCCAGGACGCCCCGCCGGCCCATGACGCGGCGGTGCGACTGCCCGTGGCCCTCACCGTCGCGCGAGGACAATCCGGCACCGAAGGCATCAGCCGGACGGTGCGCCTGTACGGCCCGGGTGACGTGGTCGGACTGGACACCAGCCAGATCATCCGCCGGGAACCACGGCCGGGAACCACCGACTTCGAGCCCAACTACTTCCCGTTGGTGGAGTTCGACGCTCCGGAGCTGCCGTGGTTGCTCAGCCCGCAGCCCGGCGGCGACCGGCTGCGCCCCTGGCTGACGCTGGTGGTGCTGCGGCGGGAGGTCGCGCAGATCGTGGTGGACCCGCGCCGGCCGCTGCCGTCGCTGCGCCTGACCGCAGGCGACGCCCGCGACGAGCTACCGGACCTGACCGAGTCGTGGGCATGGGCCCACGCCCAGATCGCCGGGGGTGCCACCGCGCCACAGCAGGCGCTGGACGGACGGTCACCCGAGTTGACCCTGTCCCGGCTGGTGTGTCCTCGCCGGCTACAGCCGCACACGGCGTACGTGGCGTGCCTCGTGCCGGTGTACCGCGCCGGTGTGCAGGCGGGCCTCGGCCAGCCGGTCGTCCCCGACGCCGAGTTGGCGTGGCCGCCACCGGGCGGCTGGCAGGACGCGACGGGGAACGTCGAACTGCCGGTGTACGACCATTGGGAGTTCACCACGGCCGAGGTCGGGGACTTCGAGACCTTGGTACGGCGGTTGCGTCCCCGCCCGCTCGGCGCGGACGTCGGCGCATTGCCGGTCGACATCTCCGCCGCCGGCCCCGACCTCGCCGACCTGGCGTTGGCCGTACCGACCGTGTTGCCGTTCGAGGGCGCGCTCACCTCACCCGACCTGCCGGCCAGGGAATGGCCGCCTGGCGTGCAGGAACCGGTTGCGCAGCGGCTGGAGGACCTGATCGAGGCGCCGCCCGGGGTGGACCTCACCGTGCTGCGCCCACCCATCTACGGCGCGTACCAGGCCGGCACGCCGGACGTGCTGCCGGAGACGGGCCGACCTTGGCTGCGGGAGCTGAACCTGGACCCGGGTTGGCGGGCGGCAGCGGCCCTAGGGGCCCGGGTGGTGCAGGACAATCAGGAACAGCTGATGGCCTCGGCGTGGGAACAGGCCGGCGAACTGGAACGGGCCAACAGCCTGCTGCGCCAGGCGCAGTTGGCCCGGGCGACGGCTGCGGCGGTCCGTGACAAGCACCTGGACGGGCTGCCTCCCGACACGGCCGTGCGGGTCACCGCGCCGGTGCACAGCCGGGTCCGCCTCACGCCCGACGGGTCCCCGCCCGACCCCGGTGCCCGGCACACCCTGCGAGCCAGCGTGAAGGCCAGCGTCTTCCCGCCGGCGGCGCTGTCCGCGCCGTTTCGTCGCGCGGTTCGTCCGGCGGGTCCGCTGGGTCGCCGGCTACCCGGCTCGGCCCGGGACGCCACCGCCGAACTGGCCGCGGGATTGTCCCGGGGCCGACTGCGGGTGCCGATCCGCCCACCGCGGGGCGGCGCCGACTTCGACGAGGTGGGCGACCGGGCCGGTGGCCAGAACCGGCCGCGGATGCTGCACCTGCGCGAGAACGTGCCGCATGCCGGTGGCTGGCGGAAGATCGCGGGAGACGACGCCGATGGCGGCTTCTACGTCGGCGATGACCCCTACCCGCCGCCCCCACCACCCGACGCCGACCCGGCCGAAGGCGCAGGGGACGTCGAGGGGCGGCCTGCTCTCCTGACGACAGAGGCGGCGAACCGGGTGGCCGGGCTGCTGCTGCCGGCGGACGACCGGTGGCAGATCGACGAGCCGGGACGGCGTGGGGATCGGCTCCTCGGCATCAACAACCGGTTCCAGGCCGCCGCGGAGTTCCTGCTGCAGCACCTGCCCACCACCGTGGAGGCGCTGGCAGCGGCGGGTCCCGAGCTCAGCCTCCCCGCGGTCGCGTCGGCGCTGGTGGACGCGGGCGGACAACTGGAGCCGGACACGAGCGTCGCCCGCGAGGTGGTCGGCCTCGTACCGGCGGCACCCGCCACCGGCGATCCGCTGCGGCCCCGCGCGGCGGCGCCCCGGTTCCCACAGCCGATGAGCGGACCGCTCGCCGCCGTGGACCGCCAGATGATGCTGCCCGGGATCGACGGCATCGCCGACGACAGCGTGGCGGTCCTGGTCGGCAACTCCCGCTTCATCGAGGCGTACATGATCGGGCTCAACCACGAACTCAGCCGGGAACTGCTGTGGCGAGGATTGCCCACCGACCCGGGCGGAACCTTCGCCGACCGGTTCTGGGACGTTCGGGGAAACCCCGACCAGGCCGGCGACCCGCCGTCGCAACTATCACCGATCGAGAGCTGGACCGCGGACCTCGGCGACAACGCCACAGCGGTCGGCGGTCCCGGCATGCTCGTGCTGATGATCAGAGGTCGGCTGCTGCTGCGCTACCCACACACCGTCGTGTACGCCGCCAAGGCGGTGCCGAAACTCGACGCCACCGGCGCGCCGGTCCCCGGCCCTGACGGCAGGCCCATACCCACCCCGGGCCCGATACAGCGCTACCCCCAGTTCCGCGGCACCATCGACCCCGACGTCACCTACCTGGGCTTCGACCTCACCGTCGATGCCGCACGCGGCGGCGACGGCAACCTCGGCTGGTTCTTCGTCCTCCAGGAACAGCCCACCGCCCCGCGGTTCGGGCTCGACGAACCACCCGGCCCGTCGCCGACGACACCGAACAACTGGTCCGACCTGGACTGGTCCCACGTGAGCCCCGCCGGCTCCACCGTCACCCACGCTGCGGTGGCCGGGCCGCTGTCGACCACACCGACGACTCTGCCCGTCCTTTCCGGTCGTGCCCTGCCCACCGCCACCTGGGGCGCCGACGCCGCACAGATGGCCGCCATCACCTACCAGCGGCCGATGCGGGTCGCGATCCACGCACGTACCGCCCTGCCCAACCCATGATCATCGAGCCTGTCGGGCCGCGTCTCACCGGGGCAGCCAACTCCTGGGAGACCCGGCCCGCCGACGCCCGCCAGCAGAAGCCGAGGACACCGTGACCAGGCCGCCGCAGAAGCCGACGCCGGCAACGAAACCCACACCTCCGCCACCGCCGGCGCTCACCCGGATCAGCGCGCCGGCCCGCCCCACCGACCCCGCCCAGGCACTGCCCGGCGACCACCTCGTCGCCACCGGAACCGGATTCGGCTCCGGCACCGACACCGCGGCGGCCGTGCTCGTCAGCACCGACAGCGGTTCGACGGTGTCGGCACGGATCATCACCTGGGCCGACGGGCAGATCCGGTTCGCGTTCCCCAACGCCACCGGAGCCCCGGGGCCGAAACAGGTGCGGGTACGCACCGGCAACGGCACGAGCGCCGCGATGAGCGTGACGCTGGAGGACACCCTGCGGCTGTCCGCCGCGCCGGTGTCGCTGCTGCCGCTGGGCGTACAGACCCGGTTCATGGCCGACGGGCGGGAACTGTGGGTACGGGTCCTGCCCGACGTGGTGCACGTGAACAGCCACGACGAACGGCTCACCGCGGAGGAGGCCCAACTCGGACGCCGCTACCGCGACGCTGGCGGCGACCGCGACGACGTCTGGCTGGACCTGACGACCCGGTTCGGCGCGCCGCGCGCCGAATGGATCGTCCGAGCCACCCTGGCCGGGACGGTCGTGGTGCGGGACAGCCCGTGGGGGCGGCCGGCCCGTACCCGACTCCTGCCCCGGCGGCTGTACGCGACCGCCTACGACGACGCGGGGAACGTCATCGCGCAGCAGCACGGCCAGCCGATCCCGTTCGAACTGCCCATCGGTCCGGACCTGACCGCTACCGCCGGCGACCCCAGCCGTGACCCGGGGATGAGCTGGATGGTGGACTTCGACGAGGCACACGCCCGGGGCATGGCGATGAAGCTGCGGCTGCCCGACCCGCCACCGGAGCGGATCGCCCGACTCGTCGTCGTGGGCGCCGAAACGTCACTCACCCCCGAGCAGGGCGCCCGTGAACTCGCCGACACCCTCGCCGCGCACCGGTACACCCGAGGGCTCGGCTTCCTCAACGAGGGCACCCCGACGAACCTCACCCCGGACGCCGGCACCGGCCCCGGTGACGTCACCCGCCCACCGGACACCCCGACACCAGTGGCGGAGGCCGGCAACGCCGCCGTCACCGCGTGGACACTCGGACTCGCCGTGGACGACGTCGGGGTGTTCGCCGCGACGCCGTCCGCTGACGACGGCGCCGCCCTGCGCCGCGCCCGACGCGACATGAACACCGCCCTGTGGCCGGCGACCTTCGGGTACTTCCTGGCGCACATGTTCGCGCCGGTCGTCCCGCCCGACGCCGTCGAACCCGTGCGCGAGCACTTCACCGACTGGGTACGTGGCGCCGGCCCCCAGCCGGTGCTGCGCGTCGGCGAGCAGCCGTACGGTCTGCTGCCGGTCCTGCCGCTGGACCAGTGGGCACCGGGCGACGAGCCCGCCCCCGTCGCCACCCTCGCGATGTTCCTGCGCGACTCGTTGCGTCCGGTCTGGAGGGCCTCCGTGGCGTCGGTGCCCCGCATCGGCGACCAGCCCCCCGGCGGAACGTCCAGCGAGAACCCGCTGCTCACGGTGCTGTCGGCGCAGCCCACCTCGGTGAGTTTCCGCGGCCGCAGCGTACTGACCATGTCCTTCGTCGACGCCGCGTGGCGATTCATCGGCAACCGCCTGTCCACCCAGTGGCGCACCGAACAGGCGTCGCTGGCCCGCGCCGCCCTCGACGCGCACGGTCTGCCCGAGGCCCACCCGAACCTCGAGCAGACGGTGTTCGCCGCGAACTACTTCCCGGTGCCGTTCCCGCTGGTGCAATCCGGTGGCGACCGGTCCCAGCCGCCGACCACCGACTGGCTCACCCTGCTCCGCGAGGCCGGCTGGCGGGACCTGCGCGAGGACGCGTTCCCGCTGGACGAGCGGCCCCTGCTGTACCTGCTGCTGCGTCACTCCCTGCTGGTGGCCTACCTGTTCGCCGCCGCGCAGCTCGAACCGGTCGAGCCATGGCACGGCGGCGAACCCAGCATGTACGGCATCGACGAGATCGACGACAACCTCGCCGCGCCCCGTCCCCGGATGGTCTGGGAGCGGCTCACCGCCACCTCCGCGACCGGCGTCGCGAAAGGTGACCTGCTCGACGCCAACCCGCAACCGCCGCTGGCCACCGTCCAGGCGGCGATCGAAGGGCTCGCCGGCGCGCCCGTGCACGTCCTGGAGCAGGTCGCTGCGGAAACCCTCGACCTGTGCGCGTACCGCCTGGACGCGTGGATCACGTCGTTCGCGCAGCGCCGGCTGCACGCCCTCCGGGGCGACCAGGGCGCCGGGGGAGTTCACCTGGGTGCGTACGGCATTGTCGAGGACATCCGCCGCGGCGACGGCGGCACCAGCGCCGGCTACGTCCACACACCCTCACCGGCGCACGCCACCGCAGCGGCGATCCTCGCCAGCGGCTACCGCTCCCACCCCGACGGCAGCGGCCTACGTCACCCCTTCGGGATCGACCTGTCATCCGAACGGGTGCGGACGGCCCTGTCGCTCCTCGACGGGGTCCGCGCCGGCCAGCAACTCGGCGCCCTGCTCGGCTACCGCTTCGAACGGCTGCTGCAGGAGAGCGGCCTGGCCCGGTTCATCGACGACTTCCGGGCCCTGGCCCCGCTTCCGGTCACCGGCACCGCTCCGCCCGGGACGGCCGCGGAGGCCGTGGCAACCCGCAACGTCGCGGACGGCCTCGACCTGCACCGCCGGTGGGTGGCCGCCGGCCGCGTACCCGCCCCCGGCTGGCCGGCCAGCGATGCCCTGCAGCCGGTGTTCGCGCAAATTGACGACGCCGTGGACGCCCTGGGCGACATCCTCCTCACCGAGGGCGTATTCCAGTTGGGCCGGGGCAACGCCGACCGCTCCGCCGCCGCCCTGCGCGCCGCCGCCCACCCCGATGGTGCACTGCCGGAACTGGAGGCCATCTACACTCCGCACTCGGGCACCGCCGCCACCCACCGGCTCGCGGTGCTGTTGCCCGGTGACCTCCCCGCCGCGCCCGGCTGGGCCCCGGACGCCGGGTACGCCCGTCGGGCGGCCGCGGAACCCCGGCTGGACGCATGGGCCGGCCGGCTGCTCGGCGACCCGAAGCGGGTCCACTACCGCGTGCGTTACCTCGATCCGGCCAGCGGCGACGTGCTCGACGAACAGGAACGCCGACTCGACCAGCTCACGCCGGCGCTGTCCCCGCTGGACCTGGTCTACGCGGCCGTGGCCGCCGAGCAACACCAGCTGTCCGAACTGGAGCAGCGCATCGTCTACCACGCGGCTCGCACGAGACCCACCACCGTACCGGCGGACGCCCGCATCCAGGTGACGGCAAGCCGGGAACCCGAACTCCCACACAAGGTCGGCCTGCTCGAACTGATGGAGCTGGCGCAGGCGGTGCGGGAGACCATCGCCGGCGCGCGTCCCATCACCCCGGACGACCTGTCCCTGCCCGAAGGGCCCGGCACCGCCGTCGTCGACCTCGCCGAGCTGCGGGCCCGAGCCGACGGGGCTGTAGCCGCGTTGCACACCGCGGAGACCGCCCTGGCCAGCGCCATGGCCGTGCCCGCCGGCGAGCCGATGCGGGCGGCGCTGCTGGCGGCCAGCGCACTGGGCGTGCCGGGCGCAGTGCCGGTGTCCGCGTCCGGTGACACGCCCTCGGCCCGGACGGATCTGCTGACGCAGGCCGCGGTCGTCGCCACGGAGGTGCGCCGCCGGCTCAACCAGCTCGACGGGCTGCCCACGCCGACACCCGACGACACAGCCGGCCGCGTTGCTGACGCGCTCGCCCGGCTGCGTGCGGTCTTCGGCAGCGACTTTCGGGCCCTGCCCCGCTACACCGCGCCGCCAGCCGGAGACCCGGCCCAGGTCGACGTCGGGTTCCCCACCACCGAGACGCTGCTGGCGGGCGATCCGTTCGCCGCCACCCGCTGGTTCCAGCAACTCGCCAGGGTTCGTGACGGTGCCCAACGTCTGGGTGACCTGATGCTCTACGCCGACGCGCTCGGCGGCGTCGACCCGCTCGCCTTCGCGGTTGCCCAGCTTCCCACCACGCCGGGAGACCGCTGGCTGGGCCTGCCGTTCGGGACCACACCACCGAAGGGGCAGGTCTCGCTCGTGGCGCTGCTACCCGCCGGCAAGCTGCGCCCGGCCGCGACGCTGACCGGTCTGATGATCGAGCAGTACAGCGAGGTGCTGCCCGCGCGGGCGAAGACCACGGGTCTGGCGCTGCACTACGACCAGCCCAACGCCACGCCACCGCAGGCGATCGTCGTCGCTGTGCCGCCACGGCCGGGCGAGGAGTGGACCTTGCAGACCCTGCGCGCGACGGTCGAGGACACCCTCGACCTGGCGAAGCTGCGGATGGTCGACCTGGATTCGCTGCAGGAGGCGGGCCAGTTCCTGCCGGCGACATACCTGGCCTACAACGGCAAGGGGGTCACCGTTGCCACCGATTTCCTGGCCGGCAGGGGAGTGCCGCTGGCCTGACCACGCGTCGCGCCCCGGCAACCGCCCATCCGCTCACCCGCACGATGCCTGAAAGGGACCACAACATGCCTGACGCGCCGCGGCTGGAGACCGTCACCCCGGCGTCGGCACCGGCCGGGACCCCGCTCACCTTGGCCGGGACCGCCTTCGGCGACCGTACGGAAGCCTCAGCCGTACGGTTCCGCGTCCCCGACGAGACAGCCGCGCCGGTGATCGGAACGGTCGACAGCTGGTCCGCCACCGGCATCGTCGTCCGCGTTCCGTCGCTGGTGTCGTTCGGATCCGGCGGACCGCTCGAGGTTGTCGTACACACTGACGCGGGCGACAGCGCTCCAGCGCCGTTTGTCATCGAGGAGGCGGCTCCACCGGCGATCACCACCGTCGACCCGGCACGCGGACTCGAGAACACCACCATCACCGTCACCGGCGAACGCTTCGGCCGGCTCGGCGCCGGCTCGGCGGTCCTGTTTCGGGCGCCGGGCCCCCGGGACGTGCCGGCGTTCATCGAGGCGTGGACCCCGACGGCGGTGACCGTGCAGGTCCCCGCCCTCACCGCGCTCGACGGCGCCGGTGACCGCCCTCTGGTGATAACCACCGCATGGGGGCGTACCGAACCGGCGGCCTTCCTGCTCGGCGAACTGCCCCAGGTGACCGGCGTGGTTCCGTCCATCCCGGCACCTGGCGCCACGATCACCGTACAGGGTCGGGCGTTCGGAACTGCCGACGCCGGCAGCCTCGACCTGGTCGCCGTCTACGCCACGCCTGATCCTCGGCCGCCACATGCCACCGCCCCGACGATCCTGTCCTGGACCGACACCGAGATCCGGGCGGAACTGCCCGACCTGCACGGTCTGCTCACCACTGGTTCCCGCGACGTCATCGTCACCAGCGAATGGGGACCAAGCCTCCCGAACCAACCCAGCCGCATCCTGATCGAGAGCCGTGCCTCGATCACCTCCTGGACCCGGCTCGAGCCGCACGCCCGAACCTCTGACCTGCAACAGGGGCTGCAACTCGGGCTGCAAGCGCAGGTGTACGACGCGCTGTGGCTGCTCGGTAGGCAATGGCAGATGAGGGAACTGCGCGGTAGCGACGCCGGCTCTCCGGTCGCGGTGCGGGTGGAGGGCATCTCGACCCCCCTGGCCCGCTGGCGGCCCGCCAACGGCCAGCCCGACGACACACCAACAGGTGTGCCCCTGGAAGCCGTCGTGGAACGGGAGCGGGTCATCCCTCCGACGGGGTCCGCCTCCGCCCCGTTCGACGACCTGCGGCTGGCCGCTGAGGCGGGTCTGCACCTGCTGCGTCTGATCACCGCGAACCTACGCGACGCGCGCAAGAGCGACGACTACCGCGCCCGGTTCCTTCGCGCTTTCCCGCTGCAGCCACCGGCCGATCCGGCAGCGCTGGACACACGCAGCCGCCGCTTTCTCGCCGTCACCGCCGGTCGAGCACCCGACGGTGGACGGATCTATGCCGCCTACCAGGGTGCGCTGGGCGCGAACCCGACCCTGCCGAACCAGCCACCGATCAACGGTAACGACCGCGTCGCCGTCCTCACCGCCGTTCGGCAGTGGTACGCCTGGTGCGCCGAGCTGTTCAGCGAACCCGTGGCGGACACCTCCGCCTGGGACCGGCAGCGCATGGAGTACGCATTCGCTGCGGGCTCCGGCGATCTGCTGCTGGCCGCACCGGAACACGACGGTGGGCACCTCGACTGGTATTCCTTCTCCCGACGAATCCCCACACCCGCGACATCCCTGGGCGCACCTGCGATGGGGCGGGAACCGGAGGAGTTCACCCGCGTAGCCATACCGAATCCGGTCAGCTATCCCGGAATGCCGATGCCCCGGTGGTGGGAGCTGGAGGACGGCCGGGTGGACTTCGGCTCGATTGCGGCCGCGCCGAGCGACCTGCTGACTCTCGTCCTCGTCGAGTTCGCCACCGTGTACGGCAACGACTGGTTCACTGTGCCCCTGGACGCATTGACCGTGGGGGCACTGTGTGAACTGACGTCGGTAACCGTGACCGACGCGTTCGGGGTATCGAGAACGATCAGCCCGTTTGGCGACGGGGCCGGCACCGATTGGCGAATGTTCGAGCTCGCGAGCGACGACGGCGCGGCGGACGCCGGCAATGCCATGCTGCTGCTCGACGCGCTGCCGACAACCCAGGAATCCCGTCCGCTGGAGGATGTCCTGCTGCTACGCGACGAGATGGCGAACATGGCCTGGGCGGTGGAGAAGACCGTCCAGAGCCGCACCGGCCGCCCGCTGGATCTGCACGAGAACGAGGTGACCCGGCGGGCGGGGCGACAAGGCCCCGACGGCGACGGCCCTCGGCGTTACCTGCTGCAGACGCCGGTACCCCGCAACTGGGTTCCGCTGCTGCCCAGGTTCGACCGCGACGGGACCGGTAGCGTCACCGGGCGATGGCTGGCGCGGGGCGCCATGCGCGAACCAGACGGTGGCGCCGCCATCCCACCGCGCGGAAGACTCCTCGAACCTGGTACGCCGTTGGAAATCTATGACGAGGAGGTGCCACGGACAGGGGTGAGACTGACCCGACTGTGGACGTTGGGTCGGTCTGCGGATGGCCGGAGTCACCTGTGGCGGGCACGCCGCAAGGGCCCGGGCCGCGGCGAAGGCTCCAGCGGCATCCGGTTCGACACCACAACAGGGGCGTAAGAGCGACCAGAATAGGGCGGTCTCAGCGGAATGCTGTGCGACGCCGGGTGGACCATCCAGGCCTTGTGGCGGTACGGACGATGGCCGGGCACGCCAGCGTGACCACGACCATGAACGTCTACGTGCGCGTGACGCGGCGGCATCACGAGCCGGTACGGCAGATCGTCGGGGGACTTCCCTGGCGTCGACGAGCTGACGGCCGCCGGACGGTAGGGCGGCCCGCACGGCGCAGCGGGCGCGAGCCAGTGGGGTTGGCTCGCCGCTCGCTGTCGGCCCCACCGCGTGAAGGCCACGGGGCTCCGCCCAGAACCCGGCCCACGTCAAGTGAAACTACGGTGTGCCCGTCGGGACGCTGGAATCGCATCACCGGGGCACCCCGGACGATCCCGTGCAGTACGCGAGCAGCGCCTCGCGGCTGTCCGGCAGCCCGTACTCGTCAACGAGCATGGCGACGTTGCCGAAGTCCTGCCCGTCGATCAGCCAGGGATTCGGTGACCGGCTCAGCACCTCGACGAGCCGTCGTTGTCGCGGCGCCAACGCCGCAGCGGGCGTCGCCGCCGGCAGCGGCCCATCCGGGAACGCGAGGCGCAACGCCACTCCCAGCACTGTCAACGACTGGTCGCCGCTGACGGTGGGCAGCCGGCGGAGCAGCGCGTCGAGGGCGCGGTCCGTGTGCTGGGGGCCGAGCTGCCGCAGGGCGAGTCCGGCGTACCCACCCAGATCTCCATTGAGGAACGGCACCCACCCCGCGTCCGCCGGCGGGTTCACCGTGTCATCGGGCGGGACGGCCGTCCAGGCCAACAGCTCGTCAACGGTCGCCTCGTCGGCCTCCGCACCCAGAACCCGGGCCCGCCCGATCGCGGCGGCCCAGCGGACCAGCGGGTGCGGGTCGGCCAGCAACCGGACGTCTGGCGCGGCGCCAAGCAACCCGGAGGCCACCAGCATGGTGGCCACCGTCGCGGGCTCCGGTACGACCTCCGCCAGGTCGGGCTCCAGTCTGGCCGCGATCGCGTGGGCAAGCGTGGGCAGGCTACCGGTGGCCTCCTCCGGGAACCAGGCGAGGGCGTGCGCCGCCCCGGTTCGCACCCCCGGATCAGGGTGGCCCAGCAGGCTACGGAACAGCGGCACCCCGGCCCGTACCGCGTCGTACACCGCCAGTTCGATGTAGGACCACAGCCGGTTCTGCTCCTTGGCGGTCAGGGACTGGACGTACGCGTACTCGACGTACTCCTTCTTCGCCTCGTCCTCGCCGGTCCAGGGGGGTGGCTTGGCGGCGAGCAGCTCTCGCCCGCCTTCGGCGGCCCGGCGGTAGTCGGTCACCGGGAAGCCGTCCGGCAGGAAGTTCTCGTCGTAGCCGACCGCCAGGGAGGTCAGCAGGGCGAGTATTGCCGCCGGGTCCGGAGTGGCGGGGTCGGCGAGCAGTTCCAGCAGGAACGGCACTGCGTAGGCGCTCGCCTGGTACCGGCTGCCCTGGTGGAAGATGTTGGTGTACAGGGTGCCGAGGGCGTTGTCTCGTTCAGCCGGATCGGGCGATCGCAGGGCGCGGATCTGGCCGGGCACGTCGTCGGCCGCCCCGTAGGCGTGGCCGAGCCGCCGCCACTCGATGTCATCAAGGCACTCGAGCATGCCCTATGTTCCCCGTCGTGCATACCGGCGTGCGGGTGGGGGCGTCGCCCCGGACGCCGGGGCAGGTGGGGACGCTCACGGGCGTCGGCCGGGGCGAGCGAACCGTGTACGGCGATGAGCCCATCCTTTCATCACCACCTGGCGTCGAGGTGTTCAGCACCTGATCACCCCCCCTGGAGGAGAGCAACACCGGGTGCTGCTACGCCCTCCAGGACAAGGTCTGGGTACGTGGCCCTGGCAACGAGCCCTGGGAGGTCCACTCCGTCAAGGCCGACTCTCCGCAGTTGGAGAAGACCGCCGAGAGCGACCGCGTTAGTCAGCCCCAGGACGGGGTACGCCCTCGCGACGCGTGTGGAGGCCAGTTGAACCCGGCCGTTTCTTGCCGGCGACCCATCCGAGAGGAACAACGGTGTCACACGAGTATCGCAAGAACCCCGAGGCAATTTCTCGACTGTCGGCGGAGCAGTACCGAGTCACTCAGGAAGGCGGGACGGAGCCAGCCTTCGACAACGCCTATTGGGACAACAAGGAGCAGGGTATCTACGTCGATGTCGTGTCCGGTGAACCCCTGTTCGCTTCTGTTGACAAGTACGACAGCGGTACCGGCTGGCCGACTTTTACCATGCCGATCGAGCCGAGGAACGTGGTCGAGGTCCAGGACTCGAGCCTCGGCGTGGTCCGCACCGAGGTCCGGTCGGCACACGGGGAGAGCCACCTCGGCCATGTGTTTGACGATGGTCCCGCGGAGACTGGCGGGTTGCGTTACTGCATGAACTCAGCCGCACTTCGGTTCATTCGGCGCGACGACCTCGAGCATGAAGGCTATGGCGAGTACCGCAAAGTGTTTGAGCACCCGGACGGCGGAGCGAAGCGGTGACCGCGGCTGAGAAGGCGATCCTGGCTGGCGGCTGTTTCTGGGGAATGCAGGACCTCATGCGAAAACGCGCCGGCGTGCTCGCCACCAGAGTCGGATCCGCCGGCGGGGACGTGCCGAACGCGACCTATCGGAGAAGGGCCCCGGCCGTGGCCGGGGCCCTTCCGTTCGTCTGGTGGATCAGTAGACGGTCACGCCGTACGCGTTGGCTGCTTCGCGTACAGGCTGGTAGAAGGTGGTGCCGCCGGAGCGGCAGTCACCGCTGCCGCCAGAGGTGATGCCGAGTGCCTTGGTGCCGTCGTAGAGCGGGCCGCCGGAGTCGCCCGGCTCGGCGCAGACGGTCGTCTGGATCATGCCGCTAACGGTGCCGCCGCCCTTGCCGACGTAGCGGACCGAGACGTTCAACGCGGTGACCGTACCCCTGTGGGTGCCGGTGGTCGACCCGGTGCGCGTGACGGACTCACCGACGAAGGCGTCCGCGACGGTGAACCCGCCGGGGTGGGTCAGCGAGGTGTTGTCGTAGCGCACCAGCGCGTAGTCGTTGCCCGGGAAGCTGGAGCCGACGGTCGGGCCGATGAGCGTGGTTTGGCTGGAGTTGGTGTACCAGGTGTCGGCCACGTCCCCGCAGTGACCGGCGGTCAGGAGGTAGTAGGTGCTGCCGCTGACGACGTTGAAGCCGAGCGAGCAGCGGTACCCGCCGCCGTAGATGGCGTTACCGGCGGACAGCAGGGGGGTGAAGACGCCTGGGGCGCGCTCGATCCGGATCGCACCAGCCTTGTCTCCGGCGCTCTGCTTGATCTTCGCGATCTCGGCACGGGAGACGGTGCTGTCGGCGGTCACGACGACGCGGCCGGACGCCTCGTCCACATGCCAGGCGATGCCTTCGACGCCCGATCGTTGCACCGCGTCGTTCACGGTGGCGAGCTGACTGGCGCTGTAGTCCTGGGGGGAGGCCGCTGCGGCCGTCGCCGGCGCGAAGGCGGCGGTGGCGAGCAGACCGACGCTTACGGCGAGCAGCTTGGATCGGAGGATGTGGCGGCGGGATGGCGAGGGTTTGAGGCTCACTGTCTCCTCCTCGGAGGTGATAGGACCAGATGGGTGTTGGCCCTGTGAGACGCCGTTAGGTGACGCATCGGCTGGTCAGTCGATGTTGTCCTCCTGACACGCTTTCGTCAGTATCGGAGTGCATCAATCAATACGCAAGATGCATCGTCACGAATGAACAAGGTCCAAGGACGCGCCCGGGCTGACCGTGATCACCGAGCGGCCACCTTCGGTGCCAGGACCAGAATCTGCGGCGCGACCGGGACGAGGACGGTTGGTGATTCCGGCGAGCCCGCCAGCTCCTACTCCGAGCACCGCCTGGGCGCGATGCTGGAACGGCAACTCAGAGTCGGCATCTCCAACTTCCGCGGGATCGACGACGTCTCGGTGCGTTTCATCCACGACACCGTGCCGGAGGACCGGGCGGCTGAAACGGTCGCGAAGGTGTTCGTCGAGGCCGGCATCGCCCTGAGTGCGGGACTCCCCGTTGGCCGGTGGCCTGCCGAAGCGCTGCGGCTGTCTGGTCGGACTCAGGGTGGTCCGCCACCTGCGGCAGGACCATCCGCTGTCCGAGATTGCGCGGTGGGACCTGACCCGCGCTCGCGTAGCGGTACGGCGGGCCCTGGGCCAACTCGCCTCGCCGTCGGTGGACGGATGTCAGGGCGTATGCAGCGCGGTCGGCCTCGGCGGAGGGGTCTGCCGAGCTGTCCGGCTGCGGCCATGGCCACATTCGGACAGGCCGGACCAGCGCTCGCGACGACCACGCGTCCCTATCCTGGCACCCGTCCGGCCCAGAGAAGATCACTACCAAGCTGCCCCGGCAGGCGATGATCAAGGAAGCGCGGCATGCCATCGATACACATCACATCCCTGCGGGGGCTGGGTGAGGCGTTCACCAAGCACTCCGACCAACTGGACCGGGACACCAGGCAGGTGCTGCTCGGGCTGGCCCTTCCCTCCGAGGTGTTCCCGGCGTACGCGGTGGGCGCGCCGACGGACTACGAGCAGGTGCGCTCCGGCGTCGAGGACGTCACCGTCGCCATGGGAAAGATCTTCGACACCATCGGCGTCGCGCTGACCCGGGTCGCTGCCCACTACGAGGAGATGGAAGAGCAGCAGGGCAGCGGATTCAGCTACCGCGACGGTTAAGAGTTCGGCGGGGCTTGAGATTCGGACCACGAGTACTTGACAGGGGAGGGGCCCGTGCAAGAGGGCACACAACTGCTGGACGACGACGCTGACGACAGCAAGGCCTGGCAGGCCGTGCTGTTCGGCGTCAACGGAGTGTTGGCCGCGTCCTTCCTTCCGGATGCGATCGCCGCGTCGGCGGCGACGTTCACCGTCGGACACGCGTTGGTCCTGCCCAACGTGGTCGATCCCGAAGCGTGGTTCCGCAGTTCGGGCTCGTGGGGCGAGCTCAAGAACGCCTACGACCGCATGCACGGTGACCTGGAGAGCAGGATTGCCGAGGCGAAGAGCCGCTGGCAGGACAGCGCGGCCAACGAGTTCAACGGGTTCGTGACGGGCGAGTTGCAGCCGATCCTGAAGAGACTCTCCGAGACCTGCGCGTTGATGGACTCCGCCTGCTTCCAGATGGGCGCCGGCGTGACGGGCGTCATCGCCTCCTACCTTGTCGCCGCCGCCAGCGCGGCGGTCGCGGCCATGGCGGCGAACGCCTCCGGCCCGGCCTCGCCCGCGGTGAAGATGGCGATATTCGCGGCCTGGGCCGCCTTCGTCGCCGGCCTGATCGGCCTGTTCGTTTCGTTCGTCGCGGTGCTCTGGTCGACTTCCAAGACCGTGAGCGACGCGTACGACGCGCTGGCCAACAAGCTCGGCGAGAAGGACGGGCAGATCGACGCGGGCAGCCTCACCCTGCCCGAACCGGTTCGGATCGTGATCTCGAAGCCGCAGGAGTGGGAGAAGCAGCAGTGACGGATTGGATGGGGACGATCGGCGGCTCGGCGCGGGAGGCTCAGCGGCAGGGCTACACCGGGGAGTCGATGCGGCGCGTCACCGAGACGGTTGACGGCTTCGCCGCCGAGATCGCGGCGCTGACCGACGAGTCGGCCGAGGGCTGCGACAGCCTGGGGCTGGTCGCCGCCCGCGTCACCGGCGACTACCGGGTCGAACACGTCTACATCAGCCCGCAGGCGATGGCCGCGCTCGACGCCACGGAGCTCGGCGCAGCCTGCCAGGAGGCGATCGCCGCAGCCCGTACCAGCATGGGCGAGCGGCTGACCCAGCGCCTGGCCGGGATCTCCGGCGACGCGGACATCCCGCCGCCCATGGACCTGAGCGAGGCGCTCGACCAGTTGCGACTCGCCGTCGAGCGGATCCGGTGATGGACATCGAATCGTTGCGCCGCATCTGCGGCGACATGGTGGCGGCGATGACCCGGGCCGCCGAGTTCGCCGAACGGGCGCCGCACGCCGAGTACGAGGCCACCTCCCCGGACGGCGAGGTCACCGTCCGGGTGTCCGGGGCGAAGGAGCTGCTGGAGATCTGGATCGACAGGCGGGCGAAACGGACCGTCGACAACCTCACGCTCGGCGAACTGGTGACGCAGACGATCCGCGCCGCCGAGCTGCGGGCCGATGACGCGCGGGCGCAACTGCTCGACGGAACGTCCATCGGCGGGTTCGCGGTCGGTGACGTCCTGCGCGACCCCGGCCAACTGCTGTCCCGCTTCCAGCCCGGGCGCTGAGCCGCACCCGTCTGCGGGACGGCGCGGTCCACGAGCATTCAGACGGCTGCCGGATTGCGGCCGTGACGACCGATCGACCATCCCGGCCTCACCGAGCTTGGTCGCCTCCCGCTTGCGTTTGACCTGGATACGGCCTACGTGGCGCCAGCCGCCGCAGTCGGAAATCTGGCCGAGCCGCGGAGGTGCGATGAACGCTGCGAAGGAGCGGTTCACCGAGCTGTACGAGCGTCATCACGGTGACGTGTGGCGGTACGTCGCTCGGCGGCTCGCCGCGTCTGACGTCGGCGATGTTGTCGCTGAGGTCTTCCTTGTCGCATGGCGACGTCTGGACAAGGACCGCCGGCCTCCGCGGACGGGGCCGAGGTCGTTCGTCCGGTAGGGGAGTGGTGCCAGGTCGACTGCCGGCCCCGAGGACGGTCGCGATGTGGCGCGGTCGGTCAAGTCGTTGGCGCGCACGTCCATGACTCGACCGGCGTCGGCGAGCAAACTTTGTGCCGTCACCCCGCTACACGCGCCAACTGTCTCGGAGGACCGTTATGGGTAAGCTCGTCGTCTCGATGTTCACGACACTGGACGGTGTCATTGAGCGACCGGATCGCTGGGCGGTCCAGTTCGCAAGTGCCGACTCGATGGAGCAGGGCCTGCGCCAGTTGCACGACGCCGAGGCGTTGCTGCTCGGCCGCGTCACGTACGAAGGGTTCGCCGCGTCCTGGCCGAACATGACCGACGAAGCGGGCTACGCCGACAAGATGAACACGATGCCCAAGTACGTGGTGTCCACCACCCTGGACGAGCCCACCTGGAACAACACGACCGTCATCGCCGACGACCCGGCCGCCCGGATCGGGAAGGTGAAGACCGACCTGAACGGGGATCTGCTCGTCTTCGGCAGCAACGCGCTCGTCACCCGGCTGCTGCCACACGGGTTGATTGACGAGATCCGCCTGGTGACTTACCCGGTCGTGATCGGGGACGGCACGCGCCTGTTCGCCGGCGGTGACGGGATGGCGTCGTTCCGGCTGCTGGATACCGCCACCTTCCAGTCCGGCGTCGTGGTCCTGACCTACGCACCGGTCAACGAGCAGGACGCGGCTGCGGCGGCGGCCTGAACGACGTCGCCGGTGAAGCGAAAGCGTCACCACGTTCGGAGCCGGCCGGCTTGGCCCGGGGCGGCGGAGCGTCACCCACGGGTACGAATGAGCCGGCGGCACGAACGCCTTCGACCGCCTGTGTGCGGCGTCCTGCCGCCGGCTCCGGGCCGACTACCTGCTGGCCCCGATACCCGCATGGACGTGAACCACCCGCAGGCCGACGGTCCGGTAGTGGTCGACGGGCACCTTCCTCATGTCGACGTGTCCACCGAACCGCGGTTCGGCGCGGCGGAGCGAGGAGCGCACCTGCCGGTTGCCGGTGCGGCAGCGAGCACCGCGCCGAGAGTTTGACTGGCGGCGACAGGGTTGAGCGACATGCGCCGGTAGTCGCTGGGTGGCACGCCGAAGGCGGCCCGGAACAGCCGGCTGAAGTGCGCTGCGTCGGATAGACCCCACCGGGCCGCGACGGCGCTGACCGCCACGCCGCTCTGTGCCGGATCGGCGAGGTCCTTGCGGCAACGGTCGAGGCGCCGCTGGCGGATCCAGGCACCGACCGAGGTCTGCTCCGGAGCGAACAG
This sequence comes from Micromonospora sp. NPDC048040, assembly GCF_055587185.1. Lineage (NCBI taxonomy): Bacteria > Bacillati > Actinomycetota > Actinomycetes > Micromonosporales > Micromonosporaceae > Micromonospora > Micromonospora sp. NPDC048040. The sequence goes on along the minus strand of NZ_JBVJGT010000057.1, from coordinate 906 downwards.
CCGGTGCAGTTGGCGCAGCGAGACGTGGTGTGCTGCGGCGATCACCGCGGGCGTGAGGTCGCTGTTCCCCAGGTGCTGCTCGATGAAGGCCTTCACCTGGAACAGCAGTGCCTGCTGTGACGACTCGACCGGGTCGGGATACCCGGTGTACTCGGCGAGCGCGGTGCCCAGCAGGTCGAGCAGGATCGGTGCCAGCCGTGCCGCAGTGGTCGGATCGTACTGGCCGACTTCCCGGGCGATGCGACCCAACATCGGGGCGAGCAGTCCGCCGACCCCGGTTGCGGGCACCGCCGTCGCGGTGAGCCCGGCAACCATGCCCGGCCGGACCGGGAGCAGCCCGCGCGGAAACCCGATCACTGCCAGCTCCACCGCGTCGGTGTAGACCAGATCGTACGGGCGGCTGAAGTCGTAGACGCCGAACGTGTCGGGGGCGAGGACCGTCTCCCGGCCGTCCTGGGTCAGGCGCGGGTGGCCGCTGATCGGCAGTACCACACGGTACAGGTCCGCGTCACCCTTGCGAATCAGGCCGGGCGTTCGGTGGACACCATGGGGCGTGCTGGTACGGACATTCGCCACGCCCACGTCGCCCAGCTGGCCGGTCGTGATCTCACCGTGCAACGGCACATCCGGGTCGATCCGCATGTCCAGCGGGCCGAGGGTGTCGCAGACGATGGACCGCCACCGTTCGCGCCGCTCGGCTGCCGGTGTGTCCGCGGTTCTGACGACCGTGAGCACTGATAGACCTCCCTGACTCGTGCCGCAACGGTAGCGGCCGGCGGACGAGGTCGGCGTCGCAGCGACCACGATCGTCAGCCTCGGTCTTTCATTTGAGTACGGTTTCATAGTCACTTCTCGATAAGCGCGATCCGCGTGATTGCCGCTGTTCTGCGGCATGCTGAGGGCCCG
>NZ_JBVJGT010000056.1:0-44413 GCF_055587185.1 Micromonospora sp. NPDC048040 | reverse complement strand
CACCACCCGGACAGCCTGACGACACCACGCCGCCCGGACCAGCACCCCGCGCGGCGCGTCGTCACGGGGCAAACGTTGCCTGATGCGGCACTAGATCACCGACTTCTACAACCAGCGCCGCCGGCACTCCGTCTGCGACTGGCGGTCACCCATCGACTACGAGCGATCAGACACCCACGCACCGGAGGCCCGGGCCGCATAACGACGCCCTCCACGATTCCAGGGAATTGACACACCGACTTCGCCCGTAGCCTCAACACCCGCCCCGCAAGACCCTCGGCAACATGACACCATCCGAGAAGCTCGCCGAGCTCCTTGCGCACACCCCTTGAACCCGCCCACTCGCGTCTCACCTGATGCCCGACATGATCCTCAAGGCGCTCGCGGAGGCCTTCACGCTGGGCGACGCAAGAGGGCGCACAGTGAGGGACAATGCGCCGATGGATAATCACCGACGCTGCCGTCTCTCCGTCAGCGACGACGAGCTGGAGCTTGCCGGTCCGCCGGCTGCGCTCCGCGCCCTCAGCCGGCTGCTACGCCAACATTCTGAGCCCGTTGAGATGGCGGTCGCCGGCGGGGTCGTCGGTCAGGAGGCGACCGCAGGCCCGCTGCTTGTCGGTCTGCAAGGCGGGACCACGCTGCATTTCTCCGGCGGGCGTGAGTATCTCGGCATCATCTGGGACGCGCTCGATGGTGTGGCTGAGCAAGCCGAGACCGCCGATGACCGGGCAGTCCACCGGCATCTGCACATCGAGTACTTTCCTGGTGACGACTACCGGTCGCCGGACTCAGTCCCTTTGGTCATCGTGGCTGACTGGCCAGAAGCGTAGGTGCACGACTGCCGCGCGGTGGCACAAAATTAGAGGACGTCTGACTCACGTATTCGGCGAGTGGTAACCATCGTGCCCGGCATCAGCGATGGTGGTCCTGCTTCCTCGCCAGCAGGACGGCGATGGCCGGGCTCTGACGCCCATCGGAAGGATGGGCGTCAGAGCCACCGGTGTCAGTAGATGATCAGGTACGGCTGCCGGTCGCTCTCCCGACTGTCGATGGCGGCCAGTCGCCCAGCGGTCGTGTCGTCGGAGAGTCGAAGCGTCAGGGCTCCGTCGGCCAGGTTGGTGTTGACCGCGCCGGTGACGTCAACCGAGTACCAGCCGGGGCGATCCACCCGGACGGTCCCGAGCACGCTTCCGCCCGCGCTGGACGGGCGGCTGTTCCAGCTCACGCCGCTCTCCGACCATGAGTCGTCGGCCAGCGCCCGCACCGTCACCGGTACGGCGCCAACGCCCGGCGACACCGAACTGACATGGAAGTACAGCCGGGCGGAGACAGTCGCCGTGCCCGGATAGCCGCCGAGTCCGGCCTTCAGGTAGGCCATCCGGTCGCCGTCCGGACTCTGCGTGTCGGGGACGTCGGCGATCTCCAACTCGCTCGCTGAGCCGTAGGCGGTGTCCGCGTACGCACCGGCGCGTACGAAGGCGTCGGCGACCACCGGCGTCGTGGTCTGCCACCTGGTCTCCACGTTCCGGGCCCGGTCGTGAGCAGATGCCCAGTAGTAGCCGGGTGCGGTGATCCGCAGTGGTTGGAAGCCCACCTCACCGGCCCGGAAGCCGATCGTCTCCGAGACGCCCGACGCCTGGCCGTCCGAGTTCGCGTTCATCGTCAGGTACCGGCCCGCCATCTTGGTGAACCGGCCGTGTACGGCCGCCGCCACCGGCTCCCCGGTGACCAGATCGGTCACCCGGAGCCGCACGGTCGCCGGACCGCCCGCGGCGGTCACCGTCAGCTCGGAGACGATCAGTGGCCGCAGGTGGGTGCCGGCGGTGGTGGCGGAGACAGCCGGCGAGGCCGGCCCGACGTTGCCGTGTACGTCCACGGCGGCGACCCGGTAGTGGTGGGTGGTGTCCGGCAGCAGGCCGGAGTCGGTGAAGGTCAGGCCGCGCGACTGCCCGGCGAGGTTCTTCGGGTCGGGCGTGAAGCCCGGATCGGTGGACCGGTAGATGTTGTAGTGCTCCACCTCGGTGTCGTCGAAGGCCCGGCCGTAGACGAGTTCGATGCTCTGGTGGTCGAAGGCGTTCGCCGTCGGCGGCGAGCTCACCACGCCGGGCGGGCCGGTGTCGGCCGGCAGCGGCGCGTACACGGCGTTGGGTCCCCACACCGACGGGAGCCAGCGGATGGAGTCGTAGTGGTGCATCGCGATGCCGCCGAATGCCGGACTTCCGGCGAAAGCGTCGTACACCTTCCGCAGTTCGCGCTCGGCGACGGCGCGCCCCTCCTCGCGGAAGGTGATGGTCTCCGGGTCGCCGCTCCAGGCGATGTCCAGCGTTTCCACCCCGATCACCACCGAGTTCGGCTTGCCGATCGCCTCGGCGTACGCGATCTCGGACTGGGCCTGGGCGATGATGCCGACCGACCCCTCCGCGGTGTCCCGGTAGTCCATGATCGAGATGTAGTCGCTCATGTCCTGGATGTGTTCGCTGAGCGGTTTGGTGGCGCCCTTCCAGGTGATGCCGGTGCAGCACGCGTTGACGTCCAGCCAGCGCGGGATCGCCGGGCCGAACGCCAGTGGCGAACCCGCCGCGTTCCTGCGCTGGATCAGCTTCTCCAGAATCTCGAGCCACTGCAGTTGCAGCGCCGGCTTCTCAGCCGCGAACCCGGGATAGATGTAGGGTTCGATGTCCACGTTGACCCCGTCGAACCGCTCCGCCGGCCGTGAGGCGAGGTTGTAGTTGAGGATCTTCTCCATCTCCCGGACCGCGCGGGGGTGGTAGCGCTCCAGCCCGCCGAGGAACGGCGGTTGGGTGCCACCGGCGATCGTGGCGTACACCGTGAAGCCCTGCGCGTGTGCCCAGCTCACGAAGTCCCGCACCTCGGCGCGCTTGTCGTAGAGCATGTCCAGGTCGCCGTACCGGTCCACGCCGACATAGAGCGTGGTGATCGGCCGCGAGCCGAAGGTGTCGGCGTCGCGTGCCGTCGTCGCGAGCAGTCGGCGGGATCCGGGGTTGAGGATCAGACCGTACGACGCCCGCTCCCAGATCCACATCGCCCGGTCCTGCGAGCCGACCCGTACCGGCTCGGCAGCGCCCGCGCCGACCGCGACGTAGACGGTCGGGCTGTACCCGGTGTTGCCGTACGCGTCGACCGCTCTGGCCTCGATGCTCACCATGGCGTCACCGAGTTCGCGGGGATCCCACAGATGGGTGTAGGTGCCCTTCTCCCCGAGCGCCCGCAGCCAGGCTCCGCCGTTGACGCGTACCGACACCTCACGCACGGTGTTGTGCGCGGCGACCGAGACGCGGACCGGTGTCGGCTGCCGCACCGTACCGCCGTCATCGGGACTGGTCACCGTCACGACCGGGACGTTGGCAGCCGGGTTGTCCACCCGCAGGGTGACGAACGGGGACCAGACACCGTAACGGTTGTCGGTTCGCTTGGCGCGCACCGCGACCTCGATCTCACCGTCCACGCCGGTCGTGTCCAGGTCGTAGTACCAGGTGCCGGTGTCGTCGCCGTCCGGGTCCACGGTGTGTACGCGGGGAGTGCTGCGGCCGTCGAGCACGACGGTCAGTTCGTACGCGTCGGTGTAGCCGCCCGACAGGCGGACGGTCCCGGCCGGCACCGCGTCACCGCTGGTGTGCGAATCGATGGTGACCGAGGGCGCGGCGGCGGAGGCGGGCTGCCCGGGCGGCAGCAGCAGAGCGGCCAGCACGGCGGCAGACAGCGTCAGCCGCGAGCGCCAGGACATGCTTCGGATCAGGGACACGGGGGTGCTCCTCTCGGGGGGTTCAGGAGATGAGGAGGTACGGCTCGGTGCCCGCGCCGTACTCGCGGGAATCGATGACCACCAGCCGGTCGGCGACCGATTCGTCGGCGAGTCGGAAGGTGATCTGGCCGTCGTTGAGATTGCTGTTCACGGCACTGGTGACGTCGATCGCGTACCACCCGGGTGTCGTCACCTGCAGGGTGCCCAGCAGGGTCGCTCCCGCGGTAGGCCGGTTGTTCCACGTGATCGTCGACTCCGACCAGCTGTCGGCGGTGAGCACGCGGACGGCGATCGGGACCGGACCGGTCCCCGGGTGGACCGAACTGACGTGCAGCCAGAGCCGGGCGGAACTGGCCTGTGTGTCGGGAAGGTTGGCCTTCAGGTAGGTCAGCCGATCCACGTTCGGGTCTGCGGCGTTGGGAGCGTCCTTGACCTCCAGCCGGGTCGTCGACCCGAAATTCGTGTCGCTGTACGTGCCGCTGCGCACGTGTGCGTCGGCGGCGACCACGGTCCGCGGCACCAGGGTGTCCCGGCGCGGGATGCCGCCCGCGCGGAACCCGGCGATGGCGGACTCCACCTCGGTGGTGGTGAGGGAGGCGTCCCGGGCGTGGTAGACCCAGTCGACGTCGAGGACGTACCTGCGGGACGTCGACGAGGAGACCAGGCCACCGTTGGCGAACCACACGGCGTACTTCAGGAACATGAACGCCTCGGGGACGTGGTCACCGCCGTGACTGGCGACCAGCACGCCGTCGACGTAGTACCGCACCTCGCCGCCGGTCACGTCGAGTTTGAGCAGGTGCCATCCGTCGTGGCTGCGGGACAGGACGGTTTCCAGCGCGCGGGGATCCCAGGGGCTGTCCTGATACGTCTCCCAGGTCACCACCTGCAACGCGGTGCCGGCCGACCCGAGGCCCCCGTTGGGGACGTATTCGTAGTCCAGTTCGCTGTAGTTCGGGTCGAGGGGGTGGTTGAGCTGCGAGATGGTGTAGAAGGTCTGGACCACCTGATCGCCGTCCGGCCCGCTCTCCGGTGCGTCGGTGAACCGGATCCGGGTCGCGTAGGTGCCCTCGAAGAACCGTTGCCCCTGGGAGACCGACGCCTGAGTGGTCGTCTGGCCGGTGCCCTGGCTGGTGGCGGCGAGCCGCATCACCCGGTCGGCGCCGGATCCCGCCATGGAGACGTTGTCGGCGCTCCAGGTGGCACCCGACACCCCGGGCCCGCCACCGCCGGTGCGCACCGTCCAACCGAACCCGGCGAACGCCGGATCCGCGGGACCGGCGTAGCTGAAATCGTCGAAGAACTCCTGGGGCGCCGCGGCGGTGCGCGCCGGCGCGTGCACCGTGGACGGTGTCACCGCCAGCGGGACCGACGCCACCGCCAGCGCGGCGGCCAGGACGGCGTGGGGAACGTTCATGGCTCCTCCTGCTATGTGTCGAGCCAGCGGTCCAGGTGCGCGGCGACGAACGCGTCGTCCTGCAGGTCGGGGTACGCCCGGATCACCCGGTCGAGCTCCGCCGCCTGCCCGGGCGAGAGCCGCTCCTGCTCGTCGAGCAGCCGTACGTTGTCCAGCAAGCCCTGGCGCCGCAGCACCTCGTGGATTCCGGCGACGCAGCCGGCGAAGCCGTTGGCGACGTCGAAGACGGCCGCGTTGGCGTCGGTCAACCTCGCGGCCGTCGTGAGCAGCTCCTCGTCGAGCTGTCCGGTCCGTGCCGCCTCACGGGCCCGTTCGAACAGTTCCACGGCGCGGCGGGTCCACACGGCGTACTGGCCGAGCAGCCCACCCACGATCCGCTTGCTGACCTGGCCGCCGCTCACCGGGAAGCGGTACGTGGTGAGCAGGTCGACGATGATGTTGTCGTCGTTTCCGGTGTAGAGCGCGATCTCCGCCGCCCGTGAGGACTCGCAGACCGCCCGGACCACGTCGAGGGTGCGGTACCGGTCGAACGGCGCGATCTTGATCGCCGCCAGGCAGGGCAGTTCGGCGAGCCGGGCCCAGAAGTCGAACCCGAGCGTCCGACCGCCGACCGCGGGCTGGAGGTAGAAGCCGAACACCGGGAGCACCTCGCCGACCGCCGCGATGTGCGCGATGAGCTCGTCGTCCGTCAGCTCCGCCAACCCGCGCAGGATCACCATGGCGAGGTGGTAGCCGAGGTCCGCGGCGAGCTTGGCCTCGGCGACCGCCTGGTCGGTGGTGCCGGAGACTCCGGCGACCAGCACCACCGGCCGGTCGCGCGGCGCCTCCCGCACGGTGTCGACGGCGATCCGTAGCACCGGTTCGAGCAGCCCGGCATCCCGGATCGCGAACTGGGTGGTGTGCACCCCGACCGCCAGGCCGCCCGCCCCGGCGTCCAGGTAGTACCGGCTCAGTGCACGCTGTCGGCGCTCGTCGAGCCGCCCGGTGACGTCGAGCGCGAGCGGGTGAGCCGGGATCACGACGCCCTCGCGCAGCGCGGCGCCGACATCCAACGGTAGTGCTGCCGACATCAGAAACGCCCCTCCCGCTCCGTTTGGTGCTCGGCGCCGTCGGTGCCGAACTTCCGGCCGGCCAGGTACACGATGTTCGCCACGTCCGGCAGGCCGGCGAGCGCCGCGTCGTCGAGCAGGTCGGCACGGAGCAGCTCCACGCCCCCGCCACGCAACCGCTCCACCAGCTCAGGCCCGGGATTGCGGGCCACCCCGATGATCCGGGCCTGCCGGCCGGCCCGGTCCAGGGCGCGTCGCGCCATCAGGGCCAGCTCGGGTCCCAGCTTTCCGGCGACGCCGAGGAGCATCAGGTCGCCGTCCATCCGTGCCAGGCTCTCCACCACCTCCTGGCTGGGTGTCGATAGGACCTCCCGGAGGGCGGCCAGGCTGCGCGGCGGGGCGTCAGCCACGTGAATGGGCATCGGTCGGCGCCTCCTTGAGGGATGGCTGTGGCTCGGTGCGGGGCGACGGGATGGCATCGAGCGGCCGGTACGTCGCGCCCGCCGCGGCGAGGCGGGGCAGGTGCGCCGTGACCCGGTCGCGGAAGCTGGCGAAGGAGTGCCGGGGCGCGGTCGACCAGACGGTCTCGCTGAACGCGCAGAGGCGGGGAAACGCCATGCGCTCCACGTCCTCCGGCCGCGGCATGTACTCGGTCCACAGTTGGCACTGGGCGCCGAGCGCCCCGACGGGCTGGTCGGCGTCGAACTCGTACACCCGCTCCAGCGGCGTGTGCCCGCCGATCGCGAGCGGTTCGATCTCCCGGTCCTGGCTCTGGTAGTAGTCGAGGTAGAGGTGCTCGTGTGAGGCGAGCACCACGTCGTGGCCGTCCTGGTGGGCCGCCATGGCCGCGCCGTCGCCCCGCCACGGCATCGCGATCGCGTTCGGCACCCGCAGCGCGGTTTCGGTGTCGTACCAGAAGACGGGGCGGCGGCCGCGGTCCGCGACGAAGCTGGCGAGCTCTCCCACGTACCAGCCGAGCAGTGCTCGCTCGTCGGGCAGTCCCAGCTCGGCCAGGCGTGCCGTGACGGCCGGGTTGGCCCGCCACTGCCCGGTGGGGCACTCGTCGCCGCCGAGGTGCAGGTACTTCCCGGGGAAGAGCGCCATCACTTCATCGAGCACGTCGCGGTAGAACCCGAGCGTCGTCTCGGAGACGTCGAGCACGTGCTCGCTGATCCCCCAGTCGGTCCAGACGTCGAGCTGCCGGCCGGTGTTGCCGAGCTGCGGGTACGCCGCTATCGCCGCCTGTGAGTGGCCAGGGCTGTCGATCTCGGGCACGACGGTGACGAACCGTGTCGCGGCGTACGTCACGATCTCCCGGATGTCCTGCCGCGTGTAGTAGCCGCCGTGCCGCACCCCGTCGTACCGGCGGGGGGTGTGGCGGGCGTGTCCGACCAGGGTCTCGGCGCGCCACGCCCCGATCTCGGTCAACCGCGGGTAGCGCGGGATCTCCAGCCGCCAGCCCTGGTCGTCGGTGAGGTGCAGGTGCAGCACGTTGAGCTTGTGCAGCGCGAGCAGGTCGATGAAGCGCAGCACGAACTCCTTGGGCATGAAGTGCCGCGCCACGTCGAGCATCACGCCGCGCCAGCCGAACCGGGGGGCGTCGGCCACCTCGAGGTAAGGAAGGCTGACGGTGCGGCCGGACGCGCCGTCCGGCAGCAGCTGGCGCAGCGTCTGGGCGCCGTAGAACACCCCGGCAGGCGCGCCTCCGGTGATCTCCACACCGCGCTCGTCGACGGTGAGCCGGTAGCCCTCCGGTGCCAGGCGATCGTCGAGGGCCAGGCGCACCGGGGCGTCGGACAGCACGGCGCGGGTGAACCCGGGCACCTCCGCGAGCCAGTCGGCGACCCCCTCGGCCTCGGGCACGGCCACGACCGGCACCGGCCCGGTGACATACAGCGCACCGGAGTGCCGGCGAATCGCCGCGGGATACGGGATCAACGAGGTCATCACGCCGCCCGGTGCGCGGCGAGTACCGCCCGGAACGCGCCGAGCGCGTCGGCCAGCGGCGGCGCCTCGGGGAACCAGGCCCGTTCCCACTCCAGGGACAGCCAGGCCCGGTAGTCGAGGCGTTCCAGCTCGCTGAGGATCTGGCCCAGCGGGACCGCGCCGTGCCCCGGCAGCACCGGAGCCAGGTCGTCGGTCGCCCGGACGTCCTTGAGCTGTACGTGTCGCAGCCACGGCGCCAGCGCGTCGGCCGCCTCGCGGGCGCTCTCCCCCACCCGCCACGGGTTCACCGCGTCCCACAGGGCGGCCACCACGGGCGAATCGACCTCGGCGAGCACCGCCGCGACGGCGCGTGCCGAGCAGAACACGTCGTGGGTCTCCAGCAGGATCGTCACCGGCCCACTCTCGATCCTCCGGGCCACCTCGCCGAGCCGCTGCACCGCCACCGGATGCGGGTCGGCCTGGCCGTCCCGGCCGCCGAAGACCCGCACGTAGCGGGCGCCCAGGTGCTCGGCGATCTCGACGTGGTGCAGCAGGTCGGTGACCGGGTCACCGTCCGGTGCTGCGATACGCACGTACGAGGCGACGCAGATCGGCTCGACACCCGCGTCCGCGAACCGCTTCCCGGTCTCGCGCAGCGTGCCGGCCGGGGTGTCGGGCGCGACCGGCTCACCCTCGGCGCAGCGAAGCTCCACGCCGTGGCAGCCGGTACGCCGGGCCAGCTCCAGCACCGATTCGACCGGCTCGGTCGAGCAGCCGAGGGTGCTGAACGCGAGTCGGCCCGCTGCCCACGCCGGTACCGTGTCGACGCCGCTCACGCCGCCACCTCGCTCCGCTCCGCGGCGGCGCGAGGCGCCACGCTGAGCCGAATGGTTCGCTCGCTCCGCTCGCTCACGCCGCCACCTCCACGGTCAGACCGGGGATCCGCACCGTGTCGGCACGCTCGGCCGACTCGTACAGCGCGAGCGCGGTGGCCACGACCGACTGCCCGTACGCCGCGTCGACCGCCGGCACCCGCCCGTCGCGGCAGCTCGCGACGAAGTCCGCCAACTGCTCCCGGAACGCCGCCACGATGTCGTCCTGCTCGGGCGTGACCACCTGCACCGCGTCGTCCCCCTGGTACGTCCACAGCCCATCGCGTCGGGACAACCGCAGCGCGCCGTGCTCGCACACCACCTCGGTCTCGTCGTGGAACGGCAGGCCGGTCCCGGTGACCGAGAGCATGACCCGTACCCCGTTCGCCAGTTCCAGCAGGCCGACCGACTCGGTCTCGACCTCGACGCCCGGCTGGTGCCAGACGTACCCGTGCACGCTGACGGCTGGCGCGTCGCCGAGCCAGTGGGCTTTGTCGATACTGTGTGTGCCGACGTTCATCACGATGCCGCCGCCGGCGAGCGTCGGGTCGAAGAACCAGTCCGGCCGGGAACCCCGCTCGTACCGCGCGGTACGCCGCTCGGTGATCACCACGGGCCGGCCGAGGCTTCCCGACCGCAGGGTCCGCCACGCCTCGCGGACCGTCGGCAGGAAGTGCAGCACGTGGCCCACGGCAAGGCGTACCCCGTGGGTCGCGCAGGCGTCGATCATCCGCTGGGTGTCCTCGACGCTGGTGGCCATCGGCTTCTCCACCAGGACGTGCAGTCCGGCCGCGGCGGCGTCCACGGTGATCGGCGCGTGCAGCGTGTGCGGCGCGGTGATCAGCACTCCGTCCAGCTCGCCGGCGGCGAACATCACGGCGTGGTCGGCATACGCGCGGGCGCCGAACCGGGCCGCGAGCTGCTCGGCGGCCGGCAGCCGTACGTCGCAGACCGCGGCGACCTCGACCTCGGGCAGGCCGGCGGCCGCGTCGAGGTGCAGGGCGGCGACGCTGCCCGCCCCGATCACGCCGACGCGGAATGGTCGATTCCCCCATGTTTCGGTCACTGCACGTTCCTTTCGATCAGGACAGGTGTGTCGGTAGGGCGAGGGTGGTCAGGGGCGCTCGGGGGCGGCCCCGCCCCACGCTCGTGGTGGCGGGGCGGCAGGCGAGCGTTGATCAGCCCTTGAGACCGCTGGCCATCGCGCCGCGAACGAAGTAGCGCTGGGCGAGCAGGAACAACAGCAGCATGGGCAGGAGCGACATCAGCGCGGCGGCGGTGACGAGCTGGTCGTTGCCCATGAACTGGCCCTGCAGGCTCATCACCCCGATGGGCAGGGTGTAGTTCTCCGGCGAGGTGAGGTAGATCGTGGGCTCAAGCACGGCGCCCCAGGACGCCATGAAGGTGAAGACGCCGAGTGTCGCGAGTGCCGGCTTGGCGAGCGGCATGTGGACCCGCCAGAACACCTGCCACGGGTTGGCTCCGTCGAGCGCCGCCGCCTCCTCGAAGTCGCGGGGGATCGCGAGGAACGTCTGGCGCATCAGGAAGATCCCGAACGGCGTCGCCAGCCAGTACGGCACCACCAGCGGCAGCATGGTGTCGAGCCAACCGAGGTGCTTGTACAGGATGAAGTTGGGGATGATCGTCACGACGGTGGGCAGCATCAGGGTGCCGAGAGCCGCGGCGAGCAGCACATCCTTGCCCGGCAGCTTCATCCGGGCCAGCGCGTGGCCCACCATCGCGCTGGTGACCACGTTGCCGACCACGGAAAGGCTCGCGATGAGGAAGCTGTTCCAGGCGTACAGGCCGAAGGGGGCGCGTTCCCACACCTGCGTGTAGTTGGACCACTCCGGCGGGTCCGGGATCCAGATCGGCGGCACCGCGACGTACTGCGCGAAGCTCTTCAGCGAGTTGGCCACGGAGGCGACGAACGGAACGACCATGATCGCCGCACCGAGGCCGACGAACAGGTACGCGGCCGGGTGTCCACGTCGGTCTCGGCGGCGCCGGACCCGGCCGCGCCGACCGGTCTCAGGCATAGTGCACCCACTTCTTCTGCAGGCGGAGCTGGACCAGCGTCAGGAGGAAGATCAGCGCGAACAGCACCCACGCGACTGCCGACGCGTAGCCCATGTTGAAGAACTCGAAGCCCTGCTGGTACATGAAGAGCACGGTCATCTCGCTCGCCCCGTTCGGCTGGCCGGCCGGTTGGCCCCGCATCGGTCCGGTCATCACGTAGACCTGCTCGAAGGCCTGCAGGGTGGTGATCGTCGAGAGGACCAGGACGAGGAACGTCGTTCCCGATATCCCGGGGAGGGTGACGCGGCGGAACCGTTGCCAGGCCGATGCGCCGTCGATCTTGGCGGCCTCGTACAGCTCCTCCGGGATGTTCTGCAGCCCGGCGAGGAAGAGCACCATCATGTAGCCGACGCCCTTCCAGACCGCGACCAGGGCGAGCGTCGGGATGACGAGCACCGGACTCTGCAGCCAGGTCGCCTGGGGCAGGCCGAGCCACCCCAGTACGGTGTTGGCCATCCCGAACTGCGGGTTGAAGACCGCGTCGGCGACGTACGCCACGACGACCCACGACGAGATGACCGGCACGAAGTACGCACTGCGCAGTAGCGAGATCCATCGCAGGCGTTGGTTCAGCGCGACCGCGAGCAGCAGCGCGAGGATCGTCTGGGTGGGTACGAACAGCACCGCGAAGTAGGCGGTGTTGAGCAGGCTCCGCCAGAACGCCTCGTCACCGAGCAGACGGCGGAAGTTGTCCAGCCCGACCCACCTCGGTGGGGAGAGCGTGTCGTAGTCGGTGAGGCTGAAGTAGAGCAGGGCGAGTACGGGCCACGCGGTCAGTACCACCAGGTGTGCCAGGTACGGGAAGGCGAACACGGTCGCCCATGCCCGCTGACCGAAGCCCGGCCGTTCATCCCCGGTTCTCCTTCCGTCCCGGGGGGAGGGGCGACGCCCCTGTTCCACCCGGTCCTCGATGGTCGTCACAGCGCCACCTCCTCCCTCCGTCTGGCGGGGCTGACTCATTTCTTCGCGTAGAAGCGGTCGATGATCTGTTGCGCCTCCCGTTGCGCCTCGGTCAGCGCGTCACCGACGGGCCTCTCCTTGGCGAGCGCCCGGTCGACCTGGTTCGCCACGGCCGTGGTGTACTCGGTCCACACCGGGTTGAGGCCGAGGTCGTCGGCGTCGGCGAGGGCGTCGAGGAATGCCTGCCGGTCGGCCGGCGGGGTACCCGGCTTCAGGAACACGTCGGACGCGGCCACCTTCTTGTTGATCGGGATCGCCTCGCCGATCCCGGCCCAGGTGGTCTGTGGTTTCTCGGAGGCAAAGTACGTGATCCACTTCCAGGCGGCCTCGGCCTTCCGCTGGTTCGCGGCCTTGTTGATCACCCAGGAGTTCGCGATCGCCACGTGGCCGCGGCCCGCCGGGCCCTTCGGCATCGGTGCCACGCCGAGGTCGATCTTCGCCGCGTTCGCCGGGATGGTGCGGGCGTAGATGCCGAACTGCATCGCCACCCGGTTGCTGGCGAACATCGTGTGCGGGCTGCCCAGCGCCTTGGTCGTGACCACGTCGGGGCCGGCCTTCTCGGTGTACATCGCGTTCAGCATCCAGTCCAGCGCCGCGCGGCTCTGCGGGCTGTCGACGACGACCTTCCGCCCCCCGTCGGCGACGACGTCCCCACCGAACGCCTTGACCATCGGCCACCAGCTCTCGGTGAAGCCGGGCGAGTAGACGCGCATCCCCCACACGTCGGGCTTGCCGTCACCGTTGGTGTCCCGGGTCAGCTTCTTCGCGGCCGCGGTGAGGTCGTCGTACGTCCAGTCTCCGGTCGGCTCGGCGACGCCCCCGTCGGCGAACATTTTCTTGTTGTAGAAGAGCACCGGGGTCTGCGCGCCCTGCGGGAAGCCGTAGATGTGGCCGTCGGAGTCGCGGTTGAGGTCCACGCCGTAGTAGTCGTCGGTGTTGACGGTCTTCACGAAGTCGCTGAGGTCACGCAGGCTGTTGCGGCCGGCGTACTCCTGCACCAGCACCCCGTCGGAGAGCCACACGTCAGGCCCCTTGCCGCCGGCGAGTTGGGTGCGCAGCCGCTTGAAGAAGTCCGTGTACGGCGCCGATTCCAGCTCCAGCTTGACGCCGGAGTTCGCCTTCATGAACTCGTCGGCGAGCGAGCGCATCGTCTTGTCGGCCGGGCCGCCCGCTTCCGCGTAGTAGCCCAGCCTGATCGTCACCCGGCCGCCGCTCTCCTCGTCGCTCGCGCCGCAGCCGATCATTGTCGCGGCGAGCGCCGCGACGCCGGCCAGGGCGACGAGACGCCGGCCTGGCGAGAAGCGTTGCATCCTCATCGTGGATCTCCTTGTGTTGGTCGCCCGGCGGGCAGCGGTCTCGGGTCACCGCCTCGACGGTGCGCCTGGCCCTCGGCCGGTCACGGACTACCGGTCGCGGGCGGCGCCGCACGAGGCCCGGATCGCCAGGCGTGGTTGCAGTTGGGTCTGGTGCACGGGGGCCGAGGCGCCCTGCTCGATGCGTCGCAGCAGGACCTCGGCGGCGAGCTTGCCCACCTCGGTCTTCGGAGGGGAGATGGCGGTGAGCGGCACCTCGCCGAGGTCGGCGACCTCGTCGTCGTAGGCGATCACCGCCATCCGGTCCGGCACGGTCAGCCCGAGCCGGCGCGCGTGGGGCAGCAGTCCCGCGGCGTCCCGGTCGCCGAGGCAGAACACCGCGGTGATCTCGTTGTCCCTGCAGATCTGTGCGTACGCCGCGAGCTGGTCGGACGTCCATTCCTCACGTCGGACCGCGGCTGCCGGGAGACGAGGCAGGCCGAAGTCTGCGACCGCGCGGTCGAAGCCCTCCGCCACCATGTCGGCGGTTGCGGTCCGGATCCGGCCGAGGTGGCCGATCCGCTTGTGCCCCAGCTCGACGAAGTGCCGTACCGCGGCGTAGCCCCCGCCGAGATGGTTGGTGCAGACGTACGGCGTCGCGTCGTCCGGCGCGGGAGCCGGCGGCCGCCGTTCCACGAGCACGTACGGGACCGGTAGCCGGTGCAGTTGGTCGACGTACTGCTGGGGCTTCTCGATCAGGTGCAGGTTGGGCACGAGCAGCAGGCCGTCGACGTCTGCGGCGAGCAGTTGGTTGATCTGCTGCGCCTCCAGATCCGGGTCGTACTCGGAGCTGGAAAGGATGATCCGGACGCCGGCGGTGGTCATCACCCGCTCGATGCCCTCGATCACCCGTGGGTAGAAGTACGAGGTGGACGGTACGAGCACCCCGACGAAGCGGGCGCTACGCCCGACCTGCGCCGGTATCGCCACCACGTAGGTGCCGGAGCCCTGGCGACGACGTACCAGCCCCTCGTCCACCAGCAGGTTGATCGCGCGGCGGACCGTGTTGATCCCCACCTCGTGGGTGTGGGCGAACTCCTGCTCGGTGGGCAGGCGTGCGTCGACCGACCACCGACCTTCGGCGATCTGTTGCCGGAGGTAGGCCGCCAGGGCTCGGAATTTCGTCCCATGAGGGAATGAATCCAAACCATCAATGCCGGTCATGGCTGAGGATTCTTGAGCAGCAGACACACCTCCGTCAATCCCTCCCGGCAAGAATTTTCCCTGCTTTACGCAGCTCGCCGGACAGGTATGCTCCGGATTGCCATCGACTAGAGGGAATGAATTCATTCCCAAATAGATGCCACGGAAGGTGGGTACGGCATGCCGACTCTTGGGCCCGAGCGCACCGGGGCACTGAACGGTCTCGTCGTGGAGCGGGTGGAGACCTTCGTGGTCGAACTCCCGACGATCCGTTCGTTCGAGATCGCCGGAGGGACCGTCGCGACCGTCGGGCAGCCCAGCCGGCGGGTGCTGGTGAAGGTGACCGCGGGCGGAGTCGTCGGCTGGGGCGAAGCCACCCCGACGCCGTCCTGGACCTACGAAACCACCGAGAGCATCGTCACCACCATTGACCGCTACCTCACGCCCGCGGTCCTCGGCGCACCGGCGTGGAACCTCGACGCGGTCACGGCAACCTTCGACCGGGTCATCAACCGCGGCTTCACGATCGGTGCGCCGATCGCGAAGTCCGCGATCGACATCGCGCTGCACGACCTCGTCGGACGGGCGGTCGGCGTCCCGCTCGGAGTGCTCTGGGGGCAACGTCGCGTCGGACGGATCCCACTCGGCTGGATCATCTCCGCCAAGACCCCCGAGGCGGTCGCCGACAGCGTCACGGAGGGCCACGCCCTCGGGTACACGGCCTTCAAAGTCAAGATCGGGCTGGCCGATATCGACCAGGACCTCGCGTTCGTCGAGGCGGTACGGCGAGCGGCGCCGAAGGCGGCGATCTGGGTGGACGCCAACCAGGCGTACCAGGTCGACCAGGCACTACAGGTGGCCCGCCGGCTCGCCGAACTCGACGTCGCCGCGTTCGAGCAGCCGCTGCCGGCCAACCAGATCGCCGGGCTACAACGGCTGCGGGACCACTCCCCCGTGCCGGTCGCGCTCGACGAGAGTCTGCGCCACCCCAGCGACCTCGCCACCTTCGTACGCCTGAACGCGGTCGATGTCGCGATCGCCAAGGTGCAGCGCAGCGGCGGCCTCACCCTGTCCCGGCGGATGTGCGCCCTCGCCGAGGACAGCGGGGTACGCCTGATGGGCTCCGGCCTCACCGACTCCGACCTCGGCTTCGCCGCCTCGCTACACCTGTTCTCGGCGTTCGGCATCGACACGCCCGTCGACCTCAACGGCCGGCAGTTCATCGAGTCCGCCTACGTCGGCGGGCACACGGTCGAGGTACGCGACGGGGAGGCCGCAGTACCCACCGGCCCCGGCCTGGGCGTTGACGTGGACGAAGCCGCGGTACGAGCCCTCGCCGTCGACGTGCTCCGCGCCGATCCGCCGGTCAGGATCCCACCGAAGTCGGGCAGGTGATGCCGAGCAGGTCCAGGCCGGGTCCGACGACTTGGGGTGGCCGTGCCCGCCGGCCACAGCGCCGCCCAGGTCCGCGACGCGCTCATCACCACACCCTGCGAGTCGGCCGGGCCATTACGGCATCTCGATCGTCCAGTCCAGGCGGCCGCCGGCATTGACGACCGGGCGGTAATGCTGCATGTAGGGATCGCCAGTCTCCAACGACCGCGCCACACCCTCCAAGAGCTCCGCGATCGACGCGGGCCAACCGTCGAAGCCGGTGCCCACCTCGGGATAGAACTCACCCACCCTGCCATGCCCGCCGGGACGCACGTCGACCAGCAGACAGCCGCCGTCGCCCCCAGGGGGGATCGCGGTGTCGAGCACGAGCAGGATCCCGCACAGCACCCTGCGGTCATCGAGAGGCTTGCGGCCCAGGAACCGATGCCGCCGGGGCGGACGGGGTGGCAGCAGCGGTGCGATCTCGACCCAGGGTTCGTCCGAGACGCCCCACGGCGGCTGTTCACCCCTCCTCACGTTCGGACAGAACGGTCCTCCACGTCCCGAGGACACGCCCAACATGATTTAGTCAGGAGCGCATATTTGGGCTGACCAGCCCTGTTTGGTACGCGATGACAACCAGTTGCGCGCGGTCGCGCGCACCCAGTTTCGCCATCGCGTGGCTGACATGGGTGCGCGCCGTGGCTGGGCTGAGAAACAACTCGGTACCGATCTCGTTGTTGCTCAGGCCCCGCCCCACCAGGGATAGCACGTCGCGCTCGCGCTGGGTCAGCACCGCCAGCCGGTCCTCCGCAGCCTGGGTGGCGGCTCGTTGCGCGGTGAACTGGCCGATAAGGCGTCGGGTGATCCGCGGCGCGAGCAGCGCGTCTCCGGCGGCGACCACCCGGATGGCATGCAGGAGTTCGGCCGGTCCGGCGTCTTTGAGCAGGAAGCCGCTGGCACCGGCTTGTAATGCCTCGAAGACGTACTCGTCGGTGTCGTAGGTGGTGAGGATGAGGACGCGGACCTGCTCCAACCCCTGCATCCCGGCGATCTGGGCGGTGGCTTGGATCCCGTCCAGCTTTGGCATTCGGATGTCCATGAGGACGACGTCGGGGCGGGTGGCACGGGCCCGCTCGACGGCTTCGGTGCCGTTGGTGGCTTCTCCCACGACCGTGATGTCGTCCTCGATGTCGAGCAGGACCTTGAACCCGGATCGTACGAGACCCTCATCGTCGGCGAGCAGCACCTTGACGGGAGCGTTGGTCAACGGTGACTCAGCCGCGGCGTTCATGGGCGCGACCCTGTCGGTACGAGGGGCAGCCGTGCCGTCACTTCAAACCCTCCGGTCGGGGTCGGTCTGGCGTCGAGGTCTCCGCCCAGCAGCTGACAGCGCTCGCGCATTCCGAGGATCCCGTGGCCGGGCCTGGCCGAGCTGCCGGTGCTGGGCCGATGATGCTGGGCCGGAGGGTGAGGGTCCATGGGGGCGTCACCTGGGGCGGCACAGCGGCCCTCGTCCGTCACGCGGATCTCCAAGACGTCGATCCCTTGGTTTAGCGCTACCGTCACCCGAGTCGGGCCGACGTGGCGAATCACGTTGGTGAGCGACTCCTGCAGGATTCGGTAGGCGGCAATCCCCACTGCGCTCGGCAGCGGTGCCGCAGGCATGGACTGCTCGAGTTTGATGTCGAGTCCGGCGTCGCGTGCCTTGGCGGTGAGTTCGTCGATCTGCTCAAGCCCGGGATACGGCACGCGTCCGTTGTTGTCGTCACGGAGCACCCCGAGGATGGTTCGCATCTCTCGCAGCGCCCGGGAGCTGGTCTGCTCGATGGTTTGCAGCGCCTCCCGTGCCACTTCCGGCCTCTTGTCCAGCACGTGCGCGGTGACCCCGGATTGAACGTTGATGATTGCTATGGCGTGCGCAACGGTGTCGTGAACCTCGCGCGCGATCCGGAGTCGTTCTGCGTCGACCCGCGCTCGCGCTTCCTCCTCGCGAGTCCGTTCGGCCAGTTCAGCACGCACCTGAGCCTCGGCTGCGATGACCCGTCGAGATCGGACGGACTCGCCGAGGGCTGCGCTCATGACCGACGCACCGATCCGGAAGAACACCCAGCCGATGGCGGCGCGGGGCTCGATGTCGGCCGCGGCGACCAGCCACCCGACGGCGAGCACCGCGATACCCGCACCGGCGATCACCAATGACCGGCGCCCGTCACCGTAGGCGGTGAGGGTGTACAGGGCGACGAAGAGCCCGAGCCAGCCGTACCCGTCCGGGAACTCGAGAACGTAATACACCAAGCTGGCAAGCGCGGCGGTGACGAACACCGGAACCGGCCACAAGCGGCGGACCGACACGACCAGGCCACCCACCACCAGCAGTGCGAATCCGAGGTATCCGGAGTCGGCGAGCGACCGCTGTTCTGTCCCCCTGGCGGCGGCGAGAACGACCGTGCCCTGCACCTGCATCACGGTGATGAAGAGCGCGAGCACCACGTCCTGCGCCAGCACAGGCAGGCGAAACGGCATCGCGCGATGTTCCATGCCGCGATCCTACGGTTCTCATGGCGAGAAGCGTTCCGCGCAGACGCGCGACCTACTACGCCGACCGGAGTAGCGAGACAGTAGCCGGCTACGCCCAATTGCGTAGACGGAGCCGTCCGCTGTCGGATGCCGGGACCGCCGCACCGGCGCGACGATCTCGGCCATGAACGATCACCGTCACCGACCTCGAGGAGCGCGCCGTGCGTAGAGCTTTCGCCGGCCTGGCGGCCCTGCTGATGCTGGCCGTTGTCGCACAGTTCTTCCTGGCTGCCAGCGGCGCCTTCGACACGGCACCCAACGATGAGTCCTTCCAGCCGCACCGCGCGCTGGGCGGCGGAATCGTCCTGATCGCGGTCCTGTTGACCGTCGTCGCCGCGATCGCCCGGATGCCCGGGCGGCTTATCGGGTTGAGCGGCCTGGTCGCCGGGCTCGCGGTCGTCCAGTTCGTGATCAAGGGGATCGCCGCGGCGTTCGACGGCACCGGCGGCAACACGACCGCCGGCGAGCTGGTCTTCGGTCTGCACGCGATCAACGGTCTCGCCATCCTGGCGGTGACCGGGATGATCGGCCGCCAGGCGAGGCAGCTGTCGCGGCCGGCCGCACCGACGCCACAGGCGCCATGACCACCGGGCTGTGGATCATCCTGGACCACCTCGTCGCGCTGCTGAGCATCGCCACGTGGTTCGCGGCCGGCGCCACCCTGGCGCTCCGGCGCACCCGGCTGGCACTCGCCGCCCTCGTCGCGGCGGTGCTCGTGACGTTGGTCCGGGTGGTCTCGGTGGCGATGCTGGCCGGCCGGGGCTGGTGGTTCGTACAGGAAAAGGTGCTGCTCGGGCTGCCGATGCTGGGGGCCGCCGCGGCCGCCGCCGTGCTGCTTGCCGGCCCACGACTGCTCGCGGCGAGGCGGGGGCGAGGCGACGGTAGGTCGGCAGGCGCCGTGGTCTCGGTGCTCACCGCGGGCTATGCGGCACTGGCCGGTCTTGTGGTGACCTTCCTGGTCGGGTACCCGCTCACCCCGAGCACGGCCTTGATCACGATCTCGCTCGTGTGCGCCGGCGCGTTGCTGACCGCGCGAGCGGTCACGGCTCCCGCTCGAAAAACCGCTGATGCGGACCTCGTACAGGCGCCGAAGGCCCGACGCGCCATCTCGCGCCGCCGGCTCATCGCCTGGACCGGTGGCGCGTTCGTGGTGACCGCGACCGGTGCCGGCACCGGGCTGTCGTTCCTCCCCGCCGCCGAATCGGTGACCTTGGGAGGGGGCCGCGGCCGCTCCTCCCGCGCGGCCCTGTCGGTGGCGGACCTACGGGGCGCCAGCTCACCAGCACCGGGTGGCACCGTGCGGCGGCACGTGCTGACCGCGAAGAAGGCCACCGTACGGCTACCGTCCGGACGAGAGATCGACGCGTGGACCTACAACGGCGAGGTCCCGGGCCCGGCAATCACGGCGAACCAGGGTGACCTGATCGAAGTGCGGCTGCGCAACGCCGACATCTCCGACGGCGTGACCCTGCACTGGCACGGCTACGACGTGCCGTGCGGGGAGGACGGTGCGCCGGGTGTCACCCAGATGACCGTGCGGCCCGGTGCGGACTTCGTCTACCGATTCCGCGCCGACCAGGTGGGCACCTACTGGTACCACACCCATCACGCGTCCCACCTCGGCGTACACAAGGGACTCTACGGAACCCTCGTCGTAAGACCGCGCGACGCACGGCGACCCGACGAGCACGCCGCGGCGGAGCATCTGGATCTGACCCTGCCCGTGCACACCTTCAACGGCACCGTCACGATCGCCGGCAGGGACGGCCAAACCGCACACCCCACACCACCCGGCACGCCCACGCGGCTACGACTGATCAACACCGACTCGGATCCACACCGGATCGTCCTCGCCGGAACCCCGTTCCGGGTGGCGGCCGTCGACGGCCGGGACCTCAACCAGCCCGGCGAGGTCAGCAATGTCGGGCTGCACCTGCCCGCAGGCGGGCGATACGACCTGGTGTTCCTCATGCCGGACACGCCCGTGGCACTCGTTGTCGACGACGACCGCAATGGTGGACTGCGCCTACGCCCGCATGGTGATGTTCCCGGTGACGCGCACATTGAGGACACGTCCGACTTGCCGGAGCTCGACCTGCTGCGGTACGGAGTTCCAGCCGCCGTACCCTTCGACATCCGCGACGCCGATCGGCACTTCACCATGGTCCTCGACCAAGGAGTGGCCCTGGTCGACGGCCAACCGACGTATGCGCACACCGTGAACGGCCGAGGCCACCCCTCCATCCCCGACCAGTTGGTCGTCGACGGCGACCTCGTCCGGTTCACCGTCGTCAACCGAAGCCTGGAAACGCACCCCTGGCACCTGCACGGCCATCCCGTGCTGGTCCTGTCCAGGGACGGGACGCGGTCGACGGGCAGTCCGCTGTGGGTGGATACCTTCGACGTCCGGCCAGGCGAGACGTGGGAGGTCGCCTTCCGCGCCACGAATCCCGGAATCTGGATGAACCATTGCCACAACCTGCCCCACGCGCATCAGGGCATGATGCTGCGACTCCACTACGACGGCGTCACCACGCCCTTCGCCGGTGCGCATGGCGGAAGCGCGGGCCATGGCCACTGATCTGGCCCGGCCCGCCCGCCAGTCCGCGCGGACGATCTCACGTCGAACCTCCTTGCCCTGGTCCATCGGCACACCCGGGCCATCATCGACGCCGAGCTGCATCGGCTGGCCCCGTCGAGCCCCGTCCCTCTCCCCCGCCGACCTGGCCCTCATCAACGGCGTGCTGGAAGACCTCGCCGAGTCGGCGGTTCTCGTCCCCGAAGAAACGCACCAGGAGGCAAGGCGCCACTGCTGACGCGCATTGTCGTCGTGGCGCCGAAATGAACACCGATGAGCTCGGAACGGAAATTGACGGTTCGCGGCGAACGGTGGGGAAGACACCGGCCGCACGATCGAGCGCAACGCTCGACCATTTGAGGAGAAGATGATGACATCCGAGGCTCCCCGTACGGATGGAGCTCTGGCGGGACTGGCCCGGTTCTGTTACCGGCGCCGTCGCCTGGTCCTCTTGACCTGGATCGTCGGCGTGATCGCCGTGGCGATCGTCGGCTTCGGGTACGGCGCCGCGCCCGACAACAACTTCACCGGCGGAGACTCCGAATCCGCCAAGGCGCAGGCTCTGATCGAGAAGCACTTCCCCGAGCAGCAAGGGGACAGGCTGACCCTCGCGATCAAGGCAGGGAAGGGAATCGACGACCCCGCCGCCCGACAGAAGATCGAGAAGGTCATCGCCGATCTGGACGCCTCACCCATCACCGGACCGGTGACCTCCCCCTACCAGGGCGAGAACCTGGTGACGGAGGACCGCCGTATCGCCCGTACGACCATCCCGCTGAGCGACAAGGACGTGACCAAGACCGAGGTCAAGCCCTTGGTGGACATGGTCAAGGACGCCTCCGACAACAGCGTCATGCTCGGGCTGGGCGGATACATGGCGGAAAAGGCCGAGACACCTCCGCAGGGCCCGGCCGAGAGCGTGGGCATCCTGGCGGCAGCAGTGATCTTGTTCATCGCCTTCGGTTCACTGGTGGCAATGGGCTTGCCGATCGTGACCGCCCTCCTGGCAATTGTGAGCGGCCTCGCGCTGACAAAGGTGGTAGGGCACTTGGTCCCCGCACCGGATTTCACTCTGGCCTTCGGCGCGATGATCGGCCTTGGCGTCGGCATCGACTACGCGCTGTTCATCGTGACCCGCTACAAGGACAGCCTCCGGGACGGCGATGAACCCGAGCGCGCCACGGTCAAGGCCGTCACCACCGCCGGTCGCGCGGTACTGTTCGCCGGCACGACCGTCGTGATCGCGTTGCTCGGCCTGGTCGTCATGGGACAGCGGCTGATGACCGGAGTGGCCGTCGCCACATCGGTGATCGTGCTGGTGACGATGATCGCCGCGGTGACGCTGCTACCCGCGTTCCTGGGCTTCACCGGATACAGGATCAACTCGCTGCGCCTGCCTCGTCGCGCGTCCCGCCGGACCCGGCCCGTCAGTGCCAATTCCCAGGAGCGCCGTACGCTCGCCGAGCGTTGGGCCGGCGTGGTGCAGCGCAGGCCACTGGTCGCCGCACTCCTCGCCGGCGTGAGCCTGCTGGTGCTGGCTGCCCCGACGCTGTCGATGCGGCTGAGCCAGCCCGATGCCAGCGTCCAGCCCCGCGACCGGAGCAGCTACATCTCGTACGAGATCCTCTCCGAGGGCTTCGGTCCCGGCTACGGAGCACCCCTGATCTTCGCCACCCAGGTCGACTCCAAGGACGCCGACCTGCGTCCCGTGGTCGCGGCGGTCAGCAAGGCCGAGGGCATCGCCTACGCCACGCCACCTCGAGTCAGCAACGACGGGCAGGCCGTCACCTTCACTGCCTTCCCCACGACCGGGTACCAGGAGGAGGCAACCGCAGACCTGGTGCACGAGCTCCGCGACAACGTGCTGCCCACCGCACCCGGCGGCCAACGGGTCCACGTCGGCGGACCGAACGCCAGCACCATCGACCTCGCCGAGGAGTCCGGCTCGCGCCTGCCCCTGATGATCGCGGTCGTCATCGCGATCTCCATGGTGCTGCTGATCGCGCTGGTCCGGTCGGTCACGATCGCCCTGCAGGCCGCCGTGATGAACCTGCTGTCGATCGGCGCCGCCTACGGCGTGATCGTCGCGGTCGTACAGTGGGGATGGCTCGGCCCGGCCTTCGGGTTCCCCGCCGCCATGCCGGTCACGACCTGGGTCCCGATGATGATGTTCCCGGTCCTGTTCGGCCTGTCCATGGACTACCAGGTCTTCCTCTCCTCACGGGTCCGTGAGGAGTACGAGCGAACCGGCGACACCCGTACCGCCGTCGCCCAAGGGCTGGCGCGGACCGCCAAGGTCATCACGGCCGCGGCCGCCATCATGATCGCCGTCTTCACCACCTCCCTGCTCGGACCCGACATCGCGGTCAAGCAGGGAGGCCTCGGCATGGCCGTCGCCGTGCTCATCGACGCCACCATCGTCCGGCTGATCCTCGTCCCCGCGGTGATGGAACTATGCGGCAAGGCCAACTGGTGGATGCCCGGACGCCGGACACCGAAGACGGCCTCGGCTTCACCGGCCAGGGTCGGGGAAGAGGCCAGAGTCTGACCGCTTGCTCGGGTCGAGTGCGGGGAACCCTCGGGCGGGATTACCCGCACTCGACCTGCTGCCCGCCACGAGGCGCCCGGGACGTCCTTCGGGGGTCGGCTCACCAAGCGACAGGTCTGGAACAGGCAACGCACCGACGAGGTGCTGCTCGACGTCGACGACGTAGCAATGGGGCCGCACCAACGCCATGCGAAGGAACGCCCACGAGGAGGGGTCGTTACTGCCCCGACATGTTCACACCCTCCCACCAGGTCACTTGGACGGCGCTCGACGTCCGTTGGCGCCACTGAGCACTCCGCGTGGAAGGGGATCGCCCCACCGGCTTGCTGCCCTGAGCAGCGACTCTGGGCCGGCTCAGCAGGCTGTCCTCAGCTCACCGGGTCGTCGAGCCGCCCACATCGGGCAGCGCACCGCGCACGATGGCGCGGGCGAGCGGCTCGACGAGCTGCCTGTTGATGCAGTCGACCGGCGTGGTGACCAGGACGAACAGCGTGCCGCCGTAGAGCGTGACCAGCGTCGGAATCGCCTCGGCGGGGATGGGCAGGCCGAGGGCGCCGTGGTGGTCGGCCGTCAGACCGATCGAGCTGTCCTGCAGACCGGCGAGAGCCGAGGCGAGGGCCGGCCGG
This sequence comes from Micromonospora sp. NPDC048040, assembly GCF_055587185.1. Classification (NCBI taxonomy): domain Bacteria; kingdom Bacillati; phylum Actinomycetota; class Actinomycetes; order Micromonosporales; family Micromonosporaceae; genus Micromonospora; species Micromonospora sp. NPDC048040. The sequence goes on along the minus strand of NZ_JBVJGT010000056.1, from coordinate 20,146 downwards.
CGTACCGCCTCCAGCTGGAGTTCGTAGATCGCTCGGTACCGGGTCCGATGCGTGGTGGCTGCGGTGAGCAGCGCGTCGGTCAGCAGGGCCGCCAGTCGGTCCGCGAGGCTTGCGCGCGTCGCCGGGGCTGCCGTGTCGGTGTGGTGGCGTCGGCCCGATCGTAGTGAAGGTGAGTTCGTGCGAGTCGTGGTGGTAGGCGGTGGCCTGGGCGGGGTGTCCGTGGCGGTCGGGCTGCATCGACAGGGACACGAGGTGACGCTGTACGAGCGCGGCGCCGAGCTTCGCGAGGCGGGCACCGGGGTGGTGCTCATGCCCAACGGAGTCCGGGCGCTGGATTCGCTCGGTCTGGGTGACTACGTGCGCGGCCAGGCGATGCGTGCCACCACCGGCGGATTACGCGACTGGCGCGGACGGCCGCTGTTGGTGACGGACGCGGTCCACGCCAAACGGACGGTCGGGACCGCGCACGTGGTGAGCCGAGCGGAACTGCACCGCGCACTGCGTGCACCACTGCCCGCCCACCTGGTGCGCACCGCCGCGCCAGTGCAACGGCTGGAGCCTGATCCGGCCGGAGTGGTCGTCGTCGCCGACGGCCAGCCGCTGACCACGGCGGATGCGGTGGTCGTGGCCGACGGCATCGGCAGCAGTCTGCGCCGTCAGCTGTTTCCCGCCCATCCCGGAGCACGGCAGATCGGCCGGTTGGATCTGCGCGGCATGCTGCACACGCCCCCGGGGCTCGACGTCACCGAACTGCTGGCCAGCATCATGATCGACCGCCGGACCGGTGCCATGTTCGGACTGTTCCCGGTCGGTGAGCGCGATCTGTACTGGTTCACCGACACCGTGCTGCCCGAAGCGCGGCCCTCCGCGCACGACGCGCGGCAACAGGTCCTGGCTCTGATGGCCGACTGGCATCCGGCGGTTCCGGCGCTGATCAAGGCTACGCCGCTCACCGCGATCTACGTCGACGCGATCGCACGCCTAGCCACGCCCCTGCCGTCGTTCGCGGTCGGCCGAATCGCGTTGCTCGGCGACGCCGCCCACGCGATGACCCCCGATCTCGGACAGGGCGCCAGCCAAGCATTCGAAGACGCGGCCGCACTGACCCGGCACCTCACCGAGGCCGACCCGGCCGATGTTCCCGAACGACTGCTCCGCTACGACGCCGAACGTCGGCCCCGTACCAGTCGACTGATGGCCGCAGCATCCCGACAATCACGGATGACCTCGCAGACCGGCGCCGTCGCGTGGCTGCGCGACACCCTGCTGCGCGCGACACCGCCCCGGCTCGCCACCAAACTGCTCGCCGCCACCTGGCACGCACAATAGGCGGCGCTCAACCACAGGCCGATCCGGTTGCGGATCCTCACCGGCTGCGGAGCCTTGAGACCGGCGGTCTACCAGGCAGAGACGGGCGTGCCCAGGCGCTTCGGGCCTTGACCAAGTTCGCGGACCGCCGGCGAGAGACCCGGGGACTGATTCGATCGGGCCTCCGTCCGAGCACTACCGGCGCGGATCTCCGGCACGACTGCCTGCGGTACGGGTGTCGAACCGTCGGCGGTACTCCGACGGCGAGGTGTCGAAGGCCGCGGCGAAGCTCCGCCGCAACGTGACACTGCTGCCGAAACCGCATTCGGCAGCGACCTGACCGATCGACAGTTCCGTCGACTCCAGCAGTCGACGGGCCTCGTCGAGGCGCTGACGCTTGACCCAGACGGCCGGGGTGACGCCGGTAGATGCCTGGAACGCCCGGATGAAGGCGCGCCGGCTCATGTGAGCGACGCCAGCCAGCCGCTCGACCGTAAGGGGTTCCGCCAGGTGCCGGCAGAGCCCACCCCAGCACTTCGGTGATCGGGTCGTCGGAGGAGTGCGGGGGTAGGGGCCGCTCGATGTACTGCGCCTGCCCGCCCGCACGGTGCGGGGCCACCACGAGATTGCGAGCCACCCGGTTGGCCACCGCTGCGCCGAGCCTGCTGCGGACGAGGTGCAGGCATGCATCGATCGCCGCCGCCCTCCCGGCCGTGGTCAACACGTCACCGTGATCGATGTACAGCACGGAGGCATCCGTGTCGACACCGGGGTGTCGGGCGGCGAGCAGGTCGACGGCCTGCCAGTGCGTTACGGCCGCGCGTCGGGACAGCAGGCCTGCATCGGCGGCGGCCGGCCCGAACTACACCGGCCAACCCACCGTCAGCTCCCACTACACGCCAACAGAGTCACCGTCCCTCGATGAGACCGCTGGCGAGGGACAGGGCGAGGAGTCCGTCGTCGTGCCCGATCATCAGCACGTCACCAGCGCTGAGCAGGCAGCGCGGTCGGATGTCGAGTGGCACGAGGGCAACGCTGCCACGCAGCGGCTCCCACACCCGTAGGTTGCGGTCCGCCCGGCTCGCTGTCACCACGACGATGCCGTCGCCGGCCGCCGGTAGAGCGACGATGCCGACCACGTCGCGGTGGGCCAGGTCGGGCGGCAAAGGGTCGCCCAGCCGCACGCCGAAGGTCTCCCAGATCGATACCGCGCCGTTGCGGTCGGCCAGCAGGACCGGCTTGCGATACCCGAGCCGTTCAGGTGACACGGCAACGCCGATGAGGCGTTGGTGGCCGATCGCGACGAGCTTGCGCGAGTCGGGTGCCATCGTCGAACGGTCGCCGTGAACGGCTGTCGACCCCCACACGTCGACGGTGCAGTCGCCGTACACGGTGACGACGTCGGTGCCGCTCCACGGCGGCTGATTGACGAAGTCGACTGCCGTCATTGCGGCCACGGGCCGGCCGGCACGATGGAACAGCTCGGTCAGCGGGTTGCGGGTCACCGGGTCCCACAGCCGGACCGCGCCGTCGGTGTCGCCGACGGCGAGCACGGTACGGCCGTCGCGGAGTCTTGCCAGCCAGTCGACGGTTCCCGGATGTGGGTCGGTCGGCATGAGGATTGGGGCGAGCGACCCGATCTGTGCCGTGCCGGCGGCCACCGGGCCGTCCAGTGGTCGACCGGTCGAGGCATCCCACCAACGCAGAGTGCCGCCGTCGCCAGCTACGACTATGACGGCACGGCCGTCGGGCAACGCGACCGACGCCACCGCCACGGCCGGGCCGTCGAGCGGCGGCCCGATCGGCGACCCGGAAACGACGTCCCACAACCTGGCCGCATCGCTGCCAGCCGCCGCGATGACTGACGGTCGGCCCGCCACCAGCGTCAGCGCATCGACCGGGCCGGCATCGGAGCGCCACATCGTACGCACCGCGACCTGCGTCCTGAGCAGTTCCCGATCGGGGGGCGCAGGGAACCCTGCGACCCCGTCGGCGATCGTCGCCGACGAGACACCCCCGCAGGACTGCGGCTCGTCGACCTCGTCGTTTCGGTCCACCGTGAACAGCACACCCTGCGCGCCCGCGTACTGGCTCTGCGCATCGTCGGCGACGTCGACCGGCTCGGCGTCATTCGCATCGCTCATGACGTCGGCGATCGCCCACACCACGCCGCAGTCCAGGCAACGCACATGCCCGGCCAGCCGGGCGAGCGTTCGCGCCCATGGCGCGGCCTCGGCCGACCTGGTCGCCACCATCGCGGCAACCAGGCACCAGACCGCGCTCGGCGACGCCTGTAACGGCACACCTGCAACGGCGAGTCGCCGGGCGGTCTCGAAGAAGCCAGTCCAGCCCGAGCCCAGAATCTGGTCGTGGTGTGCCCGTTCGATCGCGTCCGCCACCGCCTGCCACGGCCCGGCTGTGTCGGATTCCGAGGCGACCGTCGGCGCAGCGCCTCGACACCCGGGTCCCGCCCCGCTCCCCGTCGGGTGGGTCAACGGCACACGGCATGGCAATTCACTGGCGCTCGATTGAACGACGGGGGGACGGGGGAATGGCGGTCTGAGGTCACCACGCCTGCAGCGCGGGGCCCGTGATCATCTGGTCGTCGAGACCTCTCCGCCGATTCCGGTCTCGTTGCCGTCGCTGTCGTGGAAGACGTACTTCCAGACCGAGTCGTGCTTCTCAACGTCGACCGGCTCCAGGCCCTGTCCGGAGATCCTCGCAACCTCGGCGACTGGGTCGTCGACCCAAATCATGCTAACAGCTCCACCGGCCCGGTCGGGATCCTGGATGATGTACACGTACCGATCCTCGGCCAACCGCCAGACCGCCTCGATCTCGTTCGGATAGAAGGCCGGTTCAGCACCGAGCAGCCGCTTGTACCACTCCAGGGCGCTGCCATAGTCACGCACCGGGATGCCCGCAAACACTCCTACCGCCATGTCTGTCTCCTCAGTCGATGTCGAGCCCGACCGGCGCCGGGCCCTGAAGGAAAGACCAGACCTGGCAGCGAAACCTGACGGGGTCGACCCGATCGCCTTCGGACGGGTCCCGCGCCCAGGTTACCCCTTGCAGTGGCGGTGTGCGCGGTGCTGGCTGGCGCAGTCACGTCCGTCGCGATCGCGGACTGGGCACGGGATCTGGACCGGACCATCGGATACCACCGCAGCAACGGTGAACCCAACCTCGCCACAGCCACCAGACGCGCCAACCGCCGACCCCACGACCTCATCGACACGGTGACCAGGAGTAATCCGACTGCGCAATGTCCCTGGGGCTGTCCCGACGCAGCCACACCCAATCCGCGTCGGTGTGAAAGGGCAGCCGACTTCCCTGTCAAGGCCTTGCTCATGCCCGGCTCCCCTAGCGTCAACAGTCTGACGGGACGATACGGATGCTGTCGGCTCAGTAGGCGATCGTGAGGGCTGACGGGCTAGCGGAACGTGTCACGCAGGTCCACCACCGAGTCGTGAAGGTCCACGCCGCGGACTGCCGCAAGAAGGACGGCTGCTCCTGCCGATCCTCGGTTTGTCACCCGTTCGGCCACACCTGCCCGCACGGTGTCGAGTTGCGCTGCGGCCAGCGCCACAAGGCCGGCGACAGCCAGCTCGGAAAGCCACCCTGCCTGGACTGGGCCGTCATCGAGACGCTGCGCCACACTGGCGTCCGGCTGGAAGAACTACTGGAGATCAATCACCTGGCGCTCATCTCCTATCAGCTGCCCGACACCGCTGAGGTCGTCGCGCTGTTGTAGATCGTTCCCTCCAAGTCTGACCGTGAGCGACTGCTGGTCACACCGGAACTGGCCAGCGTCCTCGCCGCAATCATCGCCCGCCTCCGCGACCACACCGGCAGCATCCCCCTGGTCGCCCGCTACGACGCCCACGAGCGCACCATCGGCCCGATGCTGCCTCACCTATTCCAAACACGTCATCGACGCGAGGTCATCAGCGCTCGCCGTGCTCAAACCCCGCTCACCGCCCCCGCGCTCACCGGTCTGCACGACGCCGTCAGCGTCGGTGGCACGACACAGGCTTGTCGCGTGACTTCATCCAACGACCGCCAAGTAATCCGAGTAGAACAGGCCCAGGCCGACCGCCACGCAGACGCCAGCCACGATCCAGAACCGGACCACAATATTGATTTCGCTCCAGCCGGCCAACTCGAAATGGTGGTGCAACGGCACCATCCGGAAGACACGTCTACCGGTGGTCCGGAACGAGACGATCTGGATCACCCAGGTCGTCGTGATGATGACGAAGAGCCCGCCGATCATGATCGAAAGCAGCGTGGTGCGGGTTGCCACCGCGAGCCCGCCGATCAGGCCGCCGAGCCCGAGCGAGCCCACGTCACCCATGAAGATCCGCGCCGGGGACGTGTTCCACCACAGGAAGCCCACGCAGGCAGCGGCCGCCGCCGCCGCGATCATGGCGATCTCCAGGGGATCCCGGACCTGGTAGCAGTAGTCGTTAACGCGGGCGTACGCGTCGTCGGCGCACCAGTGCCGGTACTGCCAGAAGCCGATCAGCGCGTACGCGCCGAGCACCAGGATCGACGCGCCGGTGGCCAAGCCGTCGAGGCCGTCGGTGAGGTTCACGCCGTTCGACATCGCCATGATCACGAAGACGAAGACCATGACCGCGCCCACCTTGCCGACGTCCAGCCAGCTGATGTCGCGGATAAGCGAGATGTGCTCGCTGGCCACGGTCTGGCCGTTGGTGCTCGGCACGTAGAGCGCGGCGATGGCGAACCCGCCGCCAACGATCGCCTGGCCGAGCAGCTTGCCTTTGGCGGACAGTCCGTCGGAGTTGCGCCGGCGCACCTTGAGGATGTCGTCGAAGAAGCCGACCGCGCCGCAGAAGACGAACAGCCCGAGCAGCACCAGGGCCGTCATGGTCGGCCCCTCCTGCGCGAGCTGCCGCTCGGGCAGGGTGGTCAGTGCGATATGCCCGGCGACGTAGGCGAAGACAGTCGCCACGATGAAGACGACGCCGCCCATCGTGGGCGTGCCCTTCTTGCCCTGGTTGCTGGCGAGCCCGATGGATCGGATCGGCTGGCCGGCCTTGAGCGCGGTGAAGACGCGAATCGCCACCGGCGTGCCGAACAGGGAGATGATGAACGCGACCGCGGCCGCGACGATGACCGCCCTCACGGGCGAACCTCCACGAGATCCGGATGTCTCACGACGTCCCCACCGGGCAATGCGTGTCGGACAGGTCGGCATGATGCGAGCAGTCGGCCGCTTCCTGCGCAGCCCGCTCGATCTTCGCCCAGTACGCCTCCCGGGCCGCCGTGTCGATCTGCTCCTCGTACTCAGCCATCACCCCAGTCCGGCCATCGAGTTGCTCACGCAGGATGTCGGCGTGTCCGGCATGCCGGGTGGTGTCCTGAAGGACGTGGATCATGATGTTGAACAGCTTGACGTTGGGGCGCGGCCACCACGGCACGTGGCCAGGCGCGTCGATGGAAAGCTCTTTGATCGTCGCGTCTGCATGTTCCCAGGCACGCTGGTAGAAGTCGATGATCTGCTCGCGGGTCTCGCCCGGGGTCGCCCACAGGTCGCTGCCGTCCGCGTCCTGCCACCGCGGCAGCGGTTCCGGGAACGGGCGGTCGAAGATCTCGCCAAGATACCTGGCCTCCCAGGTCGCCAAGTGCTTCACCAGACCAAGAAGGTTTGTCCCCGTCGCTGTCAGAGGACGCCGGACGTCGTACTCGGAAAGGCCGTCGAGCTTCCAGACCAGCGCCTGACGTGTAGACCTGAGCTGGCCATGCAGGTAGTCCTTCGCGACGTCATCGATCATGGGACACGAGCATGCCATCCGACAGCGGGCGGAGCAGCCCCGGACCTCAACGCGCCGTGGTTCGCGACTCGCCGGCACCAGTCAGACGACGATCTTGCAATGCCAGGCCCGATGTTCAATCTGCGGCAAGCTGTGAGCTGGGCCCTCGCGGAGTTGAGACACCAGATTTTGCACCTTACAGCCTCGTTCACCTGACTGCCGTGCACCTCGATCGGCTTTGCGAGAGTGGTCTTGTCGACGAGCATCCTCCGCCCGCCGCGGTCGGACCGACACCACCGGCGCGTTGGCAGGCAAGACCATTTTCCAGCCTGCTCGTGCTGGTCGTCGTTCCAACAGACCGGCGGCACTGACGGCTCCGGACACGGAGACGTCAGGGTGATCGATGATGCGGACGTCACCGCGTGGGCACTCGCGGCCGGCCGCGGCGATCGGAACGCCGCTGCCCGCTTCGTCGGCGCGACGCAGCACCGTGTACGTCGCTTCCTCGCCGCACTGGCCTCTCCGGACGAGGCCGATGACCTGGCGCAGGAGACGTATCTGCGGGCGATGCGGTCGCTGCCGTCGTTCGCCGCGCGCTCGTCTGCGTTGACGTGGCTGCTCAGTATCGCTCGGCGGGTCGCTGTCGACCATGTCCGGGCGGCGTCGGCCCGGCCCCGTACGGTGCCGATGTCGGACTCCTACGACACACCCGATGTCTCGCAGAGTGATTTCGATCGGCGGGTGGTGTTGGAGCGCCTGATCGCGGCGCTGCCTGCGGGCCGACGGGAGGCGTTCGTCGCCACACAGGTCCTCGGGCTGTCCTACGTCAAGGCGGCGGAGGTGTGCGGTTGTCCGGTCGGCACGATCCGCTCCCGGGTAGGCCGGGCCCGCGAGGATCTCGTGACCGCGATAAGTACTCAGCCGGTCAGCCGACGGCAGAACCCGGTCGACGCCGCAGGCTGAGCCGGGCTCTACCTGCGGCGACGCGACCCGGGGCGTCGCCAAGACGGTCGCACGGAAAATGAGCGGCGAACGACGCTGAGGGCCGCCCCTTGGCCGTTGCTCGGGTGTCTTCGGCGTTGGCACCCGCACGAACGACGTCTCCCCCGAGCCCAAGCGCCCAGCATGACCTCGGTGCTGGGTGCGGAGGGCAGGTCATGCCTCTTGCGCCTCGTGCTTCTGATCAGCGGACGCGGTGGTGGCGTCGTTGCGGGTACTGGTGCGTTTGTGGCGCACCTGCATGAGGCTCCATGCGGTCAGTGCGGCGGCGATGACGATGGTGACGACGAGGAGGTCGGGGACCCTGTTGGCGCCTTGCAGAACGGCGCCCTCGAGGCGGGCCTGGTCGGCTGCGTCGAGGATGCCGCCGAGGACGGTGGTGCCGCCGGTGGCCAGCAACAGAATTCCGACGGCGACCGTGAGCGCGCCGCCGATGATGCCGGTCCAGGTGTTCCACCACCGGCCGATGGTGATCACGCGCGGGCGGACGAGGCGTTTCACGTACGGCAGTCGCCCCCACAGCAGGGCGAGCACAAGTAGGGGCAGCGCCATGCCCGCGGCGAAGATCAGCAGGACGATTCCGCCGGACAGCGCGTTGCCGGCGACGGCGGCGAACGTCAGCACAGCGCCCAGCAGCGGCCCGGCGCACACCCCGGCCAGGCCGTAGACGGTTCCGAGCGCGTACACGGCGGCGACCGACGTGCCCTCAGTGGCCTTGCGACCGGGCAGGAACGGCATCGGGATGTTCAGCAGCATGATCGCGCCGAGGACGATCACCACGATCGCGGCGACGGTGACCAGGACGAAGCGGTGCTGGTTCACGAACGCGCCGAGGGTCCCGGCGAGCACCCCGAGTGGGACCAGGGTGGTGACCAGCCCGAGATAGAACACACCGGTGCGGGCGACAATCGCGGCGGGACTGCTGAACGCATAGGAGAAGAACGCCGGTAGCAACATCGCCGAGCACGGGCTCAGCAGCGTGAGCACGCCGCCGAGGAAGGCACCCAGCAGACCGAGATCCACGGCGATCTACTTCGCCTGCGTCAGCGCCGTGTCGAGGAAATCGCGGAACGTGCCGAGTGGCTGCGCGCCCGACAGCGCAGTGGTCCCGGCGACGAAGAACGGCACGCTGTTGACGCCGAGCTGCTGTGCCGATCGGGTGCTCTCCTGCGCGGCCGCGCGAAGCTTCGGGTCGTCGAGATCGGCCGTGTACCGGTCGATGTCGGGCACACCCGCCTTCTTGGCGAACGCGATGAGCGTCTCCCTGGGCAGATTCGGGTGCCCTCGCTCCGGTGCGGCGTCGTACACGGTGGTCACGAACTCCATGAACTTGCCTTGCTTCGCCGCCGCCCGCGCAGCGACCGCGGCATCCTCGGACTGCTCGCCGAAGAACGCCACGTCGTGGAACTCGACGCGCACCTTGCCCGCGTCGACGTACTCCTTGATCAGCGTGGGCAGAGTGTCCCTGCTGAACACCGCGCAGTACGGGCATCGCAGGTCCGTCCACTGCGTGAGCACGACCGGTGCGTCGACCTCGCCGATCGCCATCGGATCGTCGGCGTCCCGGCGTACAAAAACTGGGTCGCCTGTCGCTTCCTCGGACCGTTCCGATGACGCCGATTTCGAAGGTGCCGATGCGCTGGTCGGGCTCTGCCCGGGCAGCGACTGAGCTGCCACCACTACCCCGAGGAACGCGGCGATCACGCCCAGCACGAGGTTGAGCCGTCGTGAACGGCGATACTTCGCCTCCATCACCTGCAGTGAGGCCTTTGTCGAAGAGGTCACCCCGCTAGGATACAAGATGGATCCAAAGGGCGGCTGGCACCCCGTGACCGGCGGCAGGGCGCGAGCGCCGCGCTCACAATGCGTTCGGGGCGAGTGCGCGGGTGGCCATGAGGACGGTGAGTGGGATGAGCGTGATGATCGCGAGGATGGACAGCGCCGAGAAGCTGGTGAGAGCGAGCAGGGGGCCGGCGGCGAATGCTGCGGTTGCGCCGCAGAGGTTCGAGAGCGCGTCGACGCCTCCTTGGGATGCGGCACGTGTCTGGGTGGCGACGGCGGTGCTGAACAGTGCCGATCCGGCGACGTTGACGAACGACCAGCCGACCCCGAGCAGGATCAGCGACACGATGATCCACGCGGTGTCGTCGGGTTTCACGGCGCCGATCACGAGCGAGGCGAGGAAGATGACGATGCCGGTGCTGATCGTGAACCGGTGACCGCGCCGGTCGGCGATCAGGCCCACGAGCGGGGAGAGGCCATACATTCCGGCGATGTGCAGGCTGATCGTGATCCCGATGATGCTGATCGATCCGCCTTGGTGGGCGACGTGAACCGGGGTCATGGTCATGACCGAGACCATCACCACCTGGGCGGTGAGAATCGCGATCATCGCCACTCGGGCCCGCCGGTTCGTGCGGAGCTCGATGAGCACCTGGCGGATGCGGCCGGGGCGCTTGCCCGCGGGAGTGCTCAGTGGCGTCTGAGCAGGCTGATCGAGCAGGAGGAGAGGGTCGGGGCGCAGCCACACGAACACGACGAGGCCGGCGAGGGCGAGGCAGATCGCGGCGATGAGGAACGCGCTGGCGAAGATGGTGAGCCCGGTGGCGGCACCGACGAGCTCGCCGGGCACGCCGAGGTTCGGGCCGAGGACGGAGCCGAGTGTTCCCACCCAGACGACCAGGGCGAGTGAGCGGGCTTTGTGTCGGGGTTCGGCGAGATCTGTCGCAGCGAATCGTGATTGGAGGCTCACCGCGGAGCCTGCGCCGATCAGGAGGAGGCCGATGAAGAGCGGGACGACCATGCTCCACTGTGCCGCGGCGACCAACAGTGCTCCGCCGGCGGCGGCCATCCACCATCCGCCGCTGAGGGCGACGCGACGTCCGCGGCGCGCGGCGAGGTTCCCCAGTGGCAGGCCCAGGAGCGCCGCACCGAGTGTGCTGGCGGTACGGGCCAGCCCTGCCCAGGCTTCGTTGTCGGTGACCTCTCCTGCCAGCAGCACACCGATCGAGGGTGCGACGCCGACGCCGACGGTGCCGATGATCTGCGCGATGACGAGCACTGTCATCGTGCGTCGTTGGACGGCGTCGATGGTCGGACCCGTCCGGGTGAGGGAGGCGCTGTCGGCGCGGGCCGAGCATTGGGGTTCTAGCACGTGCTTCCTTGTCTGCGTGACGTTCTGGATTTCCGGGCGGGGCAGCAGCTGGATGCGGTGCCCGCAGGTGAGACGCGGCGCCGGTCCGGTGCACGACGTCGTTGAGGTCGGCGATCAGGTCGTGGACATGCCCGAGTCCGACACCGAGCCGGATCAGGCCGAGGGTGATACCGGCGTCGAGGAGCTGATCCGGGTGAGCTGCGAGTGGGCGATCGATGCCGGATGGATCACGAGGGATCGCACACTTCCGATGTGGGGAAGCGGCTGAAGAGTGTGAGCTTTCGACTGATGCTCGGCCGGCGTCGATGCCGCCGGTGATCTCGGAGGAGAACGCGGCACCGACGCCGACACCGTGCGGCGCGTACGTGGTGGCGGGCGTGCCACGGGTTGGAGGGCAGGCCCGCGTGGTCGCACCGCCCCGTATCAGGCGAGAACGTCACCCAGCAGTTGCGATTCGATGACCCGCTTCGGTGCCGCTCCCACCATCTCCTTGGTGACCATCCCGGCGGAGAACACCTTCAACACGGGGATCGAGGTGATGCCGTACCTCGCGGCGGTCGCAGGGTTCTCGTCGACATTCAGCTTGAACACACTCAGCTTGTCGACGTGCTCATCGGCGATCTGCTCCACGATCGGGCTCAGTGCACGGCAGGGCGGACACCATGCAGCCCAGAACTGGACCAGGACCGGCTTGTCGGCGGCGAGGACATCCGCCTGGAAGGATGTGTCGGTGACGGGACGCGCAGCGGACATGGGTGTTCCTTCTTCCTCTAGACGACCGCGGTTTCGCGAGTCGGGTCCGGTTCAGCTCGGCTGGAGGCATCCGCGCGCGCTTGCACGGCACGCGAGAGGACGGCATCGGGCATAGAGGCCAGGAAGTGTTCGGCGTCCAGTGCTGCTGTCGCGCCGGAAGCGGCGGCCGTGATCGCCTGCCGATAGCGCGGGTCGATGACGTCCCCGGCGGCGAAGACCCCGGGCAGCCCGGTCCGGGAGCTGCGCCCCTCGACGGCGATCGTGCCCTGTTCGGTCAAGGGAAGCTGCCCGTGGACGAGGTGGACGCGCGGATCATGGCCGATGGCCACGAACACTCCGGCCACAGCCAGGGATCCCTCCCGGCCGGATACGGTGTCGCGCAGTCGCAGCCTCTCCACGGTGGCGTCGCCGGCAATGCCGACGACCTCGCTGTTCCAGACGAACGAGATCTTCTCGTTCGCGAACGCTCGTTCCTGCATGATCTTCGACGCCCGAAGACTGTCGCGCCGGTGCACCACGTGAACCTTCGACGCGAACCTGGTCAGGAACAGCGCTTCTTCAATCGCGGAATCGCCGCCGCCGATCACGGCGATCTCCCGATCACGGAAGAACGCACCGTCACAGGTCGCGCACCACGAGACGCCGCGACCAGCAAGCCGGTCCTCATCGGCGAGGCCGAGCCTGCGGTACGCCGACCCGGTGGCGATGATCACTGCAAGCGCCTTGAGGGCCGCTCCAGAGCTCAGCTCGACCGTCTTGACCTCGCCGGCCAGCGACACCGCCGTGACATCGTCCAAGATCACCTGCGCACCGAACCGTTGCGCCTGGGCCTGCATCCGCGTCATCAACTCCGGGCCCATGACCCCCTCGGGGAACCCGGGGAAGTTTTCGACCTCGGTCGTGTTCATCAACTCACCGCCCGCCTCGACCGAGGAGGCGACGACCAGCGGGCGCAGGTTCGCGCGGGCCGCGTAGACCGCAGCGGTGTAGCCGGCCGGCCCTGAGCCGATGATGATGAGCTGCCTCACGGGCACTCCCTTCCTCTCGCGCCCGTCCGATGGGTGCTTCCCGGACAACGCCTGCCGACAGCGTTGGATTCCGATAGGACGCAACTTGTATCCTAGATGCCGAGGCTCGTTCCCACCAACCGGGCGGCAGGGCCGGTATGCTATGCCGGCTGAATGCCAGTTGTACTGAATCGGGAACAAGATGTTCCGAGGGGGAGGTGGGCCGCGAGTGACGTCCGCTGCTGGCGAGTCAGCCACCGACCAGGCGTACCGCAGGATCCGCGACGACATTCTCGGCGGCGTGTTCCCCAGCGGAACCATGCTCGGGGAAGCGGCGCTGGCCGCACAGATCGGCGTAAGTCGCACCCCCGTCCGCACCGCCCTGGCCCGATTGCAGGACGAAGGGTGGATCACGATCTACCCCAAGCGCGGCGCCCTGGTCCAAGGACTCAGCGACCGCGCGATCAAAGACCTGGCCGACGCCCGTCTCATCCTCGAGGTCACCTCCGTTCGACGCGCCTCAAGCCAAGCGCTTGAGATGCTCGCAGACCGTCTTGACCAAGCGGTCGTCGAACAGGAACGCGCGTTCCGGGAACGCGATCTGGACCGCTTCATCGAACTGACGATCGCGTTCCACCGATCGTTCGTGGAATCCAGCCGCAACGAGGTCATGCTGGAACTCAACGACCGCCTCGCCGATCGACAACGCTTCCTCCTGTTCAGCCACGGGGAACGCCTACTCGCACGGTGTGAGGCCATCATCGCCGAACACCAACACCTGCTCGCATCCCTACGCACCGGCGACATCACCGGGTTCGGCGACACGCTCCGCTCCCACCTCAGCGGCAACTACGGCAAACCACTCGACCCCGTGTGCCCGCCACCGTGACGACTCCGGTGCGGCCCACCAGCGGGTCCGCCGCTTCCCCAGGCTGCAGTGGTGAGGTGCACGCAAGAACCCCACCGCGCAGACGCCTGCTCGACCCGGGTCCCGATGAGCGTGGTGAGGTCCCGCTCTCCACAATCGTCACGCTCGTGCCTGCGCTCATCTGGGGAAGAGTCCGTCGCTCCCGAGGCTGAGGACCAACAAGCGGGATTCCGGTGACACGCCCGGTCGCAGCCGCCAGCGACGCCCTTGAGCTCAGGACGTTCGCCAGGAAGACTCGGGACGGCTCGTCGCCTCGCCTGAGACAGACACGGCGCAGCACGGACGCGCTTCGCCAGCAACCCGGCCGCTCGTCGTCGTTCAGCCGGCCGGATTGGGGTGTTCGGGGGGCCGCTGTCGGGCGTGACGTTTGTCGAGTACGGCGACGAGCAAAAGGACGAGGGCGGAGAGGCTGGCGGCCGCCAGCGGTGAGGTGTGGGACAGCAGTGGGGTGAGAGCCAGCAGCAGGGTGATCCCGATGATCCGGCGGCCGGACACCCGGGCGAAGACGAGGTATTCCAGGCGGGCTCGGCCGGCCAGGAAGATCACCGGCCCACCAGTGATCATCGTCAGCCACGGCGGGTAGGTGTGGCGTCGGCCGGGAAAGCCGAGCAGCAGTCGTCGTCTTGTCTGCCATGACGTGGTCCTTCCCGGACGGGATCGACGTCCCGTCCAACTGACCACACCCAGGTCAAACACGGAAATCCACGCGGTCCCGCGCCAGTCCACGAGGTTCAACCTTGACGTCGCGCTCAGCAGCGGATTCAGGGAATGAGTCCGTGGCGGCGGGCGGTGGTGACGGCGGCGGTCCGGTGGGCGGCGCCGAGTTTGCGGTAGATGGCGCGGGTCTGGGTTTTGATGGTGTTGAGGCTGACGTGCCGATGCGCCGCGATCTGCCGCAGGGTCATCGGTGCGGGTAGCAGCCGCAGCAGGGCGTGTTCTTGGGCGGTGAGTGTGGTGGGTTGGCGGGCGGCTCGCTGTGCTGGGCGGGGGTGCCGGTCGAGTCGGTCGAGGAGTTCGAGCAGCGGGCTGTGCGGGTCGGGGAACTCGTCGATCAGAGCGCGGGCCTCGGTGATGCAGCCGGCGGCGCCGACGTGATCGCCGGTGTTCAGGTACAGCTCGGCCAATTGGGTCAGACCGCAGAGAGTGGGCCAAGGGCTCATCCCGGGAGTGCGCCGACGTAGTGCGAGGGTCGGCTCGAGCAGGGTTCGCGCGCGGTCGTGCTCGCCCTGATGGATAGCGACGGCGGCTTGGGCGATGTAGGCCATGTTGGCCTGTGGCGCCTGTTGCAGGCCGAAGCGTTCGGCCAGCTCTTCTGCGGCGGCGGCGGTGGCTGCGGCCTTTTCGTGCTGGCCCAGGTGGTGTTGCGCGAGCGCGAGCACCGCGGTGGCGAGGGTACGCACCATGGGGGTAGCGGCGTGGCTGGCCGCCGCGAGGCTGAGGGGTTCGAGGGCTGCGTGCGATTTGCCGCCGAGGTAGTGAGCGCAGCCGAGGGCGGTGCGGGCCATGGCGTACCAAGGGCTGGTGGGGTCGGTTTCCTGCTCGACGGCGGTGTGCGCGGCTCCGGTCATCGGTTTGAGTCCGTCGAAACCGAAGACGGCCCGGACCAGGGCGGCGGCGGAGGTGACCGATGCCGTGCCGTCCGGTAGCGACCCTGGGTGGCCGAGGTGTTCAGCGATGCGCAGCCAGTGTTTGACGGCCGGGCGGTCGCCGCTGACGGCGGCGACCCAGGCGGCCGCGATGGCCGCCGGGGCGTTGGCGGCGACCGTGTCGGTGCCGAGGCGGTCAAGCCACGCGCGTACGGTTACCCGCCGCCCGGTGTTGATCGCCGCCATGTAGGCGGAGGCGATTGACGTGATGGCGGTGGCGGTGTCGCCGGCGGTCAGGCTGTGCTCGATCGCGTCTTCGGTGCGGCCCTGCGCGAGCAGCCAGGCGGCGGCACGGCGGTGCAGGCGTGCGAGCATGTGCGGTTCGTCGCGGTGCAACCGCTGCCGTAGGGCGTGCTGGATCAGGTGGTGGTGGCGGAACCATTCACCGGTGGTGTCCAGCGGAACCAGCAGCAGCCCGTTTGGGTGGCGCGAGTCGAGGGCGGGCAGGTCGTCGCCGGCCACCGCTTGGGCCAGGGCGGTGGTGAGTCGCTCCAGGACTGCGGTACGGGCCAGGGCCATGGCCTGCCGCCGGCTGAGGCCGTCGAGGATTTCCTCGGTGATGTAGTCGTCGAGGTGGCCGTGGCTGGCGGTCAGCTGGGCGAGCACCGTTGCCGCGTCGGTGTGGTGCCGCATCGCGCGGGCGGCCAGGTGCACCGCGACGGGCCAGCCCTCGCCGGCGTCGATCAGTGCCTGCGCGGTGCCGTCGCGCAGGTCGACCCCGGCGGTGGCGGTGGTGGCCAGCCAGGCGGCATCATCAGCGTCGAAGCGCAACTCGGTGGGACCGATCTCCAGCAGGCGCCCGCTGGCTCGAAGCCGGGCCAGGCGCAGTGGTGGGTTGCGGCGGGAGGCGACCAGAAGTTGGCAGTTGGGCGGTTGCGCCGCGACGAACGCGGCGAGCTGGCGGTGACACGCCGGTTCGGTGAGCAGATGGCAGTCGTCGAGGGCCACAGTCACCCCGGTCGTGGCGGCCTGCGGGGCGAGCGCCGCGCACACCGCGGGCAGCACTGCGGTGTCGATGTCCGGGTTTGTCTGGCGCAGTAGCCGGGCCACTGTCGTCCACCGCGGTCCCGGCGCCGCTGCGGTCAGCGCGGCGAGGATGCCCGACCACAACAGCACGGGGTCGTTGTCGCGCGCGTCGACGGCGAGCACCGCCAGGGCCCGGCGGCGGCCCGGGTGGGCGTGCCACAGTGCCAGCAGTGTGGACTTGCCGTACCCGGCGGGGGCGATCAACGTCACCAGCCGCGCCGCACCGGCATCGTCAAGTGCGGCAAGCAGCTTGGGGCGGCCTGTCCATTCGGGCTGCACGGCGCGAACATGGATCTTGGGCGCGATCAGCGCCTCCACCACACCGGCGGGTCGACGTGCCGGCCGCGCGTCAGGCCAGCCCGGCCCCATGTTGGTGGGAAGCCTCTCGGGCACCGGGTGACACACCCCCCTGCCTCCGGCGTGCACCATCGGTGCCCGATACGTCACGCACAGTATCGACAAGGGGGTGGCCTCAGTCAATCAAGGGGTTGGGCCTCCACGGACGGAACGGATACCACCGCCTGCTGCGATGCCGGCGTTGTCGCCTTGCTGACAGCCCAATCGGGCACCTTCCTGCCTCCGGCGACACCTATCCGAGGGGGCCCTCAACCACGTGGGCATCATCCGCCTTTTCACCCCTCGGGCATCCAGGGTGGGGTGATGCGCCATCACCCCTTCGAATGCGATACCTGTGGGTGGCGTCCGACCCCCGCCGATCCGCCGCCGAGCCAACGACCGGGCCCGATCCTCTCCCCTCCCGCACCATGGCGTTGATCCGTCGTTTCTGACGCTTCGAGTCGGTGCTCCTTGCAGTTGGTCGACGGGTGGTCCTCAGCCATCTCTTACTGTCCACAGCTTCTGAGAGGTGTCCCGTGCTTCTGACCGCCATCTGGCGTCCTGTCCGACCCTTGCGACGCAGGCTGATCGCCGCCGCCGCGGCATCGCGCACCACGTCCGCACGCTGTGCGGGCCCGGCAGTCCGCAGCACTTGAGCGCCACTTGATGTTTACGGCCACTCAATCGCCGCCCAGCATGACTTCCGATTTCAATATCAATCTTCGGCGGACCGGCTGTTCGCATTCTCGACTTGCACAAATACCGGTTCGCAAGATCCTGACAGTCCGCTTCGGACTTCGTTGATCCCGCGTGGAAAGGCTCATCCATGCCCGCAGCACAGAACGGTCAGCAACCCACACAGCCGGCGACCGGTCCCCTCGACGGCGCAACACCGGCAGACCTCCTACCCGCCAGCGGCGATCATCCGGTGGAGGTCGTCCGCTACCAGTCGGTGGTGCTGACCGACATACCGGGCGCGAAACCGCCCCGAAAACTGACCGGGGCCATCGACCTCGGCGAGGAGAATCTGCCGTTCTACGACCGCCCCGCCGAGGGCATGATCGTCACCACCGAGCAGAGCTGGGCGGTGAAGGGCGTGACGCTGGGCCGGCTGCTGCACAGTCTCGCCCTGGCGCCCGGGGAGAGCACCAGGGTCGCCGTCGTCGACTGGGAGCGGCGCACCCGCGGCACCGGAACCGAGGCGACCAGTGAGAAGGACCTGCTCACCAGCCGGACCGCCCAGGACCGCTCGATCTCCGAGGTGGCCAACACGATCGCCCAGGAACAGCAGCACGGCACCTCCTCGATGCAGCAGGCGTCGACGTCGACGAGCAAGGGCGGCGGCGGCGGGGTGGCTCTGTTCGGCCTGAATCTCGGCGGCACCTGGAGCAACTCGTCCAACAGCGGCTTCGCGACGAACGTCGTACGGTCCACCGGCATCCGCTCGGTCGCCTCGGACGCCGCACAGCAGATCAGCGCGCGTACCCAACAGGTGGCGACGGCGGCTCGCAGCCGGCACATGACGGTGGTCCGGGAGACCTCGCAATCGGAGAAGGAACAGGTCACCACCCGGGTGGTGACCAACTACAACCACATGCACGCCCTGTCGGTCCAGTACTACGAGGTCGTGCAGGTCTACGAGGTGACGACGAAGCCGGTGACCGCCGAGCGGTGCCTGTTCATCCCGTTGCAGGAACTCTCCTTCACGCACAACAACCTGCAGCGGTACAAGGAGGTGCTGGCCAGCGTGGCGCCGAAGGAGTGGGCCACCCGGATCCGCGACGCCAATCCACTCGAGTCGATCGTACGCAAGCTGGAAGGTTGCACCGCGACGGAGGCGCCGGCCAATCAGTTGTTCGAAGGGATCGACCTGCTCGACCTCGCGGCGTCGGCCATGGGCGTCTACGGTGTTCGGAAGCTCGACGGGGCTCCGGTGCGCTTCGATCCCGTCGCGCGGCAGTGGAATCCGCTGCCCACCACCGGCCTGCCCGCCAGTGGCCTCAAGCGGATTGCGCCGGGCAAGGACAAGGTCTGGGGTATCCGGCCCGACAACCGGCTCATGGTTTTCGACGGAACGACGTGGCACACCGATCCGCACGGCGCGGCCGGCCTAGGCGTCGCCAGTGGCAGCGACGGCACCACCATCCATTGGAATGCCTCGGAGATCTACCAGCAGGTCGGGATCGACTGGCAGAGGTCCGTCATCACTGTCGATGATCTTGCCGTGGTCAACAGCGAGCGAGTCTGGTACTGCAAGGACGGCAAGACCTTCGAACGGACGGGCACGACGTGGACCGAGCGTCCGGCGCCCGCTCCGGGCATCGTGAGCTTGACCGCGGCGCCGGACGGTGTCATCTGGGGCGTCACCGGCGACAAGAAGATCATGATGGTCGAGCCCGGCTCGTCGACATGGACACCCGGCAAGATCGGGACCGCGCCCATGACCGCAGCGCTCCCAGCCAAGATCGTTTCGGCCGGTGGTGGTGAGTTCTGGCTGATGAACGACAAGGGCGTGCTCTACCGGCTGCTGACCGCGCCGCGTGAGGCGCTCACCGCGTTCGACGACCCGCCGCCGCCGGAGTCGGGGTGGCCTACCAAGATCGACGTGTGGTGGGACAACGCCGGCATCCGCAGCGTTCGGCTCGTCATCCCCGGCCACACGTACCGCTGCGGCGACACCGGAGGCTCGGGCGTGCTGCAGCACGGATCCTACGACTTCAAGGCCGGTGAGAAGCTGCTGTCCATCGACTATTGGACCGGCACGGCCGCCCGGGGCAGCCTCGCCGGGCTGCGCCTGACGTTGCAGACCGGGGTGGTCAGCTTCGGCCCGGCCGCCGGCCCGACCACGCCGGACCTGACCGAGGACGCCGGCGGCGCCGCGATCTGCGGGCTGCTCGGGTCCACCGTCCGCAGCGGCAGCCGGACCTACATCGCCGCGCTCGGCTTCCATCTGCGCGGCGGGAAGGTGCCGCAGGCCGTCCTGGACCACCTCAACGACAACCGTCGCTACTACAGCCAGGCCGTCTGGGCGAACGCTGACGAGCTGACGCTGAGCCGCATCCTCGCCAACTACTCCTACCTGCCGCCGGGCGGCAAGGGTGACGCGGTCCCGCTAGCCTCGGTCTTTCATTTGAGTACGGTTTCATAGTCACTTCTCGATAAGCGCGATCCGCGTGATTGCCGCTGTTCTGCGGCATGCTGAGGGCCCG
>NZ_JBVJGT010000055.1:0-45348 GCF_055587185.1 Micromonospora sp. NPDC048040 | reverse complement strand
TAACAGGACTCTCGACAAGCCCTATTTTCCCTGATCAGAAGGCACTTCTTCGTTTTCAGTCCACTCCTTGGACAGCCCTCAACGAAGGGCCGAGGTCAGCGGTGTCGCCCGCCTCGGCACCGGTCCGGTCGGTCATGGACTTGGTTTCGACCCAGCAATTCTTACCCTCCCCGGAACGGCGCAGGTTCCGTTTAGCCGAGCGAGCTTCCTGAATTGCCGATATGCGCGGGTGAGGCGCAGGCCTCAGGAGGTTGCAGGAGACGTCGGCTTCAGGCGCTTTCGCTCGACGACGCTTGTTGCCGTCACCACACTCAGCGGTGGTACGTCCTTCGCGACAACGGCGCCCGCGCCGACGACCGAGCCGCGACCGATTGTCACTCCAGGGGTGATCGTGGCTGCGGCGCCGATCCACACGTCATCCTCGATGACGATGGGCGCGTGCGTGATGAAGTCGTACCGTTCGGCGAGCTCGACGGGGTGTCCGGCCGTGCTCAGAGTCACTCGGGGACCGATCATGACGCGGTCACCGATGGTGATGCCCCCGTAGTCGAGGAAGAAGCATCCCTGATTGATGAACACACGCTCGCCGAACGATGCTCCAAGCCCGTAGTCGCAATAGAACGGGGGCAGGATGGACAGAGAGTCTGGGATCGGTTTACCGAAGATCTCGGTCAGCACCATCCTGCGCGCGTCGAGGTCGTCAAACGGCAGCACGTTGAGGCGCGCGGTCAGGTTCATGACGAGCTGTACGCGCTCCGCGAAGGCTCGTGACTCGGGCGTCCGTGTTCGTAGGCGTTGCTCGTTGCGCACGGGGGCATGCTGGCACAGCGAGGCAGGGACCCGTTGACGACCCACCGGCAGGGAACGCATCACTCCTTGATAGCGGGTTCTAATCGAACGCCCGGATCTGCCGCGGAGCAGCCGCTACGCAGCGTCACAGTCGTCTGCGCGACCGGCGCCCGGTCGTGCTGAGACGCGGATGCGCGATGGAAGTTGGGTTGGGCTCAGCCGAGCCGGTCCAGGTGGGTGTCGAGAACGCGTACGGCCCAGGTGGTGTCGTCGGCAGGGTCTTGCCGGACGAGGTGCAGGGCCAGGCCGTCGATCAAGGCGTGTAGCCGCTCGGTCTCGGTGATGGCGTCGCCGGGGTTTACGGCGAGGGTGTGCACTGCTTGCGCGCACAGGGTGTGGATTGCGTGGTGGGCGGCTTGGTGGGTGCGGCGCAGGGTGGTGTCGGTCATCGCCGCAGTGCCGAGAGTGAGGAAGACCTCCATTTCCAGGCGTCGCTGCTCGTCCAATGGCAGGAGCTCCAGCAGGACGTTCCGTGCCCATTGGTCGTCCTGGGGGATGGTGGCGACCCGGGTCAGGACATGCTCGACGGCCAGCTCGTAGGCCCGGATTCGCACGCTGGCCTGGGTGGGGAAGGTGTAGCGCAGTGAGCTGGGTGGCAGCCCGGCCTCAGCGGCGATCTTGCGGACCTTGGTGCACGTCGTGAAGCACATTCCGATCAGCGTCGCCTACGCCGTCTGGAGCGGGGCCGGGGCCGCCTTCACCGTCGCCTGGGCGATGGTCACAGGCGGCGAGTCGATCAGCGTGCTCAAACTGCTGTTCCTCGCCGGGATCATCGGGTTCATCGCCGGACTGAAACTCCTCAAGCCGCACGCCGACCAGCTCGCCAGCGCGCATTGAGCCCGGCACCGGCGAGCGGCAATGGATCACGACGAAGCGCATGCTGGGTGGCATCGCAGCCCCTTGAGCCGGATGCCACCCAGCGCCGCCATCCAGTTGGTGGAGCACAGCACGAGATGCAGCAGACGCAGCGACATGAATGTCGATCATTCCCGACACCCTGGACCAGCACCTTCACGGGCGGTTTCCCAGTTTCTGACACCCGACAGGATCGCCTGGTGGCCGATACTGCTGTGATGGCGCTCGGTAACTACGGTGTGCTCGTAGGGATGCTGGAATCGCATCACCGGGACACCCCGGACGATCAGGGGCGGTGGTTTCACGTCAACCTTGAGGTGACTGCACCGGCGGGCCGGTATCGGTGCGCGGTAGACGTGGACAGCAAGCAGTCGGCGACCGGCGTGCAGTGGCAGGTGCTGACACTCGACCGGGCGCAGCTTCCAGCGCTCTTCGATGTTTCTGCCGGCTACCACCCTGTCGCCACGACGCCCACCTCGGGGGCGCTGGACTACATGCGCCATCCCGCTCTGAGGCCCCGCGCAGGCTGCTTCTCCGGCTTGCTGTCTCGTCCCGTACAGATTTCTCTGGGGCGGCTCTCGGGTGTCCGAGCCTGGCGCGCCGGATCGAATCTGGAGGCGGCCACGGCGCTGGAGTCGATCCTCACGATCGGTGCCCGAATCGCGATCTTTGGCGAGCCGTTCACCAGCGGGCTGGGCATGCACAACATTCACCAGAACCAGGGTGACCCATTGGGTAGCCAGTGGTACGCCGAGAACGGCACGTGGCAGGACGGCGGCACGGTGGTGTACCTACCGGACGGGCAGTATTGCTTGTTCCTCTCGAAGTTCACTACGCAGTCGTTCGACACCAACGACGATGGGCATCCCAGGTAGTGCGTCATCCATGACGGAGCGGGCCGCATCGAGGTGCAGCGAGCCCGCTTCTACAAGCAGCACGCCCCCGACTGGTCGCTCTAGCCTCACGGGCCTGCCGTGATTGTGTTTGTCCCCTACCAGGCCGCGGTGCACGACCGCGTGACTGAGGAAAAGGAGGGTTGTGCGGTGCCGACCAACCGGCTGGAGGCGTTCAGTGACGGCGTCCTTGCCATCATCATCACGATCACGGTGCTGGAGCTCAAAGTCCCGGCAGGTCACGACCTCTCTGACCTTGCCCGCACGACCGGCGTCGGGCTGCTGACGTATCTCCTCACCTTCGTCTATGTCGGCATCTACTGGAACAACCACCACCATATGTTCCATCTGGTGCGGCAGGTCAGTGGCGGAGTACTGTGGGCGAACCTGGCGCTACTGTTCTGCCTGTCGCTGTTCCCGTTAACGACTTCTTGGGTCGACGACTCAAGGTTTGAGCCGATCCCAGTCGTCATCTACGGTCTGAACCTGCTCAGCGCGGCCATCGCATATTTCGTGCTCCAGACAGTGATCATTCGGCAGCAGGGGCCGGCGTCGGTGCTGAGGCGGGCCATTGGCACTGACATCAAGGGTAAGACCTCGCCCGTGTTCTACGTCGCGGGGATCCTCAGCGCTCTGCTGATCGACAGGAGCGGACATGTCGGAGTTGGGCTAGCCCTGGCGTGTTTCGTCGTCGTGGCGATCATGTGGGTCGTACCCGACCGCCGCATCGACCGGGCGATCCGCCAGCACGAGACCCCCGACTAGTTCTTGTCCTGCCGATCATGATGGCTGAGTGATCGAATGTCGACGCCGTCGATCGGTCCCGTCTCGCTATCCGGGCACCACCCAGACGGCGGTGTCCGGCGGCAGCCAGCCCTCGTCCAACGGGCCGCTGCCGAGCACGATCGTCCCGGCGACCGGAGACTCGATCGGGCGGCCCGACAGGTTGACCACACAGGCGAACGCTCGATGCGCCCCTCGGGTGAAGGCGAGGACCCCATCGGGTGCGGGCAGCCACGCGAACGGGCCGTCGCCGAGCGCCGGCTGCCCGCGCCGGCAGGCCAACGCGCGACGGTACAGCTCCAGCATGGAGTCGGGGTCGCCGG
The DNA here is from genome assembly GCF_055587185.1 of Micromonospora sp. NPDC048040. Taxonomy (NCBI): domain Bacteria; kingdom Bacillati; phylum Actinomycetota; class Actinomycetes; order Micromonosporales; family Micromonosporaceae; genus Micromonospora; species Micromonospora sp. NPDC048040. Next base: position 41,645 of record NZ_JBVJGT010000055.1, on the reverse strand, counting down.
TCTGTGCCTCGACGGTACGGTCATGCCACCCGCGCAGCTGCGGCAACCACGGCTCGCGTGCCGTACCGGCCGGACTGAAGCCGAACGGCGGCTCCTGGCCCGACCACGGGAGGGGTACCCGGCACCCGTCCCGGCCGAGGTTCTCGCCGTGGGTGCGGAAGAACATCGGGTCCTGGCGCAGCGCGGCGGGAATGTCCTCCACCTCCTCGAGGCCGAGTTCCTCACCCTGATAGAGGTAGACCGAGCCGGGCAGCGCCAGATTGAGCAGCAGGGCAGCGCGGGCCCGACGCAGACCGAGCGCCCGATCGGTGGGCGCGCCGAGCTGGCGGTATTGAAGAGTGAACGACGTGTCGGCGCGGCCGTAGCGAGTCACGTGCCGAGGCACGTCGTGATTGGACAGTACCCAGGTTGCCGGGGCGTTGACAGGGGCGTGCAGCGCAAGGGTCTCGTCGATGACCTGGCGCAGCGCGGTCGCGTCCCATGGGCAGCCGAGAAAGGCGAAGTTGAACGCGGTGTGCAGTTCGTCCGGGCCCAGGTACGCGGCGAGCCGTTCGGCGTCCGGCAGCCAGAGTTCACCGATCAGCGCGCGCGGCTCCGGGTAGCTGTCGGCGATCGCGCGCCACGCCCGGTACACGTCGTGCACCTCGTCCCGGTCGGTGTACGGGTGCGGGACCGGAAGGTCGTCCGGGTCGAAGTCGGCGAGCTCGCCGTCCTTCATCAGCAGCGCGGCCGAGTCGATCCGGATGCCGTCCACCCCGCGGTCGAGCCAAAACCGCAGCACGTCCTCGAACTCCTCGCGGACCTTCGGATGCTCCCAGTTGAGGTCGGGCTGCTCGGGCGCGAACAGGTGCAGATACCACTCGCCGGGACTGCCGTCCGGGTTGATGGTCCGGGTCCAGGCCGGACCGCCGAAGATGGACTGCCAGTCGTTGGGCGGCAGTTCCCCGTCCGCGCCCCGCCCCTCGCGGAACCAGAACAGGTCGCGCGCGGCCGAACCCGGCCCGCCGTGCAGCGCCTCCACGAACCACGGATGCGCGTTCGAGCAGTGGTTCGGCACCACGTCGACGACGATCCGGATACCGAGCGCGTGCGCCTCGCGGATCAGGTCCTCGGCCTCGGCCAGGGTGCCGAAGACCGGGTCGATGGATCGGTAGTCGGCGACGTCGTAGCCCGCGTCCGCCTGCGGCGAGGCGTACCAGGGGTTGAACCAGATCGCATCGACGCCGAGGCCGGCCAGGTAGCCCAGGTGTGCGCGGACGCCCTCCAGATCTCCGATGCCGTCACCGTTGCCGTCGGCGAAACTACGCGGGTAGATCTGGTAGATGACGGCGGAACGCCACCATTCGGCGGGCACCGGGCGCGCCGCGCTCACCCCGGCCGGACCGGCGGCCGGCTTGTTCGACTCAAGGGTTTCGACATCACTCACAGAGCGACCTGCTTTCTCGTATACCCGCCATCGCGTCAGCCCTTCAGCCCGGAGTGCGCGATGCCCTCGACGAAGTGCCGCTGCGCTGCGACGAAGACGACGAGCATGGGCACCACCGACAACGTGGCTGCCGCGAGCTGGGTGCTCCACATCTCTCCGCCGTAGGCGTCCGTGTAGCGCGGCAGGGCCTGGGGCAGGGTGAACAGCTCCGGTGACGTGAGGTAGACCGTGGGTTCGAGGTAGAGGTTCCACGAAGCGAGGAACGTGAGGATGGCGACGGCGGACAGGGCCGGCCGCGCGAGGGGCAGGCTGATGCGCCACCAGATCCCCGCATGCCGTAAGCCGTCGAGGCGGGCGGCCTCCTCGAGTTCGACCGGCAGGGCGATGAAGAACTGCCTCATGATGAAGGTCGCCAGGACGCAGGGCGCCGCCAGGGCGGTCACGAGGATTAGCGGCCAGTGGGTGTTGACGAGGCCGGCCTGCTTGAACATCTGGAACAGCGGCACGATGGTGACCTCGCTCGGGACGAGGAGGCCGGTGAGGACGACGATGAACAGAACATTGCGTCCGGCGAACCGGATTCTGGCGAAGGCGTAGCCCGCGAGACTCGAGGCCACAAGCGTGATGAGGGTGACCGCGGCCGCGATGTAGAGGCTGTTGAAGTACTGCCTCGCGAAGGGTTGGAAGGTGAAGACCTCCGCGTACGAGGCGGTCGTCGGCGATGCGGTGAACATCGTCGGTGGTGTCTTGAAGATCTCGCTCAATGGCTTGAACGACGACGTGACCATCCACAAGGTGGGGATGACGAACGGGGTGGCGAGCAGGGCGAGCGAGCCGACGAGGACGGCGCGGCGGATCAAGCGGGCGCCGCGGCCGGGTCGGGCGGTGGCGGTGTCAGGCCTCATAGAAGACCCACTTCCGGCGTAGCTGCCACTGGAGCAGCGTGAAGAGCATGACGAAGCTGACGAGCATGAGCGCGAGGGTCGACCCGTAGCCGATGTTGTTGAACTCGAAGGCCTGCTGGAAGACGTAGTAGACGAGCACGGTGGTCGACAGGCCGGGGCCGCCCTCCGTGAGCACCGCGACCTGAGCGAACGCCTGGAGGGCGCCGACGACCGTGATGATCGCGGTGAGCAGGAGGGTCGGCGAGATGAGGGGCAGGGTGATCCGCCGGAAGATCGTCCGGTTCGAGGCTCCGTCGATGCGGGCCGCTTCGTAGAGCTCTGACGGAACCCCTTGGAGCGCGGACAGAAACAGGACCATGTTGACGCCGACGCTGCGGATGACCTGCGTGACGATGACGGATGCCATGGCGGTGTCGCCCTTTTGGAGCCAGTTCGGGCCGTCGATGCCGACGAGCGTGAGCATCCCGTTGACCCCACCGTTGTCCTGGAGGAGGAATCCCCAGACGAGCGTCCAGGCGACGACCGAGACGACGACTGGGGAGAAGAACAGGGTCCGGAAGAGCACAGAGCCGCGGAAGCGCCGGTTGAGCAGGACCGCGAGGAGCAGCCCGAGGGCGATGTTGAGGACAACGACGCCGAGGGAGAAAACGGCGGTCGCGCCGAGCACGCTGGGGAGCTGCGGGTCCCGGAACAGTTGCGCGTAGTTGTCGCCCCCGACGAACGTGAGCTGACCCGTGAAGACGTTCCATTCGTGGACGCTGTAGTACACGGCGAGGACGACGGGAACGATGACGAAGGCGAGTACGCCGAGCAACTGCGGTGCGATGAAGAGGTAGCCGACGAGGCCCTCACCTCGCCGTGTGCGTCCGGGACGCCGACGTGGCGGTGGCCCCGCGGCCGGTGCGGCGTCGTGCGCCGCCCCGGCCGTGCGGAGCGATCCGGTCGTCACTTGGCGAGAACGGGGTCGAGGGCGGAGCAGACTGATCCGAGCACCGCGGGTACGTCGGCGTTCTCGGTCCAGAGGGCGTCGAGAGCAGCCTTGCCCCTCTTGGCGACCTCGGCCGGGTTCGTGTGGTTCGGCAGGGTGACGGCGCCGCGCAGCTGGTCGACGACGACGGATTGCAGTTGGGCGGCCGAGAGCTTCTTGTTGTTCTCCGCGAGCTTGTCGCCGGTGAGCAGTGAGGCGCGCGGCGGCGGGAAGTACTGCGCTAGGAGGCGGGCGTTCTCGGGGTTGGTCAGGTATGCGAGGAAGTTCGTCGCCTCGTCCACGTGACGGCTGGAGGCGAGGACTCCGACGCCGGCCTGCCCGATCACCGAGTAGGCGCCGGCCGGGCCCTTCGGCAGGGGGAGTACGTCGAAGGCGAAGGAACCGTCGAGCAGCGACGCGCGGGAAACCTGAGCGACGGTGAAGGCGGCGTCGCCGGCGAAGAAGTCGACCTTCGTCCCCGGCCCCGGCATCGACTTGTCGACGAAGGCCGCGTCGTGGAGGAAGCGCATGGCGTCGGTCATCTGCGGGCTGTTGAAGGTGCACGTCTTTCCGTCTGCCGACCATGCCGAGGCGCCCCAGCCCGTCCAGACGGTCGCCAACATGTTCCACGACGAGTAGTCGAAGTCGCGTACGACGAAGCCCGCCTTGCCGGTCGCCGAATGGACCGCCGCTCCGGTCGCCGAGACCCGATCCCACGTGAGGCCCGCGGGGTCGAGCTTCTGCCCGGCGCGGGCGAGGAGGTCCTTGTTGACGTACAGCGCGAAGGGCGAGTTCGAGAACGGGTAGGCGAAGAGCTGACCGTCGGCCGAGAACTCGGCGGTGACGCTTTCGAGGAGGTCGTCGTAGCCCCACTCCGGTGTTGCCTTGAGGCGGTCGGTGAGCGGGACGAGCGCCTTGGCGGAGATGAGGTCCTTCGACAGGTCACCCATCCAGACAAGGTCCGGGGAGTTGCCGCCGGCGATCTGTGTCGTCAGCGTCGAGTTGTAGTCGGCGAAGGGGAGGCTGTCGAAGGTGATCGACTTGATGGCCGGCCGGGAGGCCTTGTAGGACTGCGCGATCGAGTCGAGCAGCGCCAGCTGGTCCTTGTTCGACGTCCAGACCGTCATGCGGAGGTCGACGCTGCCGGGCGCGGCCGACGAGGCCTGCGGCGATGCGGCGGAGCAGCCCGACACGGCGAGCCCGACGGCTGTCGCGAGTGTGAGGGCGGTGAGAAGCTTCCTTCGGGTGAACATGGTCTTTCTCTTCTCTAGTAGCCGGTGATGTGGGGCCAGTGGATCTCGACGCCCGCCTCGACGAGGCGGGCCTGGAACTCGGCGACGAGGGCCTGGTCGGCGAGGACGGCGGCCGGCAGCACGGATCGCTCGATGCAGAAGGCCGCGAGCTCGCCGGCGGCCTCGCCGACGTTCCACTCGACCGGGTGCAGCCGGTACGCGCCGTTGGTGATGTGCGTCGTGCCGATGTTCTTCGCTGCGGGCAGGAGGTTGGTGGTGCGCAGGGGTACGAGCGCCCCGAGGGGGATCTCGAAGGGCGCGCACTCGACGTCGATGTAGTTGTCGCCCCCCGTGGAGGGGTGAAGGTCGATGCGGTACATCCCGACGCCGACGGACGCCTCGAAGCGCGCTGGATCTCCGTGACCGCGGACGGCGACGGAGACGTCCTGCTCGACGATGGTCCGGTGGGCGCGGATCCGTCGTGACTCGCGGATGTACGGGGCCTGGGCGAAGCCGTCATCGGTGCCCACGACGTCGCCGCGAAGGCGGAGACCCGGCCAGCCACGCCCCCCGTCAGGTCGCGGTGCCTCGGTCTGCAGCCAGTAGAAGTACGCCTGGGACTGGGCCTTCGCGGCGGCGAGGTGCTTTTCCCGGTCGGCGACGTCGATGATCGAGCCGCCGACGTAGTCGAGCTGCGGCCAGTTGGCCAGAACGATGTCGCTCTCGTAGAAGCCGGGTCGGAAGTTGCGCCGACAGGCGATCCTGCGGAACTGCCATAGGTCGCGGTCGCCCGGGTCGACGCGCGGGTCGCCGGTCGGGTCCTGCTCGGGGTTGACGTGGAGCGTACGCGCCTCCGGCTCCAGGGTTCGCGGATTCGGGGCGGTGAACGACAGCATCGGCGCTCCCCAGAAGGGCAGCTCGTGCTGACGCCACTCGTCGTAGTTGGCCGGGCGCTCGATCGTGTGGTCGCCGGGCGCGTGGTCGAACGCGAAGCACCAGGCAATGGCCTGCACGTTGCTCGCGTCGGCCAGTTCCGGCGCGCTCGGCTCGCCGGTCTCGGTCCGTGATTCGGCGCCGACGACGTACTCGGTGTTGGTCAGTGGGAGCAGATCGCCGGTCTCCGTTGCGTCGAGCACGAAGGGCGCCGATACGGTGGTGAGATCTCCGGACCGAACGTCCGCGACCACGACGGAGCGGACCGTGTCGTCGACGACGACCGCGTCGACCGGGCGTGCCTGCTGCACCAGCACGAGTCGTCCGCTGGAGCGATAGGGCGCGAGCAACTGGTCGATGACCGCGACAGCGACTCTCGGCTCATGGCACAGCGCGCTGACGCGTCCCCGGCCGGGGTTGAGCGTGCGGTCCGTGCGAGCCTCCTCCGACAGGGGGTAGAAGGACCGGTAGTAGGAGCGGATCCCCTCCCGAAGCGAGCGGTAGCGGGCGGTGACGCCGAACTGCTCGACCCACACGTGCTCGTCGGGCGGGACGGCCTGGGACGTCAACTGGCCGCCGAGCCACTCATGCTCCTCGGTCAGCACGACGCGCATGCCGCGCTGGAGGGCGGCGAGGGCGGCCGCGACGCCGCCGAGCCCGCCGCCGATGACCGCGACGTCGGCGGTGAGAGTCCTCATGCCGGCCGCCGTTCGACGACGGTCTCGCCGGCCTCGAGATCCGCGCTGAGGAGGCGCTGGGTGTCGAGGGCGTCCCACTCCTCGGGCGCTGTTGTGATGAGCCGCTGGAGCAGGGCGAGCGCCTCCGCGGCGACCTGCCTGCGCCGCACGTGGAAACCGGTGAGGGCGCGCTCGCCGATGCGGTGCCCTCGTACTTCGGCGAGAGCGGCAACGGAGACAGCGTTCGGCACGTCGAAGCCCTCGGTCTGCAGGACGTGGACGACGTCCTCGGCGAGGAAGGCGTCCTCGGCGAGGACGAGCGTCGCCCCCGCGTCGCGCACGGTCCCGGCCACGGCGGTCAGGTCCTCGTCGGTGACGAGGGTCGTCCGGATCCGGCGCGTGGCGGCGGGGGACTGCACGGCCCCCCGCCGGTCGCGCGCCGTGGCGGTCTCGCGACCGCGGTGGACGTAGACGGCCCGTTCGTGGCCCAGCCCGACCGCCCGGTCAATGAGGTCCACGGTCGGGGCCGCGTAGTCGATCCCGACGTACGGGACCCGAGCGTCCGTCTCGTCCCGGCGTCCCACCGCTACGAAGGGGAAGCGCTCGTCGACGAGTCGATCGAGATCGGCCCCGTCCATCTCCTGGCCGAGGAGGATGCAGCCGTCCGCGAGCCCCAGGCGAGTCCTGCGGTGGAACAGCTTGCGCCTCCCGTCTTGGACCGGGGAGCTGGTGAAGAAGAGGAGGTCGCAGCCGAGCGTTTCGGCGCTGCGCTCGATGCCGTTGAGCAGCGGCCCGTAGAAGTCCATGCTCTCCGGGGAGAGGGCGGGCTCGTACGTGAAGACGCCGATGATCTGGTTGTCCAGGCCCGCGAGGCGCCGCGCCGCCGGGTCGGCGACGTAGGCCGATCGCTCGATCGCCTCCATGACCCGCGCGCGTGTCGCCGCAGGGATGCGCGCGGTGGACCCTTCCCGGTCGTTGAGGACTGTCGACACGGTTGTCTGGCTCACGCCGGCGATGCGGGCGATCTCGCGTTGAGTGATCTTGCGGGACTTGGACGTCATGTGGTCTCCACCGTGATAATCCGTATCTGCATCCGGGGATGGTGAAGATAATCCGTATCAGCGGTGTCGCGCAAGAGTCTTGACGGCGCCACCGCCGGCAGTCGACGATGGCGCCGGCTCATCCGCCAATACGCATTATCACCCGGCGTTCGCCGGGGAGAGGAAGGCCACCATGGCGTCACCACGGCCCCAACAGCCCGGCCTGACCCGGCGCGGGTTCCTCGGAGCGACCATCGTCGGGGGAGTGCTCCTCATGGCCGAGCCGAGCCCGGTGAGCGCCGCCGCCAGCGAGGGCGACATCGTGCTGTCGGCGGCGGGGATCAGCGTCGTCGGGAGTGCCGGTGGGCGCCTCGCGATCCGGGACGGGGCTGGCACCGTCCGATCGCAGGGGTCGCGGTTCCAGGTCAAGGACCGGATCACGGGGATCCACGTGTCGACCGGCGGCCTCCCGAGCCTCGTCGAAGGCGCGGACGGATCGCCGATGATCCGCATGGACTACACCTTCGGCTCGGCGGCGGGCGGGGTCGCCGTCCACGCCCTCGTGTCGGTGTCGACCGACCGCGCACACCTCGAGTGGCACATCTCGGGCCCCGAGACCCTCGTGCCTGAGGGGTTCCTCTTCAGCCGGGCGATCCTCAGCCCGACGGAGCCGGACGACTACGTCGCGGTGACCGAGTGGGTGCGAGACGGCGGGGGCGGCATCCCGTACGAGGTGACCTCGGGCGTCGCGCACGTGTCGACGTGGGCGAACCTCCACGGCATGTTCCTCCTGCAGCGTTCCCGACAGGGCTGGACGAACTCGACGTGGGTCCACGCGCCAGGAGCTTCCCAGGGTGACGGGACGTTCCGGAGCGAGGCGGACTTCTTCTTCAGCACGACCCGACCCTCGGCGACGGCGACCATCGGTCGCGGTCGCGACCTCGGCATCGAGCTGTGGACAAACCGCGACTTCAACATCTGGCAGGCCGGAGGCGAGCCGATGGAGGTGACGGCCCTGGTCGCGAACGGCGGCGCCGGCGACCGGGTCGTCAACCTGACGTGGTGGGTCCGGGACTTCAACGGCGCGCAGCTCGCCGCGGACGTCGCGCAGATCGCCGTCCCCGCGCGGGCGGCACGGGAGCACACGTTCCGCCTCCCGGCCCCGCCCGCAGGCATCTGCGTCTGTGAGGTCACGGCGTCGTCAGGAGGGGACGAGGCCTTCGCCCGCACGAATCTCGCTGTGCTCGAACCGCACACGTACGAGGCGGGTGCATCGAGCATGTTCGGCATGGCCAACTATCCGTGGCTGCAGCGGCCGTCCGCCGACGCGCTGCTCGACCTGTGGCAAGCCGTCGGGGTCAGTGTCGTCCGCATCTCGTATGCCGGGGGACCGGGCCTGCCGCCGAGCGCCTTCGACGAGCGGGGGATGCGCCACAACATCGAACTCCAGCCATCCCTGGAGGTCACCGACGAGCAGGCAGCAGCCTGGGCCGCGGCCAGCCTGGCGACGGCGCTCGATGCGGGGGCAGGCTACTTCGAGGTTGGCAACGAGCTCAATCGCCCGTTCAACACCGGGCTGGCGGCACAGGCCTACATCGACAAGGCGCTGCGCCCGGTGGCGGATCGTGCCGCCGCGATCGGGGCGCCGATCAAAATCATGAACAACGGCCTGGCGGGCATGGACAAGCCGTGGCTCGAGAACTTCTACGCAGGCGGTGGCTGGGACCTCATCGACGCCTTCGCCTACCACCCGGGGCGGGGCAACTTCACCCCCGACTACGTGCCGGACGGTGACGACTGGGACGCGGGAAGCACGGGAACCTACTGGAACTTCCTCGGCGGCCTGCGGCAACTCAAGGCACTCATGGCCGAGTACGGCGAGAAGGAGATCTGGCTGACCGAGGCGTACGCGTGCACCCGGCCGAACGCCTGGTGGAACGACACCTACCGGCACGCGGCGGAGAACGTCTTCCTCACCCTCGCGCTCGCCAAGGCGGAAGGGGTACGCGGGGTCTGCTGGTACCAGTTCCACGACAGCGTCCTCGGCAACCCGCAGGTGGCCGACCCGGGCAACGTCGAGTACCACTTCGGCCTGACGAACCGTGACCTCAGCGCAAAGCCGTCGCTCCTGGCCTACGCGAACGCGGCGCGGCTGCTCGACCGGGCCGACTTCATCGGATGGCTCACGTTCGCCGACCCGGAGACCAAGGGGCTGCTCTTCGACACTCCGGACGGCGAGGCGGCGGTGCTGTGGAACCGCGCCGACGGCTACCTGCTCAACCCCGATCACGACCCGAGCGGGTGGCACTTCCCGGCCCCGGAGGTCTGGGTCGACCCGTGGCCGACAAAGACCGAGATCATGGCCGTCGCGAAGGCTGATTCAGTGCGCCAGGTCGACTCCATCGGGCAGGTCACCGAGCTGCCGGCGACCGGCCGCACCGTGTCGCTCGTCCTGGATGGCGCACCGCGCGTCTTCTACGGGCTCGCCCTCGTCGGCGCTCGCGACGACGCGGGCACCTGGGTCGCGCCGGGCGTGCTCCGCGTTCCCGAGGAAAGGGCGCGGCGGCGCCGGCAGTTGCGGCGCCGGCCCGGCTGAAGCTGTCCCGGGCGCGACGCCAGCGACACCCCGCGACACCCCGACGGCCCGGACCGTAAGGTCCGGGCCGTCGGCCCCTCGGCCAGCGTCCATCCGTTCTTGCTCGCTAGGGCGACAGCAGCCGACCAGGTATCTCAGCGCCTGCCGGCGCGGCTCCGCACGTCCGAAACGGTGCGCGAACCGCGCCAACAGATCATCCAGACCCGCCCACCACCCGACGATCTCATCAACAGACACAAGCGCCACACCCTGCCCGCCCACAACAGACAGTGCGATCACCCGAACAAGTTCGATGGGGTCCTCGGCGTCGGGCGCCGCTCGGCGTAAGAACTCATCGCCGAGATCGGAGTGACCATGCCCGTGTTCCCCACCACCGCGCACCTGGTGTCCTGCTGTCCGGCGGGGCGCCGAGCCCCTGAACCGGCAGCAGGACCTGCACCGCGGAGAGGTCCAGCGTGCCGACCCAGGCTGTCGCCTCCTGGGGACACAGCAGGAACGGCTGCACGGGCAGCGGTCGGTCGCCGGCCACCTCGCCAGCGTCGACCTGGAACCAGGGGATCAGGGCTTGCTCCGGGAGTGGCCAGGGAGCGGCGCCGCATTCGGCGTCTGCGTGCCGAACAAACGTCACGGCGTGACGGCGTACTCGGTGAATCCGCCGCACGGCTTGAAACCGAGGCGGCGGTAAACGGGTTCACCGTCCGAGGACGCCTGCAGGACCAGCGTGCGATAACCCGCGTCGTAGGCGGTGCGAAGGGTCGCCAGGGTCATGGCGCCGCCGTATCCGCGTCGGCGGTCAGCCGCCAGGGTCGCGATGTTGTAGATCCCGGCGACCTTCCCGTGCAGGAAGACCTCGGCCGAGCTGACCGGGTGGCCGTCAACGTAGCCGACCAGGTAACGGGCGGGGCAGCCGGGGGCGAGTGCCCACTCGGCGGCATCGGCGAAGAAGCGGCGCACAGTGGCGGCTGGCGGATCCCAGTTGGCGGCGAGGACGGTCGCGTACTCGGCGAGCTGCCTGGGGTTCGTCACAGGATGGATGTCCAGGCCTTGAAGGTGCGGTCGGGGTGGTGCCGCGTTCAGTTCCGTCCACATGCCCGTCTCGGTCTCCGACGCCGCGAGACCGGCTTCCTCGAGCAATGAGGCCAGTTGTGCCGGTGCGGAGGCAGGGCCCACCCACCAGGAGAAGGGCCGGCCCGTGGCGGCAAGGGCCTGGACCGTCTCCCTGACCCGGGTGCGGGCGGTGTCCGTACGCAGCCTCGCCGCCGCGACGATGTTGAACGTGTCGTCGGCCAGTCCGCTGTCGGCGATCAGGAGGTCGTCCGTCTCCGTGACGGTCGAGCCCGGCATGTGACGGTGCAGGTGACATGCGTGCTCGGCAAGGTTCCGTTCCATCTCGGCCAGCAGGTCGGGAACGGTGCAGTCGGGGTGCTTTGCTTCGTTCATTGAGGTCATCGCATCATGGCGGTAATCGCTGTGCACTGGAATTCTTTCCTCGGTAGCCCCCGGGGCCGGTTTGTCAGGCGATGTCGTCGGGCGGAGGGCGCCGTGGAGGGCGGCCCAAGGCGGACTTCACCGACCTGCAGAGCCGCTGCACGGGCTGTCGTGGGGGCGTCGGGCGCGTAGCGCCCGGCGGTTGCTGGCCGAGCGGTAAGCCTTGTCCGCCGAGAGGGAGTCCAGCCGTTTGCGTGGACGGCCGATCCCGCCGGGACGGGCCACGGCTACGCCGTCGAGCTATTGCGGCTCATCGGCGTTCCACCAAGGCTCACCGACTGTCCTGTCCTACCTGCGCCGGCTGACCCGGCGCGACCGGCAACTGCTGGCCTGGCTCGCCGAGCAGTACGTGCTGTCCACCGCTCCCGACTCAACCTCGCGCCGCGTACGCCTTGAGACGTTCGTGCCGCCTGGTTCCCGACCGGCACGGCGTGTCCTCACCGACCACGACCGCGTTTCAGGTGCGGGTCGGGCCGTTCATGGCATCGCACCGCCTCGTGAACCGCGGTCAGAATGTGGCGATCGGGTTGACCGGGCTGCCGGACGTACCGGCGAAGCGGACCGGCGCGACTGCGAGGTGGAAGTCCCACTGGCCGAGCTCGGCAGCCGTTGTCGCGCACACCTCCAGGTCGCAGTTGTCGAGCAGCCACAGACCCATCGCGACGAGACTCACGGCGTGAACCGGCATCAACACGTCTTCGTACCCCGACGGCTGAACGTCCTGGGGGGTGTCAGCGCCGATCAGCGCGACGTCGCGTTCATGCAGCCACGGCAGGCAGGACGCGTGCCAGCCGGCCCGCGTGAAACCGCTGGCCTCACCGGCCTCGTGCCGGACGCGGCCATAGCCGGTCCGCAGGAGTACCGCATCGCCGGATCGCACCCGTACACCCTGGCGACGCTCGGCCTCCTCGAGATCGTCGGGAAACACACCCTGCCCCGGTTCCAACCACGGCACATCGCGGACCCTCGCAATGTCCAGCAGGACACCGCGCGTGATGATCCCGTTGGCCGCCGCCGTGACGGCCGCCCACGCCGATCCCGTTGCGGCGTCGACCAACGAGTGCGACCGCCCGTTGTACATCGTGCCGTCCCAGAAGATGTGGCACGGCGAGTCGACGTGGGTGATGGTGTTGCCGTGGAACGTGATGCCGAGCCGCTCGGACGAAAGGCCCCAGCGCCGATCGGCGTGGAAGGCGGGAACCGGCATGTTCTCGGCACCCGGCATGTCGGCGGCGCACGGGCACGTCGTCGTCGACCGCTCCATGTCTTCCGGTACGACAACCTCCCATGCGCAGGACACGCTCCTGCCGTGGCGCACGGCCCGTGCCGCCGCCAGCCGGGACGTCGTCGGTGATGTGGTTCAGAGTTCCGAGCTCGTCCTCGTCGCCCCACCGTCCCCAGTTCGACAGCGTGTTGAAGTATCCGAGCACGTCGTCCTGTGTGGGCATCGGTCGCCCTGCCGTCATCCCAGCATCGACTCCTCCGGTCATGCGGTTCGAGGCCACCGCAGGTGGGTGCCACAGCCCGGGTAACCCCTACCCGGGCTGTGAGATCGACTCACGGTTGATGTAGGCGACCTGGGCGGCGAAGGCCAGCAGAGCCAACGCGGTGCCGACGCCGATCGCGAGCCCGGTCGACAGCCCCGCGAGCCCGGCCAGCAGCGTGACCGCGAGCCCCACCAGCAACGCGTTCACCGCGCCCACCATCGCCGCCGTAGTCAGCAGCAGCTGCGCCCGGCGGGGCGCGTTACCGACCGCCGCCCAGGTCGCCCGCATGATGTCCTCGCCCTGCACCGCGTCGGCGAAGAAGTCGTGCTCGCCGGCCAGCCGGCGATGGTAGTACGCCCGGATTCGCTGGATCCGCGCGAGATCCAGCTCGTTCTCCACCATGTTCTGCACCAGCCGCAGAAATGTGAGCAGCCCGGTGATCACCAGCGTCGGCAGCACCGCCCCGAGGTACGGCCGGACGAGCGCGGCGTTGTTGGCGACGAAACCGAGCCCGATCAGCGCGGCGGAGAGCATCGACAGGAAGACGGTCGCCCGGCCCACCGACTCGGTGACGGTCGCGCTGCGCGAGGTCTGAAGCACGAAATGCTCGGTGGTCAGGGCGGTGAGCAGCGCCTGCTCGCGTTCTCCGTCGTCCATGCACCTCACCGTCCGTGGGTCGACCAGGGGTCATCCGTGGCTCAACTCGCCAGCCTCCCGCTCGGTCACGCGGCCTACCCGAGGAACCGGGGAGCCGCCGCGACTCGCTGCCCTGGCCCTGCCGCCGGGTGGTTGACGTCGCGGACGGTCACATGATGTGCTCACTCTGCAACGGTAACGACAATCATGACCGTTAACGTGTCTGAGGAGGAGCATGTCTCTCACCGTGCCGCCGAGCCTGCTGCAGGCCGCCGAGTCAGGACCCGTGGACGACGAGGCGTTCGTGGCCTGCGTACGCGACTCGCTGCCCTACGCCTGGCAAACCGTCAGCCAGGTGGCGGCGGATCTGAAGTCGTCCGAAGCCGAGTTCGCCGACAACGTCATTCCTCCGCCGAGTGAGGCGGAGCGGGGCCAACTGCTGCGCGCCCTGGCCAGCGATGCCATCAGATCCAGCCTGGAACGCCACTTCGGCGTCAAGCTCGCCTTCCAGAACTGCCACCGCGTGGCGGCGTTCCGCCCGTCCGCCGTCGACTCCGACACCTACCGCCGCTTCATCTCCACCCGCGGCCAACTGCTCAACCAGTCACCCGAGCTGCGTGACTGCTGACCCGATCGTGACCCGGCGGGCAGGACGGGGCGTACGCACGCACCTGTTTCTGCTCGCCGGGCACCGACTCGGCGGCACCCACGCCCAAGCCCTCACCGACGCCCATCACTACGGTCGCGCGGCGGAGGCCGCCGGATACGACGGCGTCTGGATCGCCGAGCACCACTTCATCTCCTACGGCGTGTGCCCCTCGGCGATCACCTTCGCCGCGCACCTGCTGGGCGCCACCCGCACCATCGACGTCGGCACCGCGGCCTGCATCCTGTCGAACCGCCACCCGGTCGCCCTCGGCGAGGAAGCGGTGCTGCTCGACGAACTGTCCGGCGGCCGGTTCCGGTTGGGCGTCGGTAGGGGAGGCCCCTGGGTGGACCTCGAGGTCTTCGGCATCGGTCCGGACCGGTTCGACAACGGTTTCGGCGATTCGTTGGAGATCCTGACGCGGTGGCTGTCGGGGGAGCCGACGGTGGGCGGCAACCTGCGGTTCCCGTTCCGGCCGGTGCCGGTGGTGCCCCGCCCCCGCCGTCGGATGACCGTCTGGATCGCCGCGACCTCGCCCACCACCGTTGAGTTGGCCGCACGGCACGGCCTGCCGCTCCTGCTCGGCCTGCACGCCGACCTGACCGAGAAGCGGAATCTGTTCGACCGCTACGCGCGGGAGGCCGCCGCCCACGGCCACGACCCCGACGCCGTCGCCCACGCCAGCGCCCACCTGGCCCACGTCGAGGACGGCGACGAACAGGCAGCGCGGGCCGTGCGCGCCGGCCTTCCCGCATTGCTGGCCGGAACCCGGGAGTACGTCCGTCTGGACGGCGCCCCCGCGGGGCAACGGGACCTGAACGCCTACGTGGAGCGCCTGATCGACATCCATCCGGTGGGCTCCCCCCGCCGATGCCGGGAGGCGCTCACCCTGGCCGCCGCCCTACCCGGCGTGCGGCACCTGCTGTTCATGGTGGAGGCGGCGGGAGGGCGTGACCACACTCTGAAGACGATCGCCCGTCTGGCCGCTGATGTCCTCGACCTGCCCGCCCGGACATCTGCCCGAGGAGCGCAGCCCGCCGAGGGGGCGTGACGCGCGCGCGGCGCCGATATCTCCCGCTTCATCGTGATAGTGCCCGGGCTCGGCGAGTGGACCTCCGGACGCCGGCGCGAGCGACTACAGTGTCGCTCATGACAACGATTATCGTTAGCGCCTGCGAGGGGCAGGAGCGATGAAGGTTGCGTTCGTCGGCAAGGGCGGCAGCGGAAAGACCACGCTCGCCGCGCTGTACGCCCGCCACCTCGGGGCGGAGGGCCGGCCCGTGCTGGCCATCGACGCCGACATCAACCAGCACCTCGCGGTGGCCCTCGGCGAACCCGCCCACGTCGCCATGACGATGACCCCGCTGGGCGAGCACCTACCCGCGATCAAGGAATACCTTCGCGGCGACAATCCCCGCATCGCCTCCGCCGCCGAGATGGTGAAGACGACTCCTCCAGGCTCCGGCTCTCGGCTGCTGCGAGTGGTGGAGGACAACCCGATCTACCATGCCTGCGTCCGCACCGTCGGTGGGGTGCGCATGGCGGTGACCGGCGAGTTCACCGCCGACGACCTCGGCGTGGCCTGCTACCACTCGAAGGTCGGCGCCGTCGAGCTGTTGCTCAACCACATGCTCGACGGGCCCGGCGAGTACGTGGTGGTGGACATGACCGCCGGCGCCGACTCCTTCGCCTCGGGGCTGTTCACCCGCTTCGACCGCACCTTCCTGATCTGCGAACCGACCGTGCGCAGCGTCAGCGTCTACCGCCAGTACGCCGGCTACGCCCGCGACTACGGCGTCGCCCTGTCCGTGATCGGCAACAAGGTGGAGGACACCACGGATGTGGAGTTCCTACGCGAACACGTCGGTGCCGACCTGCTGACCTGGGTGAGCCGCTCCGCGTACGTCCGCCGCGCCGAACGCGGCACGGTCAGGCCGCTGGACGAGCTGGAGGCAGCCAACCGGGCCGTGCTCGGACACGTGAGCGACACTGTTGACGGCACGCTCCAGGACTGGGCGGCTTTCACCCGTTGGGCCCACGAGTTCCACCGGCGCAACGCCGCGGCCTGGGCCAACAACCGCGCTGGTGTCGACCTGACCACGCAGATCGATCCCGATTTCCGGATGGGGCCGCAGGCGCTCAGCGCACCAATCGCTGTCATCTCCTAACTCTCGCGGCCTGACCGGCGGAAGCGCGCTCACCCTCCGAACAGGACCGGATCGCGGGGCGGATGGGCGTCCTCTAGGCTACGCACGTCCATCCCGGCCTCTTCGAGGGAGTCGACCGTGACGCGTCACGCCGGAAGCCGTACTGAGGAGATTCCGCCCACCGGTGTGGACGTCTCCGTACCGCACTCGGCCCGGGTCTACGATTGGTGGCTCGGGGGAAAGGACAATTTCGCCGTCGACCGGGCGGTGGGCGGCGCGTTGATCGAGGCGATCCCCAACCTGCGGATGATGGCCGCCGAGAACCGGCGGTTCGTCCACCGGGTGGCCCGCTACCTGGTGACCGAGGCCGGAATCCGCCAGTTTCTCGACATCGGCACCGGCATCCCCACCCGGCCGAACCTGCACGAGGTCGCCCAGGCGCTGGCGCCCGAGACCCGGGTGGTGTACGTAGACAACGATCCGATTGTGCTGGCGCACGCCCGGGCGCTGATGATTAGCAGCGAGGAGGGGCGCAGTGAGTACATCCACGCCGACCTGCGCCGGCCGGAGACGATCCTCGCCGACCGCCTCACCGACACGCTGGACCTGAGCCGGCCCGTGGCACTCACGCTCATCGCGGTGCTCATGCTGTTGCGCGACGAGGACGAGCCGGGGGAGAAGCTGCGTACCATCATGCGGGCCTTGCCCTCCGGCAGCTACCTGGCCATCACCCACCCGACCCAGGACTTCAACCCCTCGGAGATGGGCGCGGCGGTGGCCGCCGCCAATCAGGGCCACATGACGCTGGTGCCGCGCACCCGCGCCGAGGTGGAGCGGTTCTTCGACGGGTGGGAGTTGATCGAGCCGGGCATCGTGCCCGTCATGGCGTGGCGGCCCGATGACGCCGGCTCGGACGACCCGCACGCGGCCTACTATTGGGCCGGCGTCGCCCGCAAGCCCTGACCTTCAACGTCGGTCGCCTCGGCTGTCAGGCGTTCCCCTCGCTGCCTTCCCTGTTCATGATTGGGCCGCAGGTCGAAACGCTCCCCGGTACGTGATGGCCGCCCCGCGTGGTGATGGCCCGTGGGGGCCATCACCACGCGGTTGTTCGCGGCCCGGCCGGCTCAGGCCGGTGGCCCGCCGTACGCCACCGTCGTCTTGGCTGAGCAGATCGAACTGTCCGCCCGGCACACCTGGTACGTAGCGGTGCCGCGGCCTTGGACGTCGATGGGATCGGTGTGGGCGCCATCGTTCGGCACCGTGCCGACCAGTGTGCCGTCGCGGTAGATGTCGACGTCGACGGAGGTTGCCCCCTGCCAGGTCAGATCCACCGCGAGTTGGCCCCTGTCCCGGCGTACCGAGGTGCCGACGGTGATGGTGTCGCGGTCGAGGTTGGTCGCGTAGCTTCCCTTCGCGGTCGCCAGCAGCAGGCGGGACGCGCCGGCGAAGGTCAGCGTCCGAGGTTGCCGCACCCCTTGGATGCCGCTGTCGAACGGGGAGAACGTGGTGCCGGCGTCCGTGGAGCGGACGACCCGGGGGTCGGTGTTCAGCGACACGTACAGCGTCCGTCCGTCGGCCGGGTCACAGGCCAGGTCGGCAACAGCGGCGTTGCTCGTCCAGCCGGTGGATTCCCACGTGACGCCGCCGTCCAGGCTGCGGTACACGCCAGTGGAACTGGAGGTCGTCCAGGCCGCCAGGTAGACGACATGCGGGTTGTGGGACGACGCGCACAGGTATGGGTTCATGTACCTTCCGGACAGGCCGATCATCGACGTGAACCACGACGTGCCGCCGTCCTCCGAGCGCAGAATACTGCTGGCGTAGGCGCCGCTCCGGTCGTTGATCGACGCGATCATTTCCTGGTCGGTGCCGTTGTCCACGATCTCGACGTCGAGTGCCGCCTGGCCGGACGGTCCCTCGTGGACCTTGGCCCAGGTCTGGCCGCGGTCCAGCGTGCGCCAGATCGTGGCTTCGGTGCCGGCGTACCCGAAGTCGGCGCCGGCGAGGACGATCAGGTCCGGGTTGGTGCGGCTGAACCGGATCGTCGTGAGGTCAGACTCGTAGTAGGCCCCCTGGTCGGGGCCGAGTACGGTCCAGCTCCCGTCACCTCCGCGCCGGTAGAGCCCCTCCTGGGCCACTGTCGTGGGGCCGTTGGAGAGGGCGTGGAGCGTGCCGTCCGGGGCGAATCGGACGGCGCCGTACCGGGTCGGCGGCACCGGCTCCCGCTTCCAGGTGGCGCCGCCGTCGGCGGTGGAGTAGACACCGCCGGTGTTCTGTCCCTGGAAGGCGATCGCCATCTCGTTCGGGTCACGCGGGTTGACGTGGATGGAGCGGAGGTCGATCTCGGCGATGCCGTTCGACGACTGGGCGAACGACGTGCCGCCGTCGGTGGAGCGGAAGACGGCCTGCGCGTCGGTGCCGAGGATGACCTGCCGCGAGTTGCCGGGCGCGAAGCGGATCGACCGCCCGGTCAGGGTGTCGGTACCGCCGACGCTGATCTCCCAGGTCGCGCCGCCGTTGGTGGTGCGGTGGACACCGGTACCGGCCGTGGTCACCAGGATCGTGTCCTGGTCGTGCGGATCCACGGCGATGCCGTGGACCACCGGAGTCGGCCAGCTGCTGTTGTGCAGTGGGGTCCAGGTCACACCGAGGTCGGTCGACTGGTAGAGGCCGAGGTACTGGTTCGAGAAGAGCTGGCCGCCACCGACCAGCAGTCGCGTTCCGTCGTACCCGATGTCGAACAACGGGCTGTTGGGAAGGCCGGCGGAGCGTTTCGTCCAGGTGACCCCGCTGTCCCGGGTGACCCACACCTGGCCGGCGTCGAACGCGACGATCACCGTGTTCGGGTCGTTCGGGTCGATCGCGATCGCCCTGCCGGACAGCGCGGCACCCATCGCCGGGGTCCGGTTGGTCCAGGTCACGCCGCCGTCGGCCGACCGCATCAGGTTGACCTTCTGGGCCCCCAGGCCACTGGCGATCCCGGCCCACAGCACCGACGGGTTGACGGGGTCGACCGCGACGCTCAGGACCTGGTCGTTGAGGCCGATGTTGAGGTTGCCGGCGACCCAGGTCAGGCCACCGTCGTTGCTGCGCCACACGCCGTCCTGGGTGCCGACGTAGGCCGTTCCGCCAGCGGTGAACTCGATGGCGAAGACGCTCCTGCCGCGCAGCGCCGGCACCTCGGACCAGGTGGCGCCGCCATCGCCGGAGCGGTAAAGACCTCCGTTGAATCCCCCGCCCGGTGCGTAGCCGGCCAGCACGATTTTCGGATCGGCAGTGGACACGGCGGTGTCGTAGATGTCGCCACCGGGCGGCCCGAGCAGCGACCAGGCCGCCGCCGTGGACGTCACCGCGGAAGCGGTCTCGCCCGCCGTGGGCGTCACGGCAACGCCGTCCGGGTGGTGTCCGTGCGCGTCCGCGGTCAGACCCGAGCTGTCCGTCCACTGGTTGTCGCTGGCTGCCGTATCGGCGGCGGCCGTGCTGGCTGCCAGCACCGTGCCGCCGGTGAGGCCGAGCGCCAGCAGGGCACCCAGAGCACGTCGCAGTCGACTCGTACTCATGACTCGTTGTCTCCTTCGTTGGGGGTGGGCGCCGATGTGACCGGTCATCCCTGCTGGCCTGCGAACCGCACGGTGCTCTTGTTCGAGCACTTCAGGGTGCCGGCGTGGCACACCCGGTAGGTGTACGTGACGGCGCCTGAGCCGTCGACGGCGTCGGCGTACGTGCCGTTGTTGGGCACCGTGGCGACCAGCGTGCCGTCGCGGAAGACGTCGACGTTGGTCGAGGTGGCGCCGTCCCAGGCCAGATTCACGAAGGCGTTCCCCCGCACCCGATGTGTTGCGGCGCTGAGCTGGATAGCCGAGTCGACCTTCACCTTCACCACCCGACCCGGCGAGCTCAACGTGCCGAGATAGACGAAGCCCCCCTGCGGGTCGATCACCGCGGACAGCAGCGAGTTCTCGCCGTCGGCCAGCGTGGCCGCACCGACCCGCTGGAAGCCGCCGAGCTCGATCTTCACGACCCCGCCGGGTGCGGTGCCGGTGCCGAAGTAGGCGTACCGACCGGCCGGGTCGATCGCCGCCGTCAGCAGCGAGTTCTCGCCGGTCGCGAGTTCGATCGCCTCGACCCGCTGGAAGCCGGCCAGGTCGATCTTCACGATGCGTCCCGGTGACGTGCCGGTGCCGAAGTAGGCGTACCTGCCCGCCGGGTCGATCACCGCCGAGTAGAAGAGACTCTCGCTCACCATCGCGATCACCCCGACCTCAGCCATCGTCGTCAGGTCGACCTTCACCACGAGCCCGGGCGCGGTGCCGGTGCCGAAGTAGGCGTACCCACCCGCCGGATCGATCACGGCGGAGCGCAGGTTGTCCACGCCGCTGCTCAGCGTGGCCGCGTCCACCCGCTGGAAGGTGTTCAGGTCGATCTTGACCACCCGTCCCGGCGCGGTGCCGGTGCCGAAGTAGGCGTATGCCCCCGCCGGATCGATCACCGCCGACCGCAGGTAGTTCTCGCCGCTGTCGAGCGTGATCGTGCCGACCCGCTGGAAGGTGGCCAGGTCGATCTTCACGATGCGGCCGGGTGCGGTGCCGGTGCCGAGGTAGGCGTACCTGCCGGCCGGGTCGATCACCGCCGAGTTGAGGTAGTTCTCGCCCTCGGCCAGCGTGATCGCACCCACCCGCTGGAAGGTGCCCAGGTCGACCTTCACCACCCGACCCGGGGACGTCTGCGTACCGAAGTACGCGTACCGGCCGGCGGGATCGACCAACCCGGAGAACAGGACGTTCTCACCGGCCGCCAGTGTCGCGGCGTCGACCCGCAGCGGGACCCGGATGGCGACGCCCTCCAGCGTGATCGCGTGCGGACCGTCGACCGCGTCGCTGGTCACGGTCACCGGCGCCGTCGCCGGCTCTTCGACGGTGGGCGTGAACGTGTACGCCACGGTGCAGCTCTGCAGGTGCGAGAGCGTGACCGGTAGCGCGCCACACGTGCCGCCGGACTGCGCGAACCCGCCGCCCGGCCCGGTGATCGCGCTGACCGTCACCGGTTCGGTGCCGGTGCCGGTCAGCGTCGCCGTCAACGGCCCGGCCGTGTCGCCGATCTTCGTCACGCCGAAGTCCAGCGAGCGGGGCGCCACGCTCAGTCGTCGTCCGTCCAGGGGTACCAGGGCGAAGTCCGCGGCGGTGCCGCCCTCGACGACGGTCGCCGGGCCGCTCGCCGCCTGGTACCCGAACGCCGAGGCGGTCACGGTGTAGCTGCCGGCGGGCAGGGTGATCGCGTACCGGCCGTCCGGCCCCGTGGTACGGGTCCGGTTCACCGAGCCGGCGATGGTGATGGTGGCACCGGCGATCGGCGTGTTGGTGGGGGCGGCGAGCACCGTGCCGGTCAGCTGCCCCTTCGCCGGACGCGGCGCCTGGGTGACGGCGGCGAGGGCGTCCAGCTTGCCCTGGCCCCACACGTTGTTGTTGCCGCTGGTACCGCCACAGGTGAGATCCGCGGTGTCCACGGCGGAGCCGTCCAGGATGGCCCGGGTGGCCGCGATGTCGCGCTCCAACGCGGGCGCGGCGGACCAGAGCAGCGCGACCACCCCCGCCACGTGCGGGGAAGCCATCGACGTGCCGGTGAGCGCGCCGTAACCGCCATTTGCGAATGACGAGCGCACCGCGACACCCGGGGCGGCGATGTTCGGTTTCACCTGGTCAGCGCCCCAAGCCGAGGGGCCGCGGCCGGAGTTGACGTACAGGGCGCCGTTGACGTCGAACGCACCGGCCGCGTACGCCTCGGGCAGGTTGCCGGGGTTGCCCGCCTGTCCACACGTCGACCCCGGGTTGCCGCTGGAGAACTGGGGGAAGATCCCGGCCGCCACCCAGGCCTGGACGGTGGGCTGGTACCAGGGGGAGGTGGTGGCGCCGCCACCCCAGGAGTTGTTGATGATGTGCGGGCGGAGCGCGGGGTTCGGGTTCTTTCCACGCAGGTCGGTGGGGGCGAGCATGAACTGCCCGCTGGACAGCAGCGCGGAGGACGTGCAGGAGTTGGACTCGCAGCCCTTCGCGGCCATCCACTTCGCCCCGGGCGCCACCCCGATCTGGTTGGCCCCGCCGTCGTTGCCGACCATGGTGCCCACGGTGTGGGTGCCGTGGTTGTTGTTGTCGCACGGCACCAACGACGGGGCGCCGCACACGCTCGACGGGTCCCACCAGTTGTAGTTGTGGTCGAACGTGCCGTTGCCCAGGTTGCCCCGGTACTGCTTGACCAGCGCCGGGTGGTTGTACCGCACCCCGGTGTCGATGCTGCCGATCACGATGTCCTCACCGGTCACCGCGTACTGCTGCCACACCTGGGGGGCGTTGACCCGGCTGATGTTCCACTCGACGGCCATGATCTGCGATTCCTCGCCGGCTGCTTCCGGCGTGGGGATCTGGTAGGTCTGGTCGGCGGTGATCTGGGTGACCTCTGGGCGGGCGGCGATCCGCTTCAGCAGCGCCGCGTCGCCGGTCACCCGGACCGTGTTGGCGATCCAGTACGGCTGGTGGCTCGCTCCCGCGGCCTTCAGCATCGCCACCAGACCAGCCTGGCTGGCCCTGGCGGTGCCGGTCAGCCTGTCGTACACGAACCGGCCCTGCGCGGCCCGATCAGTGATCCTGGCCGCTCCGGAGAGGTCGGCCCGGTCCCGCAGATACACCCAGAAGGTGGCGGTACCGTCCGCGGCAAGTGTGGTGTGCAGCGCCGGCTCG
Source organism: Micromonospora sp. NPDC048040 (assembly GCF_055587185.1). Lineage (NCBI taxonomy): Bacteria > Bacillati > Actinomycetota > Actinomycetes > Micromonosporales > Micromonosporaceae > Micromonospora > Micromonospora sp. NPDC048040. Next base: position 18,734 of record NZ_JBVJGT010000055.1, on the reverse strand, counting down.
ACCGATGCCGTCCGGGTGGGTGCGGCTACCGCCGTTCCTGGCATCCCCAGGACGAGCAGCATGGCCGTGACCAGGACGGCACCCAGTCGGAGCCTTCGCCGCCGAGGGGCGCTCACGAGCGTCGGGGAACCCGTCGCCAATCCTTTCAAGGAACTCTCCTCTGTCCTCGCGCGGTGCGGTCTCGCCCGCTGTCCCTTGTCGGGCCTGAGTCCGTAGCGGCGGAAGGGCTCATACCGACCGCCATCCGCCCTCGTGCCGGGTCCCCTCCGCCGTCTCGCCCGCCGGTGCGTTCTCGTCCTCGGCCGGGCTCGGCGGTGCGCCCGCAGCCGGCCGTACCGCACCGGCAGGTGACGCTGGTTCGTTGGGAGATCCGGACGGTCCAGGGGTCTCGTCGGGCTCAGGATGATGCATGGCAGCAGCCTGGCCGCGAGGCAGCACGGGGAACAATCCCGGAAACCCGGCAACTAACGGCTTGCCACTCAGCTCAACCGGCTCGCGATGGCCGCTCGGGAACGGATGTGCAGCTTCCGCAGGACGGACGTGATGTGCTGCTCGACGGTGTATACGGAGAGGAACAGCTCTGCGGCGATCTCCTTGTTCGTGCGACCCGCGGCGGCCAACTCGGCCACCTCCCGCTCCCGCGGTGACAGCTCGTTGCCGTAGCTGGGCCGCCCGGTCCGGCGGCGACCCGGCAGCGACAGGCCCCGTTGCCGAGCCGCGCCGATCGCGCGGGCGTGGTCCCAGGTGGCGCCCAGGCGCTGATACGTGGCCAGGGCCGCCGACAGCTCGGCGGCACCGGCCTCCTGGTCACCCGCACCGAGCAGCGCCAACGCCGCCTGCTCCCGTGCCTGGGCCGCCTGGTAGGGGTAGGGCAGCCGGTCGTAGTGGTGAGCCGCCTCGACGAGGTGGCGGGCCGCCCGTGGCGGGTTGCCGGCAGCCGTCTCCAGCAGGCCCCGGGCGTGTTGGAGAGCGGCCGGGGCGATGGAGACGTCCAGGTCACCCAGCCGGTGTTCGTAGTCGGTCAGCAGGACGTCGGCGTCGGTCAGCTGGCCCGCGGCGACCAGTGCCTCCGTGGCGGCCGGTAGCACCGGCGCCGCGGCCGCCCACGCCTCCTTGCCGGTCAACACCGTGAGACATCGTTGCGTCGCGGTCAACGCGGCGTCGACGTCCCCCCGGGCGAGCGCGATGCGGGCCAAACCACTCGCCGGGAATGCCAGCGACTCCACCAGGCCCAGATCCTCGGCCAGTTGCCGGGCACTGGCGAGCCGGTGTCGGGCGTCGTCGAGGTGGCCGTGACCGAGGGCCAGGCCACCCAGCGCCAGCTCGGCTTCGATCCGGCCGAGCGGGTAGTCGGACAGGGCGTCGAGCAGGGCGTCGGTGCCGTCGGTCAGCGCGTCCCAGGTGCCCCGGAGATAGTGCAGCAGGACCAGCGCCGACCGGGTGAGCAGCTCCAGCCGGCGGCTGCCGCACCTGACCGCTCCCGTCAGGGCAGTCGTCAGCAGCCGCTGCCCGACCTCGTGGTGCCCGAAGTAGCAACACTGGGTGCCGACCGAAAAGTACGCGTTGACCTCGGCCAGCGACTGGGGTGAGCTCCCGGTGGCCGCTTCGATGCGGTCGAGCACCTGTCGCCAGCGGGGGTCGCCGAGGGTCACCAGCCCCATCCCGACCTTGCCCAGCACGAACACCCCGACCATCGGGTCGTGGACCTCCGCGAGCAGCTCCAGCGCACGGTAGAGCCAGCCTCGACCCCGGGTGACCGTGCCGATGGACGCGGTCAGCAACCCGACCGCGACCGTCGCTCGCACCCGCAGGTCTGGCCGGCGCGGCAGCTGTTCGATGGCGGTGGCGAACAACGTGCGCTGCACCGATGGATCCTCGCCAGCCACGTTGAGCGCCGAGGCCAGCAGGAAACGCAGCTCCCCCTGCATCGCCGGCGCCCCGTTCTCGTTGAGCACCGCCCAGAGCAGGTCGACGACCTCGTGCGTACGCACCATTTCAAGAGCGGCCCAGCCCAGCTTCACCGCCAGCCGCGCACGCTCCTGCGAGGACAGCGGCCCATGGCGTACGACGTCTTCGAGCAGCCGGACCGCCTCCGCGTCGTGCCGCAGCGCCGCCGCCTGGTCCGCCGCCTGCTCGGCCGCGCGCACCCACTCGTCCAGCAGGCGGGCGTGGCGAAGGTGGTGTGCCCGCTGCCCCAGCGGTACCGGATCGAGCGCGCCGAGCGCGGCCGCCGCCCGGCCGTGCAACTGCTGCCGGCGCGGGCCGGGCAACGCCCCCTCCACCGCCTGCGCGGCCAGCACGTGCCGGAACCCCACCAACTCGCCATGCTCGACGAGCAGGCCCGACTCCAGCGCCTCCTCCAGGCCCGGCAACGCCCGCGCCGCCGGTATCCGGCAGGTCGCCACCACCACCGACATCGGTACGGACGTGTGCAACACGGCCGCCGCCTCGACAACCGCTCTGGCCTCGTCGGACAGGTGCGCCACGCGTTCGAGCACCTGGTCACGGACTCCGGTGGGCACGGTGAGCTCACCCAGCTCCCGGCGTGCCCAGCCGCCGTTCCGGCGGACCAGTTGGCCGTTCGCCTGCAACAACGCCAGCAGCTCCTCGATCGCGAACGGCAGCCCGGAGGCCCACTCGCACAGGTAGTCGGCGAACTCCTCGGAGACCCGGGCCAGCCCGAGGATGGCCGCAGCCAGCGCACCGGTCTGCCCCGCGTCCAGCGGGGCCAGCACGACCTGCGCGTGCCTCGTCGACGCCGGCAACCGTGCCGTCAACGCCCGTACGCCCGGGGCCGCCTCCTCGCTGCGGAACGTCAGGAGTACCGACAGCTGCGCTGGCAGATCACCCAGCAGGTAGCTCGTGAAGTCGAGGGTCTGCTCGTCGGCCCAGTGCAGGTCCTCCAGGACCAGCACCACCGGCCCCACCGACCCCAGCACCTCCGCCAGCGCACGGAACACCCGATGGCGCTCGGCAGCCGGGTCGTCCAGTGGGTCGGGCGCCGGTGGCAGTGCCTCGGCGAGCTCGGGCAGCAACGGCCGGAGCGCGCCGGCCAGCGGCGACAGCCGGGTTTCCGCCAGCTCCGTGCCGAGCCCGCGGACCGCGTCGATGATGGGGCCCAACGGGAACGGCTCGCGGATCCGCCGGCTCGCCCCGAGCACGAACCTCAGCCCCGCAAGCTCAGGCCGGGCTCGTACCTCGGTGATCAGCCGGGTCTTGCCGGCTCCCGCCTCTCCCTCCAACACCACGGCGGCGGGCGGCGTCGCCAGGGTCGACACCAGCAGATCGAGCTCCCGGGCGCGCCCGATGAGCCTGGGGGAGGAGATCCGCTGTTGGACAGGTACCGGCCTACGCCGCACGACCGAGTTCCCCGTCACCGGATCACGCTCACCCGTCAGCGCCTGGCGTACCGGAGCTAGGCGCGCGGCCGTCGGGCCGCCCGGCACGGGGGACCCGAGCTCCCGGGGACCTGCCGGCGGGCGGAGTGGCGATGGTGCGGCATGGTCGTCCTCCCCGAGGGATCGGGCGGCTGGGGGCGGCCGGAGCTGTCCGCCCGGCCTGCGCCGCCGGAGCCGCCTGCCTGGCATTCTGCCGCAGCCGGCCGGCGATCGGTACGGCGTATTCAGCGGACGAGGCGCCGCGCCGCCGTACGGTCTCCTGCTCGGAGCAGGGCGATCGGCCAGGGCCGGTGCATGGGGGGATGCTGGAGTCCACTGAGGTACGCCGAACAGCCGTCGATCCCACCAAGGCCGACGTGCACGCTGAGCAGCCGATGGGAGCGCGTCGCTTGACCGGCAGCCTCGCGATCAAAGCAGCTCGCCGGCGCAGCATTCATGATCGCCGCAGCCGTAGCAGGTGTGTCGCATGCAGCCGGTGCAGATCCCGAGGTTTTCCAGCCGGTATCGGTCATGGCAGGTGGAACAGATCTCGCGGCGGGAGAGCATGGCGTTCCAGCCGACGGACCCGCCATTGAGTTCGTACGAGGCGGCGACGAACTCGGCCAGCTCGGCATCGTACGCCGGAGCCGCCGGGTCGCTGATCTTGTAGTTCAGGCTCCAGCAGTACACCGCGAAGAACGCCGTGCCGGTGACCAGGAAAGCGTGACCGCGTCGGTCCCGGACCCAGGCATCGCGGAGGTGCCGGACGCGTTCCTGGAAAGGCCGCGAGCCGTCCAACATCACGCGATCGCCACTCATCCCGGCATTATGCGGGCAGGGTCAAGTGGCCATCGCGATGAGCGGCTGTCTGGCGTGCCGCCGCACCGGCAGCACCGGTCCCGCCCGGACGACTGGACGACTACGCCGCTGTGGCTGCGGCACCGGCAGTGTGCTGCTGGTGTGCTGCGGTGCGCCGAACGACCTGGATACCGGCGGCCGTGGTGATCACGAGTGCCACGGATGCGGCGACCAGCAGCAGGGTGGTCTCTGCCTGGACGGTGCGCATGTACTCACCCCCGTTCGCGGTGGCGGACAGGAACTGCACGGCTGCGATCAGGTTGAGGGGTACGGCGACGATGGCGCTCATCCACCACCGGGCCACCGGCGCTGTGGGGGCGACCGGTAACCTGGTGCGCCGGGTCCGGACGAACCAGTTGGCGACGCCGACGACGGCGGCAAGCAGCGTGAGAAGCAGCAGCCAGAACATCGCCGACGACAGCTCACGAAGCGGCACGACGGTGTCAAGCATGTCCACCGCGCCGGACCCGTCGTGGGTCACTACGCCGATCCGGTGCTCGTACACTGCGAGGGCGACGATGGTGTGGAAGACGTCGACGACCGTGAGGGCGACAAGGGCGGCCGTGGCGGTGCGAGCAGCGGGCACCTGACGACGATAGCCGAAGGCAGAGACATCGCTGGGGCGCGCTGCGATGGTCCGGGCGTGCCGCAGGCGCGTCTGGGTAGTAGTTGTTCGAGGTGCCCTGCCAGCAGCTTCTCGACGTGTTCCCTGTGTCGGCGTACGGTCTCGCGGCAGTCTGGGCGAAGCCTCGCCTAACCTGGCGGAATGGCTTTGGACGAGGTGCCCACGGGCGACCGTCACAATGGCGGAGAGCCCTTCTGGCTCGCGCCGGACCAGCCGGCGGTGGTATCCGACTGCATGCTGCCGGCGCGTCGGGTCGCCACCAGACGGGCTCGGTCCGCCGTCAATCGGCCAGTGCGGTTCAAAGGCGTTCACATCTCATGGCAAGACCCCGCCGCCGAGGCTGTCCTGTCCGAGGACGACCAACCATGACGCAACGAGGATCCCGGACAGGCCTGCTTCAGGTCTGCGCCGCCGGAGTGCTGTGGGGAACCGGTGGCCTGGCGGTCACCGTGCTCCACGAACGTGACGGACTCGGTGCGATGACCGTCAGCGCTTGGAGGATGCTGCTCGCGGCGGTCGCGCTGATCGGGTTCGCCGTCGTGACACGCCGCGCCTCAGTGGTGCGAGCAACGGTGCGCGATCACCCGGGTATGGCCGTGCTGGTGGGCTGCGGCACCGCCGCCTATCAGGGCCTCTACTTCGTCTCGGTGCTGATGGTCGGGGTCAGCGTGGCCACCGTGGTCTCCTTGGGCCTTGCTCCGATCCTGGCCGCGGTCTGGGAACATCTGCATGCCCGCACCCGGCCCTCAGCTCGGGAGGCAGGGGTGCTGGCCGCCGCGCTGACCGGGCTGGTACTCATCAGCGCGACGGCGGGCCACGGATCAGCAGGGCCGGGTGACTCGCCGTACCTTGGTCTCCTTCTTGCCGTGACCGCCGGGGCGACATACGCGGCGACGACGGTTCTGGGACACACCATCGCGCAACGAACCGATCCCGTGGCGTTGACCACCTGCACCACAACTGTCGGCGCCGTCGCGCTCGCTCCTTTCCTGCTGGTCGCCGCAATGGGTGACGACCCCCTGATCGGGACGAGCGCAGCGTCTCTGGGCCTGCTGGCCTACCTCGGCATCGCCACCATGGCCTTGGCCTACGGCCTGCTCTACGCCGGCCTGCGCACCACCTCCGGATCCGTGGCAACCGTGGCGACACTGCTCGAACCGGTATCCGCGGCCCTGCTCGCCGCCGCTCTTCTCGGCGAGCGCCTGCCCTGGCCCGCCCTTCTGGGCGGAGCCCTGATCCTCATCGCAGTCGCCGCTCTCCGCTCCACCGAGAAACATCCCATCCCGGCCTGAAGCGATTGTCCATCCGCTGGATCGTCAGGCAGGGTCTCCCTTGCCTTGTGCGGCCACGGTGACCGCATCCATCTCTGAGACGGAGCCGCCACGCCGTTCTGGACAGACTGGGCACCAACTTCTGCGGGAACTGCCGGGCTGGCCGGTCAGGCGGGGGCAGACGAATCGACCACCCAATGGTTGGTTTGGAACGTGCGCCCGGCGAAGGTCGTTTCCTCCTCGCCGGCAAGCGAGAAGCCGGCCGAGCGGCAGACTGCGCTAGATGCTGCGTTCGTCCTGCTCGGAAACGCGTGGATCAGTCCCCAACGGCCGTCCGCTCGGGCAAGGCCAAGTACGACACGAATGGCTTCACTCGCCAAGCCTCTGCCCCGGAACTCCGGTAGGACCATCCAGCCGATCTCGGAGCTGCCGTCGTGGACGTATAGCGTCACCGTTCCCGCCACCTGCATCGAGTCATCGGGAATGACCATCTTGATCCAGGCACTGCCCTCGGAAACCGTTTCAAGGTCACGCTGGAGCTGACCTGGAATGCGTTCACGCGGCTGTGGGCCGCCGAGTTCCGTCATCATGACCGGATCGCAACGCATACGGACGTAGGCCGCGAGATCGGCAGGTGGCCTGCCGGCATAATGCCCACGTGTCGCACGCCGATCTCACGTTGTCTGCTTGGTTGGACCTGTCCGACGAGGCCGCCGGCCGTACCGCCGCTGCCATCGCGCGTAGCGCCGAGGTCCGCCTCGCCGGCATAGGTCCGCATGCGTACGCCGGCCGGACCGGGCGGGTCGCATTTTTCGATCGCGACGGCATCCGCTACGCCTTGGTGCCAGGCGGCACCGTACAGCTCGGCCATGACGCCGACCGCTTCGTTCCCAGCGCCCGGCAGCTCACCGACTTCGCTACGGCCACCGCACAGTACGACCTCACCAGGCCGCTCAACCGTTTCGTAGCCGAGGCCACCTCGCCGCCGCGCCACGTGTTTCTACCGGCCCGGCTCGTCGCGGTTCGCTCCGAGGAAACCGACGCGCTGCTGGCGGCCGACGACGAGGCCGACCTCGACGACAGCGACGAGGAGTACGACCACGCCTGGCTGATGGCCGGACTCGAGCGCCGCGGCCTGCGGCCGCCAACTCCCGACGAATGGGAGTACGCCTGCGCAGCCGGGGCCACCGGCCTGTTCCGCTGGGGCGACGAGTATCCCGAGGGCGAACCCTACGGCGACGTGCCCCTCATCCAAGAACCGAACCTGTTCGGCCTGGTCATCGGAGACGACCCGTACCGGGCCGAGTTCACCACCGACCCAGCGGTCCTGTGCGGCGGGGACGGCGGCGCGGCACTGTGCGGTGGCTACGGCAGCTTTCTGACCTGGCTCACCCTCGCCACCGCCTATCGCGACCCAGACCTGGCGGAGGCCCTCTACGACGGCGGCCTCACCGGGGAGACTCCGGTGCGGCCCGTCCTGCAGATTCCTTGATCAGATATCCGCATCTGGCACGCGAAGCGAGCGTTCGCAACCTGGGACTGTAGCCACTGCACTTCCCTGCGTAACGGAGGGTGTCACCATGAGTATGGTCGATCTCATGGTGGGGCCAGTCATGGCCGTCCCGGCGGAGCCGACCATGTCTGTCACGGCCACGTAGACGCGACCGGGTGGGTGGGGCCTGGCAGGCCGAGCTGACGGGCCTGGCAGGAGGTCGTTGAGTTGGGGTGCCCAGGGCGGTTGAGTATCCGTGACCAGGTGAGGGACTTGCGGAGACTCCTATCGTGGACGCGTGGTGATGACCTTCCTGCGCCAGGGGACGCTGCGGTTCACGAGCTTCGCATTGACCTGGCTCTACACGCTGCACCAGATTCATCCGGCGGTGTGGCGGCTCATGGCGCGGAACTACCGTCCGTACATGGGTCGCTTCGCTCGGCTGCACGCGTGGATGACCTGTCAGTTCGCCGCGATCGACGTGCCCGCGTACGGCGACTTCCTGCGCCGCAACCAATGGCGGTTTCGCTGGTTCGACCTGTCGTCGTACCCGCCGACAGACAAGCAGTCGTACGTGAAGGCATACCCGGAGGCCCAGCGCTGCTGGCACGGTGAGATCGAGATCGCCGGCAGCGTCGTCGACGAGTCCTCGGGATCGTCCGGTCAGCCGTTCAACTGGATCCGCAGCCGCCGCGAACTGCGCTCGGTCCACAAGAACCTGGCCGGCTACGCGACCATGGTGTTTCCGTCGAAACGGCGGTTCGTCATCAACGCGTACTCCATGGGCGCCTGGGCCACGGGCACCAACACCGGCATCGCCATGTCCAAGATCGCGATGGTGAAGAACACGGGCCCGGACCTGCAGAAGATCGCGGACACGTTGCGGTACTTCGGGCCCGGGTTCGAGTACATCGTCACCGCGTACCCGCCGTTCCTCAAGCATCTGCGCGACAAGCTCGACGCCGAGGGCTTCCCGTGGGGGGAGTACCGCATCAGCGGTCTGGTCGGCGGGGAGGGGATGACCGAGGCGCTGCGTGACTATCTGGAGGAGCGCTTCCTCAAGGTACGCTCCGGCTACGGCGCCAGCGACCTCACCATCGGTATCGCCGGGGAGACCGACTTCACCGTCTGGGTCCGCCGCCGGCTACGCACCGACGTCGCCCTGCGGACCGCCCTGCTCGGCCCCGACGAGCACCGACTGCCGATGATCTTCCAGTACAACCCGCTCGAGACGTATCTGGAGACCAACGCCGACCACGAGGTGCTCTGCACGATCAACTCGACGGCGGTGCTCAACCCGAAGGTCCGCTACAACATCGGCGACGAGGGCCGGCTGATCGCGTACCCGGATGTGCTGGCCGCGATCGGGGACCCGGCCGCGCGTTCGGACGCCGAACGCGCCGGACGGACCGACCGGATGCAACTGCCGCTGCTGTTCCTGTTCGGCCGCAAGGACAGCACGGTCTCCTACATGGGTGCCAACATCTACCCCCAGGACGTCGAGTACGGGCTCTACGCCGGCAATCCCCTCGCTCACCTGCTGCACAGCTTCTGCCTGGAGCTGGAGGAGCATGCGGACCTGGAGAGCCGGCCGGTCATCAACCTGCAGCTGCGCGAGGATCTCGCGCTCGGCCCCGACGAGCGGCTGGCCCTCGTCGAAACCTGCCGCGGCGGGGTGCTGCGCTACCTCGCCGAGGTCAGCCGGGACTTCGCCGAGTCCCTCGTTGAGGACCCGTCCGCAGCCGACCTGCGGGTGAGGGTTCATGACTACGGCACCGGCCCGTTCGCCGGCGCAACCTCCAAGATCAAGAATGTGTACCTGGTGAAGGGTGCGACGATGTGAGGACCTCCGACTTTTCCGCCGCGCCGCCGGTTGGTCAAGCGACCGCCATGTTCGTCGGCGCCACCCGATACCGTGGGCCGCGCTCGATCCTCACCCTCACCCGCACCTGGTTCAAGATGGTCAAGCAGATGAAACGGATGAACGGATACCGGTGGCATACGGTGTACTACCAGTTTCCGTTCACGCTCGGCACCATCGCGTTCTTCAGCGACCGCGACGCGCTGCTGAAGTTCGCGCGCAGCCGCCACCACCGCGACCTCATGTGCTGGGTGACCGACCACGGCACGCAGAACGCGACCGGCGGCTACATCCGGCTGTACAACGCCGAGCCCGAGGGCTACACCAACGGCGTCTGGCGTGCCGAGGCCGACGGCATGGCGCACATCCAGACGTTCACCCCGCTGTCCACCGAGACGGCCGGCCCGCCGGTGCACCGCGCATGAGAGTGTCCACCGTGAAAACGCGGGCCGACCTGCGTGCGTTCATCGACCTCCCGCTTCGGCTGCACCCGACCAACCGGTACGTTCCCCTGCTGTCGTCGGTGATCGCCGCACACCGCCGTACCGCCGAACTGTTCCTGATCCGCGACGGACGCGGCGCGGTGGTCGGGCGGACCAGCGTGCACCGCAGCACCGCCTTCGACGCAAAGGTCGGCCCGCGGCAACTGTTCGGGCACACCGAGTTCGTCGACGACGACGCCGTCTTCGCCGCCATCATGGACACGGTCGAGGCCAGGGCCGACGGCCGGCCGCTGTTCGGGCCGGTCGCGCTGCTGCCCAACCAGACCGGCGGGGTGATCACCTCCGGCTTCGCCGAGCGTGGCTTCGTGGACTCACCCTGGAACCCCGCCTACTACCCGGCGATGTATGAGCGGCACGGCTTCCAGCGCCGCTTCGAGGCCGACACCTGGCTGGTCGATCTTGACGGCCGGGACTCCGGGGCCGGCTCGACTCCCGCTGGCGCTCCGGTCAGCACCGACCGTGACCACGGGTTCACCTTTGACGACACCCGAATCCCCGCGGAGCGGCTCATCATCCGGCACGGCTCGCGGCGGCACTTCCGCGAGCAACTGCCGATCCTGCGGCAGCTGCTCAACGCCAGCTTCGCGCAGCTCGGCTACTACACCGAGATCTCCTCCGAACAACTGGCCGAGCAGACCCACGGCCTCGCCTACCTGCTCGACGAGGCGTTGCTGCTCTGGCTGGAGAAGGCCGGCCGGCCAATCGCGTTCGTGGTGACCGTCCCGGACATCTCCGAGTTCCTCATGAAGGTCGGTGGCCGGCTCGGCGTGCTCAATCAGCTTCGCCTGCTGGCGACCCGCGCCCGGTACCGGCGCGACGCAGTGCTCATCATCAAGGGGACCGTGCCCGAGGAACAGGGCAAGGGGTACCTGACGCTGCTGTCTCGGGAGTTGCACCGCAACCTCGCTGCCGGCGGGTACCGGACACTGCGCAGCACCTTCGTCGAGCGGGAGAACACCGCCTCGGCAGCCCAGTACCGGCGGGCCGGCGGGCGACCGCTGCACGGGTACACATTCTACGAAAAGCGGTCAGGATGACGTGGGTCGAGCAGTTGCGGGCGTACGAGGCGACCTGCCGCAGGGCGCCGAGCGCACACAACACACAGCCATGGCTGCCGGAGTACCACGCCGACGAGATCGTCATCAACGTCGATCAGTCCCGCTCCTTGCCGGAGTCTGACCCGACCGGACGCGACCTCGGCCTCGGAATCGGCGCGTTCGTCGAGACGTGCCTCATCGTCGCCGCCGACCTCGGCCTCAACGTCGCCGCGGCGCCCGGCCCCCGCCTGGTCGCCGCACCGCACAGGTACGCAACCCCGTTCACGATCATGGACATCGAGTCCCGCCGGGTCGCCCGTGGGCGGTACGCGACCGGGCCCGTCGACCCGGCCGTGCTCGCCGACCTCGAACCCGGCCTCGTCCACCTTCCCGCCCAGGATCTCGCGCGCGAATTGGTGGTCGCCGACCGCTGGCTGTTCGGCACCCCGGCCGTCGCGGCCGAGCTACGCGACTGGCTGCGCCTCGACCCACGCCATCCGCGCTACCACCTCGACGGACTCACCGATCGGGCTCTCGTCCTGTCCCGGTTCGAGGCGCGGTTCCTGGCCGCCTCGCTGCGCGCGTACCCCGTCACCCGCCGGTTGGGCCTCGCGGCGCTACTGGCCGTCAGCGGCCGGAGCCTGCTGCGGTACGACGGCAGCATCCTGGTCATGCTGGCGGACGGCGACGATCGCATCGCTGCGGGACGTCGTCTCCTGCGCACGTGGCTGGCCCTCGCCAGGCACGGCCTGGCGGTCCATCCGCTCAGCCAGCTCATCGACTGTCCGGTGACCGCCGCCCGGCTCGCGGAACGGGTGAATGGCCAGCCGCTCGCGGTGTTCCGGGTCGGTCGGCCCCTCGCCGAGCCGACCCGCTCGGCCCGGCTCTGACGACGCGCCCATCCGCGCGTCGGAACCGCCTGCCGCGGCCAGGATGCCGCCCTGCGATCATTGCCGAAGGCCAGGGCGAGGGCGGACCCGGCGGCGGCCAGGCTGGCCACCGCCGGGCCCTTTCCAACAGCCGGCAGGTTCAGCCTCTGACGTTCTCGGCTCTGGACGGTCGTTGCCGGGGCAGGCGGAAGCCTGCGGTGATCAGCCAGGCGAGGCCGGTGAAGCGGGCGATCGGTAGGAGGATGGCCGCGTCGTCGATGAGCAGGCTCAGGGTGGCGATTTCGGCGACGGCGGCGATGATCAGGCCTGACCAGGCAAGCCAGCGTGGCAGTAGCCGGGCGAGGAGGCCGGGCACGGCCACGCCGGCGATCAGCAGACCCAGCGGCACCACGTGCCCGACGCCGCCGGTGGCGAAGGTGAGGTGGTGCAGACCGCGTACGAGGGCCGGTTCGTCGAGCACCTCGGGTTGGGAGGTGACCCAGCCGAGCAGGCCGCAGAGGGCGAGGAATCCGGCGGAGAGAGTTCCGCCGACGAGCGCGATGGTCGCGCCGGGTGCCCGGACGCCGAGTTGGTGCAGGCGCGCGGACGCGGTCGCGGCGTAGATGGCCAGCGGGATGGCGGCGGCGAACTGCAGCGCCGCGCCGACCTGCACTGCGGGCTGATGATCGCGGAAGTACGCCAGGATGTCGGCTGCGGGGCCGTACGGCGACGGGTAGGGTTTGCCGCCGGCGAGCAGGGTGCCGAGGACGAGGCTGGCCATGAACAGGGCCGTGGACACGACGGCGAGGACGCCGAGCGGTGGCCCGCTCTGGTGGCGGCGGCGCGGGGTTGCGTTTGTGGTGGTCATGCGATCACCCGCCCGCCGGTCAGGTCGAGGGTGACGCCGGTGATCCAGGACGAAGCGTCGGATGCCAGGAACAGCATCGCCTCGGCGACGTCGTCGGGCTCGCCGATGCGCCCCAGCGGGAAGTGTCGGGCCAGTTCGTCGAGCTGCTGAATGCTCATTGCTTGCTCCATACGGTCGTTGCGGACAGCGGACGGGGCCAGGCAGTTGACCCGGACGGCATGCTGGGCGACCTCGTTGGCGAGGTGTCGGGTGAACATGACGACACCGGCCTTCGCGGCCGCGTACGCGGCGTTGGCAGGGCTTGGTTGGCGTCCAGCGCTGGAGGCCATGGTGATGATCGCGCCGCGTCGGTGGCGGACCATGCCGGGCAGCACCTCGTGCACGGCGAGAAAGGTCGAGGTCAGTTCCGACTCCACCGTCGCGCGCCACCGCTGGGCGTCGAGGGCGACGGTAGGTACGGGTCGGCCCTGCCCGCCGGCGACGGTGGCGAGGATGTCGACCGGACCGAAGGCGGCCTCCACCTGCTCGCGGATGCGGCGCACGGTGGTGGCGTCGGTGACGTCACCGGGCACGGCGATGGCCTGCCCGCCGTCGGCGGCGATGCGGGCCACGACGCCGGCGAGCGCCGCCTCGTCCCGGCCGTTGACGGCGACCCGCACGCCGTTGGCGGCCAAGGCGCGGCAGGTTGCCGCGCCGATGCCGCGTGAACCGCCGGTGACGAGCGCAACCCTGCCGGCCAGATCGGGATAACGGGTGGCTGGCATTCCAGATCTCCCTTCTCGCGGGTGAACAGTTCAGCCGGGTGAACCACTCACTGGGTGTAACATATCCGGGTGACCTCACGACGGCAAGCCGGCCCCACCGGAGCGGCGTTCCTGCTGGCTCAGCTCGGCGCACACGCAGCCGAGCGCTTCGCCCAACGGGTGAAGGAACTCGGGTTGACCCCGGCCGACGTCGGGCTGCTGCGCATGATCGCCAGCCAGCCCGGGCGAAGCCAGCGGTCGCTCGCGACGGACCTCGGCGTCGTACCGAGCCGGGTGGTCGCACTCGTCGACAGCCTCGAGCGCAAGGGGCTTGTCGAGCGGCGGTCCGCCGAGACCGACCGCCGCCACCACGCGCTGCACCTCACCACCGATGGCGAGCAGGTGCTGATGCGGATGCGGTCCATCGCCACCGCCCACGAAGACGACCTCTGCGCCGCCCTCAGCACCGACGAGCGCTCCCAACTCGCCAGCCTGCTGCAGCGGATCGCCGACCAGCAGGGACTCGTCCCACACGTGCACCCCGGATACCGGAACCTGAGCGCCCCACGGTGACGACCACCCCAAGCCGTCGGTCCCCAACCACCGGTGATCGGCATCCTGTGGCCTGACACCAGCCGCTCCAGCAGGGAGCCCAGGAGAGCCACGCCGACCAGCGTGCCGCGCCGGGGCGGCGTCGCCGGTCCTCCCGGCGCCCGCTGCGGGCCCTCCGGGTGGCCGGCCGTCTCCCTTAGGGTCCCCCCGCACCCGGCACGGGGTTGAAGTCGTCGTCGACCAGGCCGAGCCGGTGCGCCAGCACCGCCGCCTGCACCCGGTTGCGCAGCACCAGCTTTTCCATCGCCGCGGACACGTGCGTCTTGACGGTGGTCACCCCCAGGTGCAGCCGCGCGCCGATCTCCGCGTTCGACAGCCCAGCGCCGACCAGGGCCAGGACCTCCCGCTCCCGGGCGCTGAGCAGCCGCAGCGCCGCCGCCGACCGGTCGGGCTCGCGTTCCCGGTCGTGGGCGGCGAGCGCCCGGCGCAGGACCCGGGCCAGCACCGGCGGCGCCAGCAGCGCCTCCCCCCGCGCCGCCCGGCGTACCGCGTCCACCAGTTCCTCCGGGGCGCCGTCCTTCACCAGGTAGCCGATCGCGCCCGCGCCGAGCACGCCGTACACGTTGACGTCGTCGGCGAACGTGGTCAGCGCCACCACCCGGGCGGACGGCTGCCGGTCCAGGATCCGCCGGGTCGCCTCGATGCCGTCCATCCGGGGCATCCGCAGGTCCATGAGGATCACGTCCGGCCGCAGCCGTTCGGCGAGGCGGACCGCCTCGTGGCCGTCCCCCGCCTCACCCACCACCTCGAAGCCACCGGCCGTCCGCAGCAGCAGACCGACCCCGGCCCGGACGAGCGTCTGGTCGTCCACCACGAGCACCCTGATCACGTGTTCTCCCTGATCGGTAGCCGGGCCCGCACCCGCCAGCCACCGCCGTCCGTGGCCGTCGCGGCGAGCGTGCCGCCGAGCAGGCCGACGCGCTCCCGCATCCCGTTCAACCCGTACCCGGACGCCGGCAGCACGGGACGCCGCCTCACCGGCCCGCTGTCCAGCACCTCCAGCAGCAGCGCACCGTCGACCACCCGGACGTCCACCGAGGCGATCGCCCCGGGCCCGGCATGTTTGAGGGTGTTGGTCAGCGCCTCCCGCACCACCCGCGCGGCCGTCGTCCCCACCACCAGAGGCACCCGGTCCAGCGCGGCCGGGTCGCCCACCTGGACCGTGACGCCCACCTCCCGTAGCCGTCGGGCGGCGTCCCGGATCACCTGCGCCGGCTCCACCTGCGGGTCGGCCGGCTCGACCGCCTCCGGGTCCCGGAGCACCTCCAGCAGCTCCCGCAGCTCGTCCAGCACCAGCCCGGCCGTGTCGCGCAGCTCGCCGAGGGCGGAGACCGCCTCCTCGGTCCGGCCCGTGTGCTGCACGGCGTACCGCGCCGCGCCGGCGCGCAGGGCGATCGCCGCGATGTGGTGGGCCACGATGTCATGTAGGTCCCGGGCGATGGCCCCCCGCTCGGCGAGCCGGGCCGCCCGCGTCTCCGCCGCCCGGCGCTCCTCCACCTCCCGGGCACGCTCCTCGGCCGCCACCGCGGCGTGCCGCACCCCGCGCAGGTACCGACCGAACGCCACCGGCGCGGCAACGACCCCGGCCAGCATGATCAGGCGGATCACCCCCGTACCGCCGGAGAGGACCCCGGCGTCGCCCTGGTGCAGGACGTCAACCAGCGTCACCCCGAGGAAGAGGACGTACGCCGCCGCCGTCGAGGCCCGGCCGCACCAGTACGCGACGTAGCCCAGCGCGACCGCCGCGGCGAGCTGCGCGGTGCCCGCCCCGGCCGGCGCCACCGCGTCGGCGACGAGCAGCAGCGCCGACTCCGCGAACAGCACCGGCCAGGGCCACCGCCGTACGGCCACCAGGGCGAACCCGGCGAGAACCGCGACGACCCCCGCCCACTCCTCGCGGGCCACCCCGCGCCGGGCGAGCCAGGTGCTGGCCAGCCCGAGGCCAGCCGTGACCAGCCCGAGCAGCAGCTCCCGCCACCAGCCGCGTCGCCCACCCATCACCTGGCCAACCATACGGAGGGCCGGCGCCCCCGCCGGCCCTCCCATCGGCCGCCATGCCTCCTCCAGGTGGCCGATACGTCGACCGTCGGCACGAGCCCCGCCCCGCCGTCCCGCACCTAGCGTCAACCGGCGTGACCAGCGACGCGCCGACCTTCCTCGCCCAGTTCATCCGACACCCGCTCACCACCGGCGCGGTGTTGCCCAGCGGGCCCACGCTCGCCCGGGACATCACCGCCGCGGTACCGCGGGTGGGGCATCCCCTGGTGGTCGAACTCGGGCCGGGGACCGGGGCATTCACCCGGACCATCCAGGAACGGCTGGCCGGCCGCGGCCACCACCTGGCGGTCGAACTCAATCCGACGTTCGCCACCGGCCTGACCCGTCGGCACCCCACCATCGAGGTGGTACGCGCCGACGCCGCCACCCTCGGGGAGTTGCTGGCGGAACGCCAGCTGGTGTCCGCCGACGTGGTGATCAGCGGGCTGCCGTGGGCCGCCTTTCCCGCCGGGCGGCAGCGGGCGATCCTCGACGCCGTCGTCGGGTCGCTCGGCGCTGGCGGAGTGTTCACCACCTTCGCGTACCGGCACGCGCTGCCGACCCGCCCGGCGCGCCGCTTCCACTCGCTGCTGACCAGGGCCTTCGACGAGGTGACCGTGGGCCGGACCGTCTGGACCAACCTGCCGCCGGCCCTGGTCTACCACTGCCGCCGCCCGCTCCACCTCGACCCCTGGCAGGCGGGCCGTCCGTCAGCATGTAGCCAGCCAGCCTGATTGTCGAGCGGGACAGATTCCCAGTCGCCGTCGGGCCACTTCACCCGCCCCTCAGGGCGGTCCTGTCGTGTGAGGAGCGAGCCGTGCGACGAGCATTCAAGTGGTTCAATCTCGGATCAGGCGCTCAGCGTGGTCAGTTTCCTTCGTTGAGACGTCGCTGTGTCGACTGCTGCGCAGCCGCCACCGAGTGGTGGTGTCGTCCGGGCCCCGCAGCACGCCGCTGGACAGCGCCAGGTCGATGCGTTGGCGGACGACATGTTCCCTGTCGGGCTCGACAGCGAACAAGATTCGCAAACGCAACTCGCCATCGACCCAGTCCGCGTGACTGTGGTGCGGCGCCAGCGGGCACGGCGGCTCATGATCCCAGCTTCCGCACAACGCCGCCGTGATCGCTGCCCCCGGGGCCCGCAGATCTGCCCCCGGCTCCATGACGAGGACTGCCTCATGAGCGAACGCCTGTCGCACACGCTCAGTGTCCCAGGAGGCTTCGCGCCGCAGGCTGAGAACCCCGGAACGTGCCTGAGCAGCACGTCTGCCAGTGAGCTGTTCAATCCTGACTCGGAGCTGGCGTGACGGTTCACCACAGGGGCCGGGACACCATGCCGGGAACGCGGACCCAGGCCAGCGCCGGGGGATCGACTCGTGATGCGTAGATCACGGCAGGGGCCTGCGCCCGACGTCGCCGAAACAGTTCCTTCAGAACCTGCGCTGCGCAGGTCGCCACACTCGGCCTGCCGGCGGCTCCGGCCGGCGCGGCGGACCTGGGTCGATGTCGATGGGCTAATCACCGAGGAAGCGGAGGCACAGGGCCTCGCTGTCCCGACATTTTGCGGCCATGCGGCGTACGGCACTCAGGATCTGCTCCTCGCCCGCACCTTTTGCCTGCTCGACAACGAGATCCAACTCGCTGAGGAACTGAGGCATCTCGACCGAGGTGAGTTCCAGCAGGCCGTATGGGTCGATCCGGTCCAGCATCGGCGTCCTCCCGCGATGCTGGACCCGCTCCAGCGCCGATGCGAGGCGAAACTGAACGTCGCCGACCACTGCTACCCGCGACTCGCGACGTCTCCGCGGGCTCGTGCCCTGCTGCTCGACTCGGATCAGTTCAACATCGACACCCACCTGCGGAGTCTAAGGCCGGCGGCGGGATTGCCGGAACGATGGCGAGCCGTTCGGCGTCCGTCGAAACCGGGCCGATCGCTGCCACGCCGCCCTCGCCGAATCTGCGCTGGTAGTAGGCGCGTCCGAGGTCTGAGTAGTGGGCTTGGACGACGGCGATGAAGTGCAGGGCGGAGTTGAGCTGGCGGTTGCCGTCGGTGTTGGGTCGGTGGCGTTTGCAGGATCCGCTGGACGCGTCCGTGTGCCGGTGCCGGCTGTGCCGCCCGGTCGTTGCCATAGAGGAGGTGGCGTCATGACTGAGGGTGCCGAGTCCAACCAGCCCGACCTGGAGCGTGGCCGCTACCGGTACTAGTGCCGCATCAGGCAACGTTCGCCTTGATGACTACCTGACGTAGGCGTTCGTCGGCGGCGTGCTTGTTCCGCCAGATGATGTAGCGGCGGATCATGCTGCCCTGCTCTTTGTGGCTGGTGTGGTCGGTGCCGTCGAGGGCGAAGTAGCGCAGGGCGGTGAACTGGGCCTCGATCCGGTTGAGCCAGGAACTGTTGGTCGGGGTGTAGGCGAGTTCGACGTTGTTGGCCGTGGCCCAGTCGCCGACGCGGGTGTCCTTCTTCGTGCTCAGGTGCGGGGAGTAGTTGTCGAGCACGATCGCGATGCGGGTCTGCGGTGGGTGCAGGCTGCGTAGGTAGCGGCAGAACTCCAGGAACCGTGTGCGGTGTTTCCTCGGCTT
>NZ_JBVJGT010000054.1:0-45829 GCF_055587185.1 Micromonospora sp. NPDC048040 | reverse complement strand
CCGCCTTGGCGGTGCGGAACACGTCGGCGTTCTCCAGGTACGCCGAGACGATCTTGGCGCCCTTCGGCTGCGTCTGCCGGGTCGGCGTGGTCCGCTTCTTAGCCATTGAGGACCATGTCCACGGCCATGCCGATCAACTGGTCGATGATCAATCCGGTGATCATCTTGAAGATCGGGATCTGTAGCAGCGACGCGCCGAAGGTGACCGCCGCCGTGGCGATCGCCTGGGCGATCTGGATCGCCAGCACGATCAGCTGGATGATCACGTTGATCTTGAGGACGAGCACCACGCCCGCGGCGGCCATCAGGCCGATCCCGATGACGGTGGCCGGGTTCGCGGCGTCGGCGATGTTGCGGGCCGCCGACTCCTTGTCGGTCCACTCGCTGGCGAAGGCGGTGAAGCTCTCGCCCCGGTTGGTGTCCAGCACCGTCCGCGCCGCCGACTCCAACTGGGCGACCGAGCCGTTGACCCGGTCCGCCATGCCGGTCCACTCGCCGGCGAGCTGGAAGATGGCCGTCTCGTCGGACTCCGGCCAGTCGTATCCGAGCATCGACAGCAGGGACGCCAGCTCACCCGGGAGCGTCAGACCCACGGTGACTCCTCTCTTCCGGGCTCAGCCCAGCTTGCCGAGGATCGAGCGGAACGCCTCGGAGACGTTGTCCTCCACGGCCTGGTAGCCGTCCGCCATGCCACGCAGGCTCTCGGCGTACGACTCCAGTTCGGTGATGTTGGTGCCCAGGCACTCGGCGACCGCCTCCACGCACGCCTGGTGCGCGACGCCGAGCAGCATGCCGATGTCGTCACCGCCGAACGCCTGCTCGTACCCGGCCACCGCGGCCTGGAAGGACTCGAAGGTCTGGCGCACGCTCTCCTTGGCCTCGCCGAGCTGCTCAGCGCCCCGGCGCAGCGCGTCGATGTCGACGTCGAGGGGTTCCACGGCTCAGCTCCGCTGCTGGAGCTTGCGCATGTTCTCGCTGATCGCGAGGCTCATCTCCCGCATCTGCCGCAGGCCCTGGTCCTGGATCCGCTCCAGGGTGGCGGTCATCGCGGCCAGGTCGGGCATCGGCGCGGCGTCGACCGCCGGCTCCTGCCCGTCGAGGGCGGCGTTCACCGCCCGGCGCAGCTCCCCGGCGAGGTGTTCCGAGCCTTCGCGGAGCACCCGGGGGTCGATCTCGATCGCGCTGATCCGCCCGTCGGTGCCGAGGGTGACCCTGATCCGCCCGTCGGCGGCCTCTCCCACCGACTCCGCCCGCTCCCGGGGGACAGCGTTGCGGGAGGCGTCCCGCAACGCGGCCCGCGCCTGCGTCAGTTGCTGCTCCAGGGCACCGTCATCCAGCATGCCTCGCCTCCCCCGCGGCGGCCGTGCCAACCGGACCCAGCCTAGCGATCCGGCGCAACTCTCCACTACGGAGGCTCAGCCGCGCAGGTGGCCGTCCCCGGTGACCACGTACTTGGTGGAGGTCAGCTCGGGCAGGCCCATCGGGCCGCGGGCGTGCAGCTTCTGCGTGGAGATGCCGATCTCGGCGCCGAAGCCGAACTCCCCGCCGTCGGTGAACCGGGTCGAGGCGTTGACCATCACGGCCGCCGCGTCCACCCGGGCCACGAACTCCCGGGCGGCGGTGGCCGAGTCCGTGACGATCGCCTCGGTGTGCCCCGTGCCGTACCGCCGGATGTGCGCGACCGCCGCGTCGAGCGAGTCGACGACGGCGACCGAGATGTCCGCGGAGAGGTACTCGGTGGCGAAGTCCTCGTCGGTGGCCGGCACCACGGCCGGCGAGTGGGCCGCGACGCGGTCGTCGCCGTGCACGGTCACGCCCGCGTCGGCGAACGCGGCCAGCACCGGCGGCAGGAAGGCGTCGGCCACCGCCGCGTGCACCAGCAGCGACTCGGCCGTGTTGCAGGTGGACAGCCGCTGCGTCTTGGCGTTCAGCGTGATCGCGACCGCCTTCGCCAGGTCGGCGGCGGCGTCGACGTAGACGTGGCAGTTGCCGACGCCGGTCTCGATGACCGGCACCGTCGACTCCTCCACCACGGTGCGGATCAGGGACGCGCCGCCGCGCGGGATCAGCACGTCGACCAGGCCACGGGCGCGCATCAGCTCCTTGACCGAGTCACGGGTGCTGGCGTCGAGCAGTTGCACCGCGTCCGCCGGCAGACCCGCGCCGGAGACGGCGTCGCGCAGCACCGCGACCAGGGCGGCGTTGGAGTGCGCCGCCGACGAGGAGCCGCGTAGCAGCGCCGCGTTGCCGGACTTCAGGCAGATGCCGGCGGCGTCGACGGTCACGTTCGGCCGGGCCTCGTAGATGATGCCCACCACGCCGAACGGCACCCGGACCTGGCGCAGCTCCAGCCCGTTGGGCAGGGTCGAACCGCGGACCACCTCGCCCACCGGGTCCGGCAGCGCGGCCATCTGCCGCAGCGCGTCGGCGATGCCCGCCACCCGCCCCGCGTCGAGGGCGAGCCGGTCCAGCACGGCCGCGCTCAGCCCGGCCGCGCGCCCGGCCGCCAGGTCCGCCTCGTTCGCCGCCAGGATCTCCGGCGTACGCGCCACCAGCGCGTCGGCCATCGCGACCAGCGCGGCGTCCTTGGCCGTACGCGTGGCGACGGCCAGCGCCTCCGCCGCCGTACGCGCCCGCCGGGCCTGCTCGCTCACGCTCATCGCCGCACTCCTCACAACAGCACGAGGTCGTCGCGGTGGACGACCTCCCGTTCGTACGCCGGGCCGAGCGCCGCGGCGAGTTCCGAGGTCGACCGGCCGAGCAGCCCGGGCAGCTCGACCGCGTCGTAGTTGACCAGCCCCCGGGCGACCGGCGCGCCCTCGACGTCCACCAGGTCGACCGGGTCGCCGGCGGTGAACGCCCCGTCCACGGCCGTGATCCCGGCGGGCAGCAGCGACTTGCGCCGGCCCACCACCGCGGCGACCGCGCCCGGGTCGAGGTGCAGCCGCCCCCGGGGCGAGGTGGCGTGGGCCAGCCAGAAGAGCCGGGCCGCCGGGCGCCGGCGGCTCGGGTGGAACAGGGTGCCGACCGGCTCGCCGGCCAGCGCCGGGGCGGCCAGCGGCGCGGCGGTCAGCACCACCGGGATGCCGAAGCCGGTGGCGATCCGGGCGGCCTCCACCTTCGTCACCATGCCGCCCGTGCCCACCCCGGCCCGCCCCGCGCCGCCGATGTCGACGCCACTGAGGTCCCGCTCGTCGCGCACCTCGCTGATCCGGCTGGAGCCCGGGCGGGTGGGGTCGCCGGTCCAGAGGGCGTCCACGTCCGAGAGGAGCACCAGCAGGTCGGCGTGGACCAGGGCGGCGACGAGGGCGGCCAGCCGGTCGTTGTCGCCGAACCGGATCTCCTCGGTGGCCACCGTGTCGTTCTCGTTGACGATCGGCACCGCCCGCAGGTCGAGCAGCTTGCGCAGGGTGCGGTACGCGTTGCGGTAGTGCGCCCGCCGGGTCACGTCGTCGACGGTGAGCAGCACCTGCCCGACGGTCAGCCCGTGCCGGGCGAAGGCGGTCGCGTACCGGCCGATGAGCAGGCCCTGCCCGACGCTGGCGGCGGCCTGCTGGGTGGCCAGGTCGCGCGGGCGCCGGGCCAGCCCGAGCGGGGCGAGGCCGGCGGCGATCGCGCCGGAGCTGACCAGCACGACCTCACGGCCGTCGGCGGCGAGCGCGCCGAGGGTGCCGACGAGCGCGTCGACCCGCCCGTCGTCCAGCCCGCCGGCGGCGGTGGTCAACGAGGAGGATCCGATCTTGACGACGACCCGTCGGGCCGCCGTGACTGCGTCGCGCACCCGCCTATTCTGCGTGGTCGGTGCGGGTGCGCCCCGTCGCGTTCTCATATCGTGGCGGCTCGTGAGACCTGACGAGTACGTCGAGGCGGTGCTGGAACTGGTCGAGCGGATCCCGCCCGGCCGGGTGATGTCGTACGGGGCGGTCGCCGACGCGCTGGCCGAGCGCTCGGGGCGGGCGTCGGCCCGGCTGGTCGGCTCGATCATGGCCCGGCACGGCGGCGGGGTGCCCTGGCACCGGGTGGTGAACGCGGCCGGCCGCCTGCCGCCCGGGCACGAGCGGGAGGCGCGGGCCCGGCTGCGTGCCGAGGGCACGCCGCTGCGCGGCGACGGGGTGGACATGCGGGCGGCGGGCTGGTCCCCGGAAGAGGGGATGTGACCAACGCCATAACGTGAGTAACATTCGGCCCCATGGACGCGCCGCCGGGTGGAGCCGGCTCCCCGGGCGTGGCCGCGCCGGCCGTCCCGGTGCCGCCGGCCGCCGGCCCGCCCGCGTCGGGTGGGGCCGGGCTGCCGCGCCGGGTGCACGCGGGGTACGCGCTCGGGTCGCTGGCCACCGGCGCGTTCGGCACCGTGCCCGGGCTGCTCCTGCTGCCCTACCTGACCGACACCCTCGGGGTCGCGGCGGGCGCGGCCGCCCTGCTGGTGCTCCTGCCGAAGGCGTGGGACGTGCTGGTCAACCCGGTCGCCGGCCGCGTCTCCGACCGCACCCGGTCGCGCTGGGGCGCCCGCCGGCCGTACCTGCTGGGCGCCGGGGTGGCGCTCGGTGTGTTCTTCGCCGCCATCTTCGCCGCGCCGTTCGGGGCCGGGCCGGCCGCCGGCGCGTACGTCGCCGTCGCGTTCCTCGCCACCGCCACCGCCTTCGCCTTCTTCCAGGTGCCGTACGTGGCGATGCCGGCCGAGCTGACCGGCGACTACGCGGAACGTACCCGGCTGATGAGCTGGCGGATCGCGGTGCTGGCGCTGGCCATCCTCGTCTCCGGCGCGGTGGCCCCGCTGGTGCGCGACGCCGGCGGCGGTGGCGTCGCGGGGCACCGCTGGATGGGGCTCTTCGTCGCCGGGCTGATCGTGGCCGGCGCGCTCGGCGCGTTCCTCGGCACCCGGTCCGCTCCCGAGGGCACGGTGGGGGCGAGCGAGCCGACGCTGCGCGCCCAACTCGCCGTCGCCGGGCGTAACCGGCCGTTCCGGGCGCTGCTGCTCTGCTTCGTGGTGCAGTCCGCCGGGGTGGCCACGATCCTCGCCGGGGTCAACTACTTCGCCGACCAGATCCTGCGCGACCCCGAGGGCGGGCCGACCGTCCTGTTCGCCTGCTTCGTCGGGCCGGCGCTGCTGGTGATGCCGGTCTGGACCCGGGTCGGCGCGCGGGTCGGCAAGTTGACCGCCCTGGTCGCCGCGTCGCTGATCTTCGCGGCGGGCGCGCTGGCCCTGGTCGCCGCGCCGGTGCTGCCGGGGGCGGCGGTCTACCTCCTGGTCGCGCTGGTCGGCGTCGGGTACGCGGGCCAGCAGGTCTTCGCCCTCGCCATGCTCCCGGACTGCATCGCGTACGACACGGCGCGCACCGGCCGGCGGCAGGCCGGCGTGTTCACCGGCCTCTGGACGGCGGGGGAGACCCTCGGGCTGGCCCTCGGTCCGGGCATCTTCGGCCTCGTGCTCCAGCTCAGCGGCTACGTCTCCTCCGACACCGGCACCGCCGCCGCCCAGTCCGACGGCGCCCGCCTCGGCATCCTGCTCGGCTTCACCGTCCTGCCCGCACTCCTGGTGGCCCTGGCCGTCCTCCTCCTCCGCCCCTACGACCTCACCCCCGCCCGCCTCGCCGAAGCCGAGGCCCAGGCCGAGGCCCAGGCCGCCCCCCGCCCCGCCGTCGAGGCGGTCGCGGCGGGGACGAAAGCCGCTGAACCCCACGGAAAGGGCACCACGACTCCATGATCGACGAGAGGCCGGGCCGGAGCGCGCTGCCCGGGAGCGGGGTGCCCGTCGAGCGGGTGCTGGCCGAGCTGCGGGCGCTGCGGAGTGCCGACCGGCCCACGCACGGGGGGCTGCTCTTCGCGTACGTCTACGACCCGGCGGTGCCGGGGCTGGACGAGCTGGCCGCCGCCGCGCACGCCGGGAGCGCGCACGTCAACGGGCTCGACCCGACCGCCTTTCCGTCGCTGCTGGCGATGGAGAACGCGCTGGTCGGCGCGGCGGCCCGGCTGCTCGGTGGCGGCCCGGGCGGCGCCGCGCCGGACGCCGTCGGCAGCGTCACCAGCGGCGGGACGGAGTCGCTGATCCTGGCCGTGAAGGCCGCCCGGGACGCCCACCCGGAGATCGCCACGCCCCGGATCGTGGTGCCGGCCAGCGCCCACGCCGCGTTCGCCAAGGCGGCGCACTACCTGCGGGTCGCGGTGGACCCGGTGCCCGTCTCGGCGGCCACGCTCCGGCCCGCCGCCGCCGACGTGGCCGCCGCCATCGGCCCGGAGACCGTCCTCGTGGCCTGCTCCGCCCCCTCGTACGCGCACGGCGTCGTCGACCCGGTCACCGAGATCGCCGGGGCGGCCGCCGAGGCCGGGGTTCGCTGCCACGTCGACGCCTGCTTCGGCGGCTGGACCCTGCCGTACCTGCGCCGGCTCGGGGCGCCCGTGCCGCCGTTCGACTTCGCCGTCCCCGGGGTCACCTCGATCTCGGTCGACCTGCACAAGTACGCGTACGCCCCGAAGGGGGTGTCGGTGCTGCTGCACCGCGACCCGGCGCTGCGCGCCCCGCAGTACTTCGCGTACGCGGACTGGCCCGGCTACACGATGGTCAACCCGGTCATCGCCTCGACCCGCTCCGGCGGCCCGATCGCCGCCGCGTACGCCACCCTGCGGCACCTCGGCGACGACGGCTACCTGCGGCTCGCGGCGGCGACGCGGGACGCCGTGGCCGGGCTGGCCGACGCCGTCCGCGCGGTCGACGGGCTGCGGCTGATGGCCGAGCCGGAGTCGACCGTCGTCTGCTTCACCGCCACCGAGCCGGGGCTGGACCTCTTCGTGCTGGTCGACGAGCTGACCGCCCGGGGCTGGCACACCCAGCCCCAGCTCGCGTACGCCGACCTGCCGCCGAGCGTGCACCTGACCGTGACCGCCGCGGTGGCGCCCCGGGTGGCCGAGTTCGGCCCGGCCCTGGCCGACGCGGTGGCCGCCGCCCGGGCGGCCGGGCCGGTCGCACTCCCCGGCGAGCTGCTCGCCCTCGCCACCACGCTGACCCCCGACGCGCTCACCCCGGACCTGGTCGCCGGACTGGCCGCGGGGCTGGGCCTGGGCGACCCGGCCCCGACCGGCGCGGACGCCCCGGCGAGCCCGGTGCCGGGGCGGACGGCGGTGGTGAACACGCTGCTCAACGCCGCGCCGCCCGCGCTGCGGGAACGCCTGCTCGTGGAGTTCGTCGGCCTGCTGCAACGCCCGACCTGGTGACCGGCGGCGGCGCCCGTGCCGCCGCCGGTCACCTCCTCCCGGCACGGGTCACGCGGTGGGCAGCCTGAGGTCGGTCGGAGCGGTGTTGTCGGCGGGGGTGCGGTCGGCGGGGAAGGCGCCCCGCACGTTCGCCCGGACGGTCAGCGCGAAGCCGGTGAGTGTGCGGGCCGGCCCGCCCGGCGCTACGTCCACCCGCACCCGGAACCGGTACGACCGGGAGCCCCCCGCCGGGATCTGGCTGTCACCGGTGCAGAACATCGTCTTCGTGTCGTCGTTCTGGCCCTGGTGGAAGCAGCCGCCGATGCCGGTGCCGTCGAGGTTGATCGTCGCCTCCACCGGCAGCACCACGATCAGGTCCCCGCTGTCGTACGCGCGGGTGCCGGCGTTGGCCATGGTGACGTCGAGCCAGCCGGTGTAGGCGCCGCCGGACGGTTGCAGGGTGAGGGCGCGCGGGGCGTCGATCGACAGGTCGACGTACCGGGCCGAGGTCGCCGACGGCGTGCCGCTGGGGCGGGGCCCGGACGGGGCCGGCGCGCCGGTGGGCGGTGCCGGCGTCGCCGTGCGGCTCGGCGTCGCCGAGGGGGTGCCGCCGCTCGGGGCCGCGGACGGGCTGGACGGTGACGGGTCGGGTGGGGTCGATCCGGTCGAGGGCCAGGCGGAGGGAAGGTCGGTGGGGTCGGTCGCCGTCGCCGGCGCGGGCGGCAGGCGGACTGCGCTCCCGGCCAGCCCCACCGCGCCGGCCAGCAGGACGACCGCCGTCGCCACCGCCGGGACGGCGGTCCGGTTGCGCAGCCGGCGGTACGCCCGACGGCGCGGCTCGTCCGGATCAGGGTCGGTGACCTGACGCAGACCGGCGGAGCGCAGTTCGGCGAAGGCGCCCGCCAGCCGGTCGGGACCCAGGTCCCGCTGGTCCATCTCAGTCCACCGTCCTTCGGGTCGGGGTTGCCGCCGGGCGGCTGCCGTCCGGATGCTCCGGGCCGTTGTCGGAGAGGCTGGCGGCGAGTGTCGTGCGGGCGCGGTGCAGCCAGGACTTGACCGTTCCGGGGGCCACCGCGCACTCCTCGGCGATCTCGCCGACAGTCAGTTCGGCCAGGTAGTACAGCACCACCGCGCGTCGCTGCCGGGCCGGCAGCGTACGGAGTGCGGTGGCGAGCGCGACCCGGTCCGGGCCCGGTCCGTCCACCACCTCCAGCCGCTGGCGCTGGTGGAACAGCCGGGCCGTTCGCAGCCGGCGCCACCGGCTGACGCCCGCGTTCCAGGCCACCCGGCGGACCCAGGCCACCGGGTCGTCGTACCGGGCGATCCGGTGCCAGCGCGGCCACGCCCGGCTGAACGCCTCCTGCACCAGGTCCTGGGCCTCGCCCATGTCGCCGACGAACGCGTACAACTGCACCACCAGCGGCTGGAAGTGGTGGCGGTAGACGTCGTCGAAGCCGGGACCGGCATCCTCCACCACCGCGGCCCTCACCTCGATCGTCGGTCGCTCCGTCCCGCGTGGCGGAGGGGTGGTGCGCGGCCGTGGGGTCACCCACGGCCGCGCATCGGTCTGCGTCATTGTCGTCAGTCGACGGCGGTGACGGTGAACGCGGCGGTGTTGTCGGCCGGGTCGACGTCGAGCCGCTCGCCGTCCCAGCCGAATACGGCGTACAGCCGTACCGAGCCCGTGCCCAGGTCGCCCGGGGCGACCTCCGCGGGCGCGCGGAGCAGCAGCGACACGGTGCGCTCCTCACCCGGCAGGAACCGCCCGCCGGGCACGGTGCAGGCGCCGGCGCAGGTCTCCTCCGGCTCGATGCCGGCGAGGCTGACCCCGGCCGGCAGCGTCGGCTCCAGCCAGTACGCGTCGTGTGCGGCGTCGCCCGCGACCCGCACGGTCACCGGCAGCCGGCCCCGCCAGCTCCCGTCCTCCTGCCGGGTCAGGGTCGCCGCCCCCACCGCCAGCGACGCGTCCGTCAGGGTGTCCCAGACGTACGGCTGCGGGTCGCGCAGCGAGCCGGTGGTGGAGCGGAACAACGTGCTGAACTCGCTGGTGTCGTTGGTCGGGTTGGCGTCCCCGGTCTCCACCGTCACCCGACCCGCCGGGGCGGACATGGCGTGGTCGCGCGGGGTGGTCGACACCCGGAAGTCGACGGTGAACCGTCGGCGCTCACCCGGCTGGAGGGCCCCGCCGGGAACCATGCAGTAGATCGTGCGCACCGGGTTCGGGCTGCCGGAGAAGCACGGATCCGCCGGGGTGAGCCCGGCGAAGGCACCCGGCACGGGCTCGGTGACGGTCAGGTTGAGGGTGCCGGCCTGCACGCCCCGGTAGGTGACGGTCACCGGCAGGCTGCCGGCGTACCCACGATCGGTCGGTTCGAGCACCAGCTGGCCGACCGACACCGACGTGTCGGCGGGCACGGCTGCGGCCTGTGCGGCGGGCGCCGCCGCGCCGAGCAGGGCGAGCCCCGCGCCCAGGATGCCGGCGGCGAGCCGACGGGCGATGGTACGTGCCATGTTCGTGTCCTCCAGTTCCCCGTGTTCCGCCCGCGGCCCTCGCCGTCGGGCGGTGTTACGGGCAAGACACCTGCCACCCCCGGGAACGGTTGCGACCGGACGAACACGAACTGACGTCGCCTACCCGACAGTGGCGCGGTCGGGGCGCCGGCGGCCGGCGGCGCGGAGCGACCGGTCGGTGCCGCCGGCGGCTGTGGTTGACTTGGGACGGGCTCGGGGAAGGGGGGCGGTCGTGCAGGTGCCGGGAGTGCTCGGCGAGCCGATCCGGTTCGTGCTGAACTGGGGCCGCCGCTACTCGCTCTGGGTCTTCAACTTCGGCCTGGCCTGCTGCGCGATCGAGTTCATCGCCACCAGCATGGGCCGGCACGACTTCATGCGGCTGGGCGTGATCCCCTTCGCGCACGGCCCCCGGCAGGCCGACCTGATGGTGGTCTCCGGGACGGTCACCGACAAGATGGCCCCCGCCATCAAGCGGCTCTACGACCAGATGCCCGAGCCGAAGTACGTCATCTCGTTCGGCGCGTGCTCCAACTGCGGCGGCCCCTACTGGGACTCCTACTCGGTGACCAAGGGCGTCGACCAGCTCATCCCGGTCGACGTCTACGTGCCGGGCTGCCCGCCCCGGCCGGAGGCGCTGCTGCACGGCATCCTGCGCCTCCAGGAGAAGATCGCCGCCGAGCAGTCCGGGATCGGCGGGGTGCCCCGGCCGGACGCGCTCGCCGCGCCGGTCGACGCCCCGCCCGCCGACGCCGGCTCCACCGGCGCGGTCCCGCGCTCGGCGGAGTCGCTGACCGCCCCGCCGGTCCGCCCGCCCGCCCGCTGAGGCGCGTCCCCGCCCGCGCCGACCCCGGCCGTCGGGTCGGGAAGGGCCGGTCGGCCGGACGACACCCCGGGTGGTCGGCGGGGGCTAGCCTGCGCACCATGAGCCAGTCCGCGGACCAGCGTTCCGCCCACATCGTCCACGTGCTCACCGAGGAGTTCGGCGAGTCGATGGCGCTCGACCCGGCCGCCTTCCGGCGCAAGTTCCGCAAGATGGCCGCGTCGCCGTTCGCCTTCTACCGGGGCAGCGCCTCGCTGTTCTACGCCGACCAGCTCGGCGCCTTCGCCGACGACCGGTTCCTCGACGAGCGGACCAGCCGGGTGTGGATCCACGGCGACCTGCACGCGGAGAACTTCGGCACGTACATGAACGCCTCCGGGCAGCTCGTGTTCAACGTCAACGACTTCGACGAGGCGTACGTCGGGCCGTTCAGCTGGGACCTGAAGCGCCTGGCGGCCAGCGTGGCCCTGCTCGGCTACGCCAAGGCGCTCTCCGACCGGGCGATCAGCGACCTGGTCGCCGGCTTCGCCGGGTCGTACCTGACGGAGCTGCGGGCCATCGCCGCCGGCGGCGACGACGCGATCGGCTCGATCACCCTGGACAACGCCGACGGGGTGCTGCGCCGGGTGCTCCAGCAGGCCCGGCTCAACACCCGGGTCGACCTGCTCGCCACGCAGACCACCATCGACAACTACGAGCGGCGGTTCTCCCTCGGCGACGGCGTCTTCGAGGTCGACGGCGAGACCCGGGCGAAGGTGTGCGCCGCGTTCGAGGCCTACCTCGGCACGCTGCCGGTCTCCTCGGCCCGGCTGCGCCCGGTGGCGGCACACATCAAGGACGTGGTGCTGCGCAAGGGGGTGGGCATCGGCTCGGCCGGGCTGCCGTCGTACAACCTGCTGCTGGAGGGGCACACCCAGGCGCTGGAGAACGACGTCGTCATCTACATGAAGCAGGCCCAGGTGCCGGCGGTCGCCCGGCACATCGCCGACGAGTCGATCGCGGGCTACTTCCAGCACCAGGGGCACCGCACCGCCGAGTCGCAGCGGGCGCTCCAGGCGCACGCCGACCCGTGGCTGGGCTTCACCGAGCTGGACGGGATCGGCCAGCTCGTCGCCGAGGTCTCCCCGTACGCGGCCGACCTCGACTGGGCCGACGTGAACGAGCCGGAGGAGCTGGCCGGGGTGCTGGCCGACCTGGGCCGGGCGGTCGCCCGGATGCACTCGGTCGCCGACGACGAGTCGAGCCACGACCTGGTGGACTACTCCACCGAGGAGGCCATCGTGGCGGCGGTGGACGCCGACGAGGCGGGTTTCGTCGCACACCTCGTCGACTTCGCCCACGCGTACGGGGTGCGGGCCCGGCAGGACCACCAGCTCTTCGTCGACCTGTTCCGCAACGGCCGGCTGCCCGGCCTCTGAGCGGCGTCAGGAGGCGAACTCCAGCACCACCTTGATGTCGTCCGGTTCGGAGGTGTACGCCTCGGCGTACGCCTCCACCGGCACGCGGCGGGTGATCAGCGAGCTGAGCCACGACTGGTCGGCGCGGGTCAGCGCCTCGGCGGCCTGGTCCCAGTGCCGCCGGTTGGCGTTCACCGACCCGAACACCACGTTGTTCTCCAGCACCAGGGCGCGGTTGAGCGCCCCCGCGTCGAAGTCGATGGTCCGCCCGCCGCTGGACACCCCGGTCAGGCAGACGATGCCGGTCGGCCCGGCCTGGCACATCACGTCCAGCACGACGACCGGCGCCCCGGTGCACTCCAGCACCACGTCCGGTGCGAAGTCCAGCTCGCTGACCGGCACGGTGTGGTAGGTCGCCCCGAGCGCCCGGACCAGCTCCGGCTTCGGCCCGGTCGTGCTGCGGTCCAGCACGTGCACGGCGAGCCCGCGCTGCGTGGCCAGCAGCGCGGCCAGCAGGCCGATCGGCCCGGCCCCGGTGACCAGCACGGTCTGCGGCTGCCACTCGGCGCGGGCGCCGATCCGCTCGATGTGGTCCCACGCCTTCGCCACCACGCTGGTCGGCTCCAGCAGCATGCCGACCGGGGCGAGCGCCCGGTCCAGCCCGACGGCGAACCGGGGCTGCACCCGCCACCGGTCCCGGGCGAAGCCGGGCAGCGCCTTGATGCCGTGCTCGGTGAACTGCCCGTTGCGGCACATGTCCCACTCGCCGACCGCGCAGTTCGGGCAGGGCACCGGGTCGGGGTGCCGGACGATGCCGGCCACCAGGTCGCCGGGTTGCAGGGTGCCGGTCGGGTCCTCCAGCACCCGGCCCAGCGACTCGTGCCCCAGCACCAGCCGGTCCGTGCCGGGCGGCGCCTCGCCGTACTCGCCGGCGATGATCTCGTGGTCGGTGCCGCAGATCCCGACCGACAGCGCCTCGACCAGGATCGAGCCCTCCTCGGGCGACGGCTCGGGATGGTCCTCCACCAGCCGCAGGGAGTCGGCGACACCAGGGGCGACAGTCACAGCACGCACGGCCTCATCTTTCCCCGCCGGCCGGCCCGCCGCCGGGCAAAGCGGCCAGATCGCCCGCGAACCGGCGGGACCGGCCGGGGCCGTCCGCCGCCCGGGGGCCTCGGCTCGCTCCGGCGGCCCCCGCGGGAGAGGCCCTAGGATCAGCGGCATGACTCCGGAAGAGGTCGGCCAGCGGATGGTCGCGCTGCTCGCGCCCGCCGAGGCCACCCCGTCGGTCTCCGGCGGTCAGGCGCACGCCCGCGCCACCGTCGACGTACCCCCGGCGGCCTGGCCGGACGCGCTCCGCGCCGCCCGCGACGACGCGGAGCTGGCCTGCGACTTCTTCGACTGGCTCTCCGCCGTCGACGAGCTGGCCGGCGGCTTCGACGTGGTGGCGCACCTCTGGTCCACCGCCCACCGGCACGGCCTCCTGCTGCGCACCCGCGTGCCCCGCGAGGCGCCGGCTGTCGCCTCGGTGGTCGACGTCTACCCCGGAGCCGCCTGGCACGAGCGGGAGA
This sequence comes from Micromonospora sp. NPDC048040, assembly GCF_055587185.1. Taxonomy (NCBI): domain Bacteria; kingdom Bacillati; phylum Actinomycetota; class Actinomycetes; order Micromonosporales; family Micromonosporaceae; genus Micromonospora; species Micromonospora sp. NPDC048040. The sequence continues at coordinate 32,342 of NZ_JBVJGT010000054.1, read as the reverse complement.
CGCACGAGATGTTCGGCATCGACTTCCCCGGCCACGCCGGGCTGGCGCCGCTGCTGCTGCCGCCCGAGTTCGAGGGGCACCCGCTGCGTAAGGAGTTCGTGCTCGCCTCGCGGGTGGCCAAGCCGTGGCCGGGCGCCAAGGAACCGGGCGAGTCCGAGGCCGGGGGCGGGCGCCGACCGGTCCGCCCGCCGGGCGTGCCCGCGCCGGGGGAGTGGGGGACGACGCCGACGCCGGCCGGCGCGGGCGGTGCCGGCGAGGGCCCGCGCGGCGGCGTCCCGGCCCGCCCGGCCCGGGAGCGGCCCGCCCGGCCGGCCCCGGGGGCCCGTCCGGCCCGTACCGCCCGGCCCGCCGGTGCCGCCGACGGCCCCGCGCCGGCCGACCCGACCGCGGCCGACGGTCCGGGGGCAACCGGCCCGACCGCTGCCGACGCCGGTCCGCTGCCGGGTGCGCCCGGTGGGCGTGGCGAGGGGACCGCCCGCTCCGGACCGCCGGCCGACCGGCCGTCCCGGCAGGGGCCGGCCGCGACCGAGCGGGCCGACGACGGAGGTACGCCCTGATGCCGCTGTGGTTGGAGCTGGTGATCCGGGTGGGCGGCGTGCTCGTCGCCTTCCTGACCCTGCCGCTGCTGGTCGGCCAGGCCGAGCACAAGGTGATGGCGCACATGCAGGGCCGGCTCGGCCCGATGTACGCGGGCGGCTTCCACGGCTGGGCCCAGCTGGTCGCCGACGGCGTGAAGTTCGTGCAGAAGGAGGACGTCACGCCCCGGGAGGCGGACCGGGCGGTCTTCCGGCTCGCCCCGGCGGTGGCGCTCGTGCCCTACCTGCTGGTCCTGCTCGTGATCCCGCTCGGCCCGGACGACCTGGTCGGGCAGCCGCTCGACATCGGCCTGTTCTTCGTGCTGGCCGTCGTCGGGGTGGGCGTGCTGGCGGTGCTGATGTCGGCATGGGCGTCGGCCAACAAGTACAGCCTGCTCGGCGGCCTGCGCGGGGCGGCCCAGCTGCTCGGCTACGAACTGCCGCTGGTGCTGGCCGCCGCGTCGGTCGCGATGGCGGCCGGCACGCTCAGCCTCTCCGGGATCGTGGCGGCGTGGCAGCCGTGGTGGCTGCTCTGGCAGGCCCCCGCCATGGTCGTCTTCTTCCTCGCCGGGCTCGCCGAGATCCGCCGCCCGCCGTTCGACATGCCGGTCGCCGACTCGGAGCTGGTCTTCGGCTACATGACCGAGTACACGGGCCTGCGGTTCGCCTTCTTCCTGCTCGCCGAGTACGTCGGCATCGTGGTGATCGCGGCGCTCACCACCGTGCTCTTCCTCGGCGGCTGGCAGGGGCCGTTCGCCGACGCGCAGCTCGGCTGGCTGTGGACCCTGCTGAAGGTCTTCGCCGTCTCCTTCGTGATCATCTGGCTCCGGGTGTCCTACCCCCGCCTGCGCGAGGACCAGCTCCAGCGCCTCTGCTGGCTCGTCCTGGTCCCCGTCTCCCTGGGCCAGCTCGTCCTGACGGCCGCCGTCCGCATAGCCCTCTGACCCCTCCCTCCAAACCCCTTCGTCTTTCTCGTCGATCTTGCACCTTGGCCCGGTCGTTTCGGGACAGAGGTGCGTCTGGTGGGCGCAAGGTGCAAGACCGGCGGTTAGGACAGGGGAGTGTGGGTGGGGTCGACCCGCTCCTCGGGCGGGGGCGGCGGGGGCGGGGTGCCGTTGCCGAAGGGGCGACCGCCGAGGGCCTCCCGGCCGTGCGGGGTGAGCCAGTTCGCCAGGTCGGGGCCGAGCGGCACCACCCCGGTCGGGTTGATGTCGCGGTGCACCTCGTAGTAGTGCCGCTTGATGTGGTCGAAGTCCACCGTGTCGCCGAAGCCGGGGGTCTGGAACAGGTCCCGGGCGTACGCCCAGAGCACCGGCATCTCGGTCAGCTTGCTCCGGTTGCACTTGAAGTGGCCGTGGTAGACCGGGTCGAAGCGGACCAGCGTGGTGAACAGCCGCACGTCGGCCTCGGTGACGGTGTCGCCGACCAGGTAGCGCTGCCCGGCCAGCCGGTCGCTCAGCCAGTCCAGCCGGTCGAAGAGCCGGTGGTACGCCTTCTCGTACGCCCCCTGGTCGCCGGCGAAGCCGCACCGGTAGACGCCGTTGTTGACGTCCCGGAACAGGATCGCGCTCAGCTCGTCGATCTCGTCGCGCAGCCGCTCCGGGTAGAGCTCGGGCGCGCCCGCCCGGTGGTACGCCGTCCACTCGGTGGACAGGTCGAGGCTCATCTGCCCGAAGTCGTTGGTGACCACCTGCCCGGTCGGCACGTCCACGACCGCCGGCACGGTGATGCCCCGCTCGTAGCCGGGGAACCGCGCGAAGTACGCCTCCGCCAGCCGCTCGATGCCGAGCACCGGGTCGCGCCCGCCCGGGTCCAGGTCGAACGTCCAGCTCCGCTTGTCGTGGGTCGGGCCGGCCACCGCCATCGAGATCGCGTCCTCCAGCCCGAGCAGCCGCCGGACGATGATCAGTCGGTTCGCCCACGGGCAGGCGCGGCTGACGGCCAGCCGGTACCGGCCGGGCTGCACCGGCCAGCCGTCCCGGCCGTCGGCGGTGATCCGGGTGGCGATGTAACGCTGGTCCCGGGTGAACTCGCCGCCCGGCTCGACGTACCTGCCGCCGGTCCGCATCAGCACCTCGTCGCCGCTGGCCGTGCCGCCGCCGCGGCCCTCGGTGGTGTCGCCCACGCCCGCCCCCTCCGCCGTCGCCTGTCGCTCGTTCCATCATGGCGGGTTCCGCCGCCCGCCGGTGTACCGAGCGCCAACCCTCCGCCGGCGCACCGCGCGCCAGCCCGCCGCGCCCGCGCGGGCTCCTCCCCGGCGCGGCCGGCGTTCGGGTCGGGCGGCCCGGCCGGCGGTTACGCTGCCGCGATGACCGATGTGGAGGCGACGGCCCGGCGCTTCATCGCCGACGTGTGGAACGCCGCGCGGGAGGAGTCGGCGTACGAGCTGGTCGCGCCGGAGTGCCCGGGGCTGGGCGGCGCCGGCCCGGAGGCGACGCTGGCGTGGCACCGGGAACGCCGTGCCGCCTTCCCCGACCTGCGCTACAAGATCGTGGACGTGGTGGCCGCCGGGAACCGGGTGGCGGTGCACTGGCGGGCAGCCGGCACCCAGGTCGGCCGGTTCGGGCCGGTGCCGCCGACCGGACAGGTGGTCAGCTACTCGGGGGCGAGTTTCCTGCGCTTCGACGACGCAGGCCGCATCGCCGACGTGTGGAGCTGCAACGAGCTGTTCCAGCTCCTCCAGCAGCTCGGCGTCGAGATGCTCCCGCCCGGCGGCGTCGGAGGAACCGGGGCGTGATCCGGCTGAGCGGCGAGTCGTAGCGACGGGTGGCGGTACGCCGGTCAACCCCGGGTGGTGGTCGCGCGCACGGGGGCCACAGGGCAGGATGGTCGGCATGACCGACCGCAGCGAGCGCAGCGAGCCGGGCGGCGCCGGCCCAGAACGTGGCCTGCCGGGCGCGGGCCTGGTCAAGGGGCTCGCGGTCACGCTGAAGACGATGACCCGCCGCTCGACCACCCAGCAGTACCCCGACGTCGCCCCCGAGCTGCCGCCCCGCTCGCGCGGGGTGATCGCGCTGCTGGAGGAGAACTGCACGGTCTGCATGCTCTGCGCGCGGGAGTGCCCGGACTGGTGCATCTACATCGACTCGCACAAGGAGGAGGTGGCGGTGCCCGGCGCCGCCCGCCCCCGCCAGCGCAACGTGCTCGACCGGTTCGACATCGACTTCTCGCTCTGCATGTACTGCGGCATCTGCGTGGAGGTCTGCCCCTTCGACGCGCTCTACTGGTCCCCTGAGTTCGAGTACGCCGAGTACGACATCAAGGACCTGCTCCACGACAAGGACCACCTGGGGCAGTGGATGGGCACCGTGCCGCCGCCGCCCGCGCACGACCCGAACGGCGAGCCGGCCAAGGAGGAGACCACCGCCGCGCGCAAGGCCGCGGTCCCGGCGGCCCCCGCCGCCCGCCCCGCCGCCCCGCCCGTACGCCCCGAGCCCGAGGCCGGCGCATGACCGGTGCGGACGTGCTGCTGCTCGCCCTCGGCGCGGTGGCGGTCGGTTCGGGGGTGCTGGTGGTGGCCACCCGGCACCTGGTGCGGGCCGGTCTCTACCTCGTGGTCTGCCTCGGCGCGCTGGCCGGGATGTACCTGGTGCTCACCGCCGAGCTGGTGGCCTGGGTGCAGGTGCTCATCTACGTCGGCGCGGTGGTGGTGCTGCTGCTGTTCGCGGTGATGCTCACCCGCGCCCCGATCGGCGCCTCCGACGACCTGGACCGGCCCGGCTGGCCCGCGGCGCTGATCGGCGCTGGCACCGGGTCGGGCCTGGCGGCCCTGCTGGTCGACGCCTACCGCTGGACGGCCGTGGACCTGCCCGACGCGGGCACCGCGGAACGCCTGGGCGACCAGATCTTCCGGAGCTGGGTGCTCCCGTTCGAGGTGCTCTCGGTGCTGCTGCTGGCCGCCCTGGTCGGCGCGATCGTGCTCTCCCGCCCCGACATCGGCCGGCCCGGCACCGACCGGTCCGGCACGGACCGGTCCGGCGGGCGGCCGGGGACGGCGACCACCGGGAGCGGTCCGGGCGGCGACGGCGGGCGGTCGCGGTGAGGCCGGTCATCCCGTACGTCACCGCCGCGCTGCTGTTCGGCCTCGGCGTCTACGGCGTGCTGCGTCGGCGCAACGCGGTGCTGGTGCTGATGGCCGTCGAGCTGATGCTCAACGCGGTCAACCTGATCCTGGTCACCGCCGACACCACCGTGCGGGCGCAGTTGCCGCACGGCGGGCAGGTCTTCGCGCTCTTCGTGATCGTGCTGGCCGCCGCCGAGATCGGGGTCGGCCTGGCGATCGTGCTCCAGCTCTACCGGCTGCGGGCCAGCGTCGCCGTCGACGAGGTCCCGCTGACCGAGCGCCCGCCGACCGCTCGTCCGGCCGGGCCGGCCGTGGCCGGGGTCGCCGCCGGGACCGACACCAGGCCGGGGTCCGCCGCCGGGACCGATGCCCGGTCCGGATCCACCGCCGGGACCGATGCCCGGTCCGGATCCGCCGCCGGGACCGGCGGCCCATCCGGATCCGCCGACCGTCCGGAGGGGGAGCGGTGAGCACGACCACGACGCTCGGCGCGCTGCTGCCGGCCGTACCGCTGGTCGCGGGCCTGCTCGGCCTGCTGCTGCCGCCCTCGCCGCGCGGCGCCGGGACGGGCGGGGACCGGGCGCGCCGGACGGCGATCGCGCTCGGCGTGGCCGGGGCGGCCGGCGCGCTGACGCTCGCCGTCGCCCTGCTGGTCACCCTCGACCGGCCGGTCGAGGCGTCCACCACCTGGGTCGACCTGGGCGGGCTGACCGTGACCCTCGGGGTCCGGCTCGACTCGGCCGCCGCGCTGGTGGCCGTCGCGGTCGCCGCGGTGGCCCTGGCCGTGCAGGTCTACTCGATCGGCTACCTGCGCCGGGGTCCGCACGACGACGTCGACGCCGACCACCGCTACCCGCCGTACGCGGCGCAGATCAGCCTCTTCACCGCCGCCATGCTGCTGGTGGTGGTCGCCGGTGACCTGATCCTGCTGCTGGTTGGCTGGGAGGTGATGGGCATCTGCTCCTACCTGCTCATCGCCCACGACCGTCGGCTGCCCGAGGCGCCGGCCGCCGCGATGAAGGCGTTCCTGGTGACCCGCGTCGGCGACGTCGGCTTCCTCCTCGGCATCGCGCTGCTGGGCGTCTCGGCCGGCAGCTTCCGGATCGCCGACGTGCTCGCGCACGACCACGGCACCGGCACGCTGACCGCCGCCTGCCTGCTGCTGCTCGCCGGGGTGGCCGGCAAGAGCGCCCAGTTCCCGCTGCACACCTGGCTGCCGGACGCGATGGCCGGCCCGACGCCGATCTCGGCGCTGATCCACGCCGCCACCATGGTCGCCGCCGGCGTGTACGCGGTGACCCGCCTCTACCCGCTGTTCGAGGCCACCCCGGTCGCGCTGGCCGTGCTGGGGGTCATGGCCTCGGTCACCCTGCTGCTCGGCGCGTTCGCCGCCACCGCCCAGGACGACCTCAAGCGGGTGCTGGCCTGGTCGACGGTCTCCCAGATCGGCTACATGACCGGCGCGCTCGCGGTCGGCTCGACTCCCGCCGCGCTGTTCCACCTGCTCACCCACGCCGCGTTCAAGGCGCTGCTCTTCCTCGCCGCCGGCGCGGTGATCCACGCGGTCGGCACCACGCTGATGTCCCGGATGGGTGGGCTGCGCCGCGCCATGCCGGTCACCTTCTGGTGCACGGTGGTCGGCCTGGGCGCCCTGGCCGGGCTGCCCCCGCTGTCGGGCTTCTGGAGCAAGGACGGCGTGCTCGCCGCCGCCGGGGACGCCGCCCTGCACGGCACCGGGCCGGCTCCGTCCTGGGTGGGCTGGCTGGTCTGGCTGGCCGGGCTGGTCGGCGTCGCGGTAACCGCCTGGTACGCCACCCGCCTGCTGCTGCGCACCTTCTTCGGCGAGACGCGGATCCCGCTGGCCCACCCGCACGACCCGCCCGCCGTGATGCGCTGGCCGGTGCTGCTGCTCGCCGTACCGGCCGCCCTGCTCGGCCTCGCCGGCTTCGACTGGGCCTTCGCCCGCCGGCTGCTGCTCACGCCCACCGCCGGCGCGCCGGCCGGGGAGCACGCCCTGATCCACGTCGGTCCGGAGCTGCTACTGCCGCTGGCGCTGCTGGCCGTCGGGGCGGGGCTGGCCTGGCTCCGCTGGCGGCGGGACCCGGCCGCCGACCCGGCGACCGCGCTGGGCCCGCTGCGGCCGGTCTTCGCCGCCGCGTTCCGGCTCGACGACGTCCAGCGTGCCCTGGTCGTACGCCCGACGGCGGCGGTGGCCCGGGCGACGCGTACGGCCGACGAGGTGGTGGTGGACGGCGCGGTCGAGGGCAGCGGCCGGGCCGCGCTCGGCCTCGGCGGCGGGCTGGCGGCCCTGCACCGGGCCGCGCTGCCACGCGCGGCAGCCGGGGTGCTCGCCGGCGCGCTGCTGATCGGGCTGGCCGCCGTGCTGATCGGAGTTTCGGCATGAGCCTCGGAGAGTTCCTGCTGGTCGCGGTGCTGGCGCTGCCGGCGCTGGGCGCGCTCGCGGTGGCCGCGACGCCCCGGGAGCGGGCGGCCCGGGCGCTCGGTACGGCCGTCGCCGCGCTGACCCTGGTGGCCGCCGCGCTGCTCGTCCTCGGCGAGCGCGGCTGGACCGCCTACGCGGCCGGCGTCCCCGCCGTGCGCCCGTGGCACCGGCTCGACCTGCCCTGGGTACCCGGTCTGGACCTGCGCTTCCACCTCGGGGTGGACGGCATCTCCTGGCCGCTGGTCGTGCTGACGGCCCTGCTCACCCTGCTCTGCTGCGCCTACACCATGTGGCGGGTGCCCGAGGGCGGCAGCGGGCGGGCGCTGGTGGCGCTGCTGCTGGTCGTCGAGGTCGGCATCCTCGGCACCTTCCTCGCCCTCGACCTCGTGCTGTTCTTCGTGTTCTTCGAGGTCGTCCTCCTGCCGATGTACGCGGTCATCGCCGGCTGGGGCGGCGCGGACCGGCGGCGGGCGGCCCGCAAGTTCGCCCTCTACACGCTGTTCGGCTCGGTGCTGCTGCTGGTCGGCGTCTACACGGTGGTGGCCGCCGCGGGCACCGCCGACATCGTGGCGCTCACCGGCGGAGCCGGGTTGTCCCGGGGCACCCAGCTCGCCGCGTTCACCCTGCTCGCGCTGGCGTTCGCGGTGAAGAGCCCGCTCTGGCCGCTGCACTCCTGGCTGCCCGACGCGCACACCCAGGCGCCCACCGTCGGCAGCGTCGTCCTCGCCGGGGTGCTGCTCAAGATGGGCACGTACGGGCTGATCCGGATCGCGGTCGGAGTGGCGCCGGAGGGCGCCCGCTGGGCCGCCCCGGTGCTTGGCGTGCTCGCGGTCGCGGCGATCCTGGTCGGGTCGCTGGTCTGCCTCGCGCAGCGCGAGCTGAAACGGCTGATCGCGTACTCCAGCGTGGGGCACATGGGCTTCGTGCTGCTCGGGGTCGCCACGCTCACCACCACCGGCATCCAGGCGGCCCTGATCGGCAACGTCGCGCACGGGGTGATCACCGGCCTGCTGTTCTTCCTCGCCGGCGCGGTCAAGGACCGTACGCACACCGGGGCGCTCGACGACCTCTCCGGGCTGCGGGAGACCGCGCCCCGGCTCGCCGGGCTGCTCGGCTTCGCCGCCGTCGCCTCGCTCGGCCTGCCCGGGCTCGCCGGCTTCTGGGGCGAGGCGTTCGCGGTGGTGGCCGCCGTCGAGGTCGGCGGGCCGCTCTGGACCACCCTGGGCGTGCTGGCCGCGCTCGGCGGGGCGCTCACCGCGGCGTACTTCCTGCGGCTGCTGCGGCAGGTGACGCACGGGCGGCCCAGCCCGGCGGTCGGGCGGCTGACCCCCGGACTGGCCGGCGCGGAACTGGCCGCGTGGGCGCCGCTGGTGCTGCTGGCCCTCGCGGTCGGTCTGGCCCCGACCCTGGTGCTCGGCGTCGCCGAGGCCCCCGTGGACGCCCTGGTGGAGGTGCTGCGATGAGCGAGCCGGGCCGTCGGAACGGACGCGGCGAGGTGTCGGCGTGAGCGTGGTGCAGAGCGTCGACAACGTGGCGCTGCTCCCGGCGTACCTGGCCGCCGGGACGGCCGTGCTGGTGCTGCTCGCCGACCTCCTGGTCGCCCGCTCCCGGGTCACGCTGGCGACGGCCGCCGTCGGCGCGGTCGCCACGGCGCTCGGCGCGGCCCTGGTCGGCGGCGGGGACGAGCGGCGGACGTTCTGCGTCGGCCCCGACTGCTCGTACGTCTTCGGCGGCCGGGCCGCCCTGGTCGCCGCGGTCGTCGCCCTGCTCACGCTCGGGGTGCTCGCACTGTCGGGGCCGCTGCTGCGGGCGGGGCAGTCGCCGACGGGGGAGTACTGCTTCCTGCTCGCCTGCTCGATGACGGGCGGCGTGGTGCTCGGTGCGGCCGGCGACCTGATCACCCTGGTCGTGGCGCTGGAGACGCTCACCCTGCCGCTCTACGTGCTCGTCGGGCTGCGCCGGGGCAGCCTGGCCAGCGCCGAGGCGGCCGTCACCTTCTTCGTGGTCAGCGTGGTCGCCACCACGCTGACCCTGCTGGGGGCGGCGCTGCTCTACGCGGCCACGGGCGGGCTGCACCTGGGCCGGCTCGGCGCGATCCTGACCGACCGGCCGGATCTGCTCGACCTGCCGTTGACCACCGCCGCCGTGGCGCTGATCGTGCTGGGGCTGGCGTTCAAGGTGGCGGCGGTGCCCTTCCACGCGTGGGCGCCGGCGACCTACGACGGCGCGCCGCTGCCGGTGGCGGCATACCTCTCCACCGCCTCGAAGCTGGGTGGCGTGGTGGCTCTGCTCGCCGTCGTGCAGCACGCGCTGCCGGCCGACGTGACGGGGCCGGTGCTCGCCCTGCTCGCGGTGCTGACGATGACCGTGGGCAACCTGGTGGCACTGCGCCAGCGGCGTACGGTCCGGCTGCTCGCCTGGTCCTCGGTGGCCCAGGCCGGCTACATCCTCGCCCCGCTCGGCGCGTTGGCGCTGGCCGCCGGACGCACCGCCGACGCCCGCACCGCCGCGTACGCGGCCGCCGTCGCGTACGCCGTCTTCTTCGTGGTGCTGGAGCTGGCGGCCTTCGCGGCCGTGGTGGCGTTGCGCCCGGCGGGCGCGGACGGCGGCACGGTCGACGACCTGCGCGGTGCGGGCCGGCGGCACCCGTGGCGGGCGGCGGCGCTGGGGTTGGCGCTGGTCGGGCTCGCCGGTCTGCCGCCGGGGCTGGCCGGCCTCTTCGCCAAGGTGACCGTGGTCCGTTCGCTGCTGGACGGCGGCGCGGGTTGGCTGGCCCTGGTGGTGGCCGTGAACGCGGTGCTCGGCCTCGCCTACTACCTGCGCGTCACCGCCGCCCTCTGGGCCGCCCCGCCCGTGGCTCCGACGGCCCCGATCGCCGGGCCCACCGCCCCCGCCGGTGGGTACGCCACGCCGGCCGGCGCCCCGGCCCCCGCCGCCGTGCGGGCCGGGACGGTGGGCGCGGCGCTGGTCGTGGCGACCGTGGTGGCCGTGGTGATCGGTTTCGCTCCGCAACTCGTGCTCGACCTCGCCGCCCGCTGACGGACCCGTCAGGCGGCGGCTCCAGGCGGCGGCTCCCGCGCCCGGATTCCCGCTGATCGCGGCGGTAATCCGGGCGGGCACTCCGGACATCCCAGGCAACTCACAGCCATGAGGCGGATGGTTGACGGGTACCGGGTTGTTGAACCGGTCAGCGGGTCCCGCGTGATCCGCGCACCGAAGGAGTGATCGTGCACCACAACCGTCTGAAGACCGCCGCGTTGCTCGGCCTGCTCACCTCGCTGATCCTGGCGGTGGGCTACTGGTTCGGCGGCAGTGGCGGACTGGTCATCGCCGTCGTCGTCTCGCTGCTGATGAACGGCGTCACCTACTTCTACTCCGACAAGCTCGCGCTGCGCTCGATGCGGGCGCAACCGGTCAGCGAGGCACAGTTCCCCGAGCTGTACCGGATGGTCCGCGAGCTGGCCACCGAGGCCGGGCAGCCGATGCCGCGCCTCTACGTGAGCCCGACGTCCCAGCCCAACGCGTTCGCCACCGGGCGGAACCCGCAGCACGCGGCCGTCTGCGTGACCCAGGGGATCACCGAGATCCTCGACTACCGGGAGCTGCGCGGGGTGATCGGCCACGAGCTGTCGCACGTCTACAACCGGGACATCCTCATCTCCAGCGTGGCGGCCGGTCTGGCCGGCATCATCACCATGCTGGCGAACATCGCCTGGTTCATCCCGCTGGGCGGTGGCGACGACGAGGACTCCCCGAACCCGATCGTGCTGCTGCTCACCATCGTCCTGGGCCCGATCGCGGCCACCGTCATCCAGCTCGCGATCAGCCGCAGCCGGGAGTTCCAGGCGGACGCCTCCGGCGCCCGGCTGACCCGGGACCCGCTGGCCCTGGCCAGCGCCCTGCGGAAGATCCACATGGGCACCCAGCGCCGGCCGCTGCCGGCCCAGGGGCAGCTCACCAGCACCGCCCACCTGATGATCGACAACCCGTTCCGGGGCGGCGGCGTGGCCGCGCTCTTCTCCACCCACCCGCGGATGGAGGAGCGGGTCGCGCGCCTGGAGCAGATGGCCGCGAGCAGCGGCCCGGTGCAGTTCCAGCGCTGAGGCGTTGATCACCTATCCGCCCGTGCCCGGCGCCGCCGGGCACGGGCGGACCGATGTGTGAGCGTGTTAACCGTTTCGTCCCAAGGCCGGCCGGCGTTAGGGTCGGAAGGGCTTTCCGCTCATTACACTCCCTTGGAGGTCGACCGTGGCCGCACTGCGCCAGTACCTGGGCGTCTGGCGGATCCCCGGGGCGCCGATGCTGCTGGTGACCGGCATCATCGGTCGGCTCGGGATCGGGATGACGCCGCTGGCGCTGCTGCTGGTCGTCGAGCAGGTCACCGGGCGATACTCGCTGGCCGCCGTCGCCGGGGGCATCTACGCCCTGGCCGGTGCCGCGCTCAGCCCCGTGGCCGGCCGGATCGCCGACCGGATCGGCCCCAGCCCCGTGCTGCTCGGCACGGCGGTCGCCCACCCGCTCGCCCTGATCGGCCTGCTCTGGTCCGCCCGCGCCGACGCCGGCAGCCTGGCGCTGGTCTTCGTGGCCTCCGGCGTGGCCGGGGCGACGTACCCGCCGCTGACCGCCGCGATCCGGGGCGCCTGGAACGACCTGACCTCGCCCGCGTCGGGCCGGCGGCAGCTGCGCAACACCGCGCTCGCCGCCGAGACCACCCTCTTCGAGATCGTCTTCGTGCTCGGCCCCCTGCTGGTCGCCGGCTTCATCCTGGTCGCCGACGCCGGGGCCGCCCTGGTCGGTTCGGCCGTGGTGACCCTCGTCGGCACCACCGCGGTGGCGCTGGGCCGGGTGATGCGGGGCTGGCAGCCGCACCCGCGCGAGCACCACACCAGAGGGCTCGGGCCGCTGCGCGTCCCCGGCTTCCCGGCGCTGCTGCTCTGCGTGGCCAGCCTCGGCATCGCCTTCGGCGCGGCCGGCGTGACCGTGCCCGCGTTCGCGACCGACTACACCTCCGACGACCCGGACAGCCTCGCCGGCGTACTGCTGGCCGTCTGGGGTGTCGGCAGCGCGGTGGGTGGGTTCTGGTTCGGCGTCCGCAAGCCGGCCCGGAACATGACCCGGCAGTTCGCGCTGCTGCTCGCCGCGGTGGCCGGCAGCTTCGCCGTCTTCGCGGTGATGCCCACCCCGGCGGCGCTCGGCACCGCCCTGGTGATCGGCGGCGCCACGATCGCGCCCGCGCTCACCCTGGAGAACACCCTGGTCGGCCGGATCTCGCCGACCAGCATGCTCAACGAGGCGTACACCTGGGTGGTGACCATGTCGGTGGGTGCCAGCGCCGCCGGCGGCGCGGTGGCCGGCCTCATCGTCGACCACGCCGGCGGGGTGCCGTGGGCGTTCCTCTTCGCCGGGGCGGCGGTCGCCGTCGGAGCCGGGATCGCGGCCCTGCCCACCGGCCCCATCGCCCGCGCGGAGGCCACCGCGGTACGCGCCGAGGACCTCGTGCCCGCCTGACCCGCACCGCCGGCCGCTGGCTGGTCCCGGCCATCGAGCTGTTCCGGCACCGGCTGTCTCGGCCACCGGCGGGGGTCAGCGTTGCTGCGTCATCCGGTCGGCGAGGCGACGCAGCGCCGGCGCGGCGGCGAGCAGCGCCTCCCGGTCGGCGTCGTCCAGGCCCGCCAGCGCGGCGCCGAGCAGGTCCCGCCGGTGCCGGCCGTACGCGGCGATCCGCTCCCGCGCCGCGTCGGTCAGTTCCAGGCGGACGGTCCGCCGGTTGACCGGGTCCCGGTCCCGGCGCAGCAGCCCGCCGGAGGTCAGCTCGCCGACCAGCGTGCTGACCGTGTTGGGCGCGGTGCCCAGCCGCTCCGCGGCCTCGCGGACGCCGACGCCCGGCTGCCGCTGCACCAGCCGCAGCACCTCCACCTGCGCGTCCGGCAGGGCGACGCGGCCGGCCCGCTGGCTGGCCGCCCGGCGCAGCACCCGGTGCAGGTCGCCGAGGGCTCCGCTGAGCAGGTCCACCGTCTCGTCCGTCACAGGACACTCTCCCCGCTGCAACAACTCTGTAGGCAGAGCTATCGTATGCGGGCCGCCGCCACGGAGGGACCGCCATGCCGCACGCCACCGCGCCGCCCGTACGCCCGGACGAGCGCGTCGCCGTGCCGACGGGACGGGCCGCCGCGGTGCTGCTGGTGCTGCTCGGCACGATCACCGCGTTCGGGCCGCTCTCCCTGGACACCTACCTGCCGGCGTTCCCGGAGATGACCCGCGACCTGGCCGCCAGCCAGGCACAGATCCAGCTCTCCCTCACCACCTGCCTGATCGGCATGGCACTCGGCCAACTCGTCACCGGCCCGCTCAGCGACCGCTGGGGCCGGCGCCGGCCGGTGCTCGTAGGCGTCGGCGCGTACACCCTGCTGTCGCTGCTCTGCGCGGCCGTGCCGTCGGCCGAGGCCCTGGCCGCGGCGCGGTTCGCGCAGGGCTTCGCCGGCGGCATGGGCGTGGTCGTCGCGCGCGCCGTCGTCCGCGACCTCTACGCCGGCCGGGACGCCGCGAAGTACTTCTCCCGGCTCACCCTGGTATTCGGCATCGCCCCGATGGCCGCGCCGGCCTTCGGCAGCCTGGTGCTGCGCTTCGGCTCCTGGCGTACCGTCTTCGTCGCCCTCGCGGTGATCGGCGCCCTGCTCGCCGCCGCCGTCGCGTGGCGGCTGCCGGAGACGCTGCCCGCATCCCGACGCAGCACCGGCGGCCTCGCCGCCACGGCCGCCGCCGGCCGCTCGCTCTTCACCGACCGGATCTTCCTGGGGTACGCGCTGGCGCAGGGGCTCGCCTTCGCCGGACTGTTCGCCTACATCTCCGGATCGTCCTTCGTCTTCCAGGACGTCCTCGGCGTCTCGGCCGGCACGTTCAGCCTGATCTTCGGCGTCAACGCGCTCGCCCTGGTCGCCGTCGGTCAGGCCAACGCCCGCCTGCTGGACCGCTTCGAGCCCCGCAGGCTGCTGATCGGGCCGCTCGGGGTGGGGGTGCTGGCCGCCGCCGCGGTGCTCGCGGGCGCGCTGCTCGACGCCCTGCCGCTGGTGGCGGTGGCCCTGTTCGTCTTCGTCGGATCACTCGGCATGGTGACGCCGAACGGCACCGCGCTCGCCCTGGACCGGCACGCCGCCCACGCCGGCACCGCCGCCGCACTGCTGGGCGCCATCCAGTCGGTGGTGGGGGCGGCAGCGGCGCCGCTGGTCGGGCTGGGTGGGGAGGGCACCGCCGTCCCGATGGCCGTGGTGATCACCGGTGCGGCGATCGCCTCCCTCGCCGTCGTCCTCACCCTGGCCCGCCCGCGCCGGTCCACCACGGCGACCTCCGCCGAGGGCAGACTGTGAGCATGGCGGGGCCGATTCCCGTCGGTGGTAGGTGGCGGCGTCAGATGTTGAAGTCCCGAATCGCGGCGCCGCCCGACGCGGCCGTCGCCACGGTTGAAGCGGTCAGCGGACGCGGTACTCGTCGTCGGTGGCCGGATTGCCCCGGTCCTTGCCAGCTGAGCAGCGACACCCGTCCGGGCCGCTGCTTCCGACCCGGCGCACCACGGAGCCCGACCGCAGGGGGTCAGGCCGTCGCCGGGCCGCCGGCCGTCAGACGGAAATACCGAACGACGACCGACGGCAACGACGTCTGCCCAGGCTGCAGCAGGTCGACGACCTGATGATCAGCCAAGGCGGCTGAGGCTTACCGGTAGTTCGTGAACTGGAGGGCGACGCCGAAGTCCTCGCCCTTGAGCAGCGCGATGACGGCTTGGAGGTCATCCTTCTTCTTGCCGGTGACCCGGAGCTGGTCGCCCTGGATCTGCGCCTGGACGCCCTTCGGGCCCTCGTCGCGGATCTTCTTGCTGATCGCCTTGGCCTTGTCCGAGTCGATGCCCTGGATGACCTTGCAGTCGATCTTGAAGGTCTTGCCCGACGAGCGGGGGTCCCCGGCGTCCAGCGACTTCAGCGAGATGTTCCGCTTGACCAGTTTCTCCTTGAAGACCTCCAGCGCGGCCCGTACCCGCTCCTCGGTCTCCGCCTGGAGGCTGATCGCCTCCTCGCCCGACCAGGAGATCTCGGCGCCGGTGCCCCGGAAGTCGAACCGCGTCGCGAGCTCCTTCTCCGCCTGGCGGAGGGCGTTGTCGACCTCCTGGCGGTCGACCTTGCTCACGATGTCGAACGACGGGTTCGCTGCCATGCTCATGCTCCTGCTGTCCGGCGGTTTGTGATCCTGTGTCCCCCGCTGACCAGCGGTACGACCCCCTGACGGTACCCGGTTGCGCTCCTGCCGGGGGGAGCCGCTATCCTTGCTACCGCTGCCGCGTCACGACGCGGTGGGGTGCCCTGGCGGGTTGCCCGAGCGGCCAATGGGAGCGGACTGTAAATCCGTCGCGAAAGCTACAGAGGTTCGAATCCTCTACCCGCCACCAGGGATCGGCAAGGCCTCTGACCTGCGGAAACGTAGGTCAGAGGCCTTCGTCGTCTCCGGTTCATGTTGACCTTGGCTGCCCCCGGTTGTCCGGATCATCGGGCACGCAACGGGCACGCTAGAGACTCGATGCCTTGGGGGAGGACTAGTGACGGAGTGGCGTCGACTGTCCGTGCGTCGTGGCGTAGTTGACGACGACGGCCCATACCCGGGCATGCCGGCTCACCTTTGGGCGCCGGTCCACGGGTGGTTAAGCGCGGCCTTCAGGATGAGGGAGCCCCGGCGGGACTTCAGCGGCGGGACCTACTACGAAACGGTAGTCAACAAGGCGTTCCTGCTGAAGGTGGCAACCGCAGTGCGGGTTGGGGTACCGGCGAAGCCAAGAGTGACCGAGGACCTCGTTACGTCGATGTTGAATGCGTGCAAAGCGAATGCAGACGTGGCCCTCGACGTTCTTGACGCGGTCCTGAAGATGACCAACGGGGAGCGTGCCGCCGAGTTGGCAGACATTCTGCGAGAGGCCAACTCGCTCTGGACGGTGACCGCTGATGGCTGTGGCCTTGAGACCCGTGTTGATCCGGCTGCCGTCTCCGCCTTCGATGAGGCGGCAAAACCTGACGACATCGCGAGTGGCGAACTGCGCCAGGCTTGGGCAAGGGCTTATGGGCGTGAGCAGGACCCATCAGATGCGTGGGACCACGCCATCAAGGCTGTTGAAGCCTTGCTAGTACAACTGGTGGTTCCAACTCAGGCGAACCCCCAGTTCGGCCATGCGCTGGGGCAGCTCAGAAGCCAGGGCGAGCACTGGCGGTTCGTGCTGCCTGGTCCGGGTGACACCCACAGTGTTGAACGCCTCGTCTCAATGCTTCAGATGCTCTGGCCGAACCCCGATCGACACGCCTCCGGTCAGCAGCGGAACCCGACTATTGAGGAGGCGCGCGCTGTCGTGCACCTTAGCGTTTTGATCGTGCAATGGCTCCGATCCGGCGGTCTTACCCGCGCGGCTTCTGGCTAACCGCCCCGTTTCGCCCCGTCGACCTGGTCGCCCCGATTCGTTCGGGCCCGGGACGTCGCCTTGTGGCTCGTTGGGGTGACCCGCCCGCCCACGACAACTACGACGAACTCTGTCGGACCCGACGGCTACCCTCCAGATCGCATGCATGTTGCTTATGAAGGAGAAATGCAGAGTGGCGGAAGAAGTCGAGAAGCAGAACACTGGCGACCAGGAGCAGGACGCCATCCTCGGGATCCTGGTTGACTCCTACAACCACAAGGCAGAGCCAGCCGAGGGCATGGCTGTGACTCTCACGGTGAGCGGCCTCATGATTTCAGGAAGGATCATCCCGAACTGGCAGTGGTTCGAGGAGCAGGCCGCAGCTGACCCGGAGGGCGAGTCGGCTGCTGGTGTCTTCGCCGAGATGGTGAGGGAGCAGCGTGACGAGCGTCTGCGGCTGAGAGACAAGGACCTTACAGAGTTAACTGAGGCCGAGCGGGAGCTGCTCGGGCAACCGCCTCAGTTCATCCACTTGAAGGACGCCCGTACCTTCCTTCCCCAGCCGGTGCCTGCCAAGGGGCACTACTGGCGCGGCCGCCTCTCCGAGGTATCGGGCTGGTTCTTTGGCGAGCTGCGCGGCGAGAACGAGTAGACAAGATTTGTGGCGGCGGCCTGAGCGGATCTCCTCGTCGGGCAGTCGTAGACCGTCCAGCCTCCCCGGACGGGGACAAGGTGGAGCGCCCTACCGGACGAACGACCTTGGCCCCGTCCGGGGAGGCTGGTAGCCCTTGTGGTGCCCGACGAGGTGATCCGCCCCCGGCTGATCTCTGAGGAGGGCCGGGGTTCGGGGCGGAGCCCCGAGGTCTTCAAGGTCTTGCCGTCCCTTAGCGTTGCCGGCCGGCCCGGCCGATGCCGGCCGAAGGTCGCCAGCAGGCCGGAGCCGGGCCGGCGCGGCCCGCTTGCGGGCCGCCTTGATCCCTAAGAGGGCAATTCGGCAGTTGCGACTCGGGGGCACGACTCCCGGTCACGGAGGTTTCCTTGGCGCAAAAGGGGTGTCCAAACGCCCAAGGACCTGTGACCCTCTACGGGTGTTCGACGTGATGAGGGCTCTGATCTGGGTCATCGCCCGCGCTCTGATGCCCTACCCAGACCTAGTGCGCCGGTGGCGCGTGCGCCGCGTGGCGTTCGGACTGGTGTCCCGAGGACCATTTCCCGCCGACAGTCTCGTAACCGGGACGCATATCGCCGAGCTGGCTCTACTTCGGGTGCTCTGGCTTCAGCGGCAGACCCGCCGAGCCGTCCGTAGCCGTCAGCGCGAAGCCGCAGTTCTCCTAGCCCGATCTTCGATGGAAGCGGCAATTCTCGGCGTCTGGTGCCTGCGCTGTCCCGGTGCAGTCGAGACCCTTCGGGCAGCGCAGCTCAAGTCAACGGCGACCAGCCTGGTTGCCGTTGTTGAGATGACCGGCATTTTTCCAAGAGACCTGATCGAGCAGGCGATTAGAGCTCTCGGCCAGCCGAAACAGGGCCGGACGGTACGAGACATGGCGAAGGACATCGACATCGCTACTGGCGGGGGTATCGAGGCTGAGCTCTACGATCGGTGGTACGCCCCGACGTCGACCTACTTCGTCCATGCCAACGCGTCCTCGCTGTCTCGGCACGTGGGGGCCAGGTCAAAGCGTACGGGCCGACCCTCGATGCCGTGGACGCGTCGGTCGCCGGTACGGGTCACCGACGCCTGCGTCGGCCTCGTGGCCGCTGCGGTTGCGGAAAGTGCCAACAAGCCCAGCCAATTGTTCATCACCTACGCCTTGGGCCACAGTCGGCGCGTGCTTCCACCGGTGGCGGTGCTACTTGCGAAGGGCGCCGGCCGTTCTGCCAGCTTCTCGACGATCGTTCGGCGGTGGCGTGAAGCGATGGGCCTGCGGTCGTACCTGGCCGGACCTGGCCGTGAGGATGCGCCTTCAGACCGTGAGGCACGGGTTCGGGCGCTGTTCGACTTCGTGTTCGAGGATCCGGAGATTCCAAGAGGTGCCTTTGAGCCCCTAGTGGATCACGTGGTCGGGAAGATCCTCGACGAGTGGGCGAACCAGCCGGACGGCCATGTCGCCGCGGCATCAGAGGATGCCCTGCCTGGTTGAGTTCACGGCTACCCGCTGTCTGTGCCGCCTGGGCCTGTCTAGTTCGAGAGGTCCTGGGCTGCGCGGACGATGAGTCTCCGTGCATCTTCCCCGGTGGCGGCTTCCGTCCAGAGTCGTTCGATGGCCTTGGCGTAGGCGGCGGCTTCGTCGTCTCGGTGGGTTGTCTCGCCGACGAAGGTTTCCACGATGGCGACGTCGTCGTACATCTGGAAGGAGTTCTGCGGCGTGGTGGCGAGCGGGACGCCTAGCGGCAGGATGCCGAACCGGATGTTCGGAACGCCGACGACGGTTTGCAGCCGGTCGAGCTGGCCGCGCATGACCTCGGGCGAGGTGAGCAGCCACCGCAGCACGGGCTCGGCGAGCAGGAACTCGAACCGCTTGGTGGTGTCGTACAGGAGTTGCTGGCGCTGCATTCGGGTGGCTACGGCGGCGTCCACGTCGGCGATGTCGAGGTTGTGTAGCTCGACCATCTCGGTGAGGACGCGGCGCGCGTAGTCGGCGGTCTGGAGTAGGCCAGGCACGTACACGGTCTCGAAGTGCCGGATCAGGCGCGACTCGGCGACAAGCTGGTTGTAGCTGTCCTGCACTGCGGCTTGGCCTTGGCGCATCCGGCGGCGCCAGTCGCGGTGCACGGCCTGGACCTCGCCGAGCATCCGCAGGAGTTCCTGAGCGGCGGTGTCGTCGGCTCCGCAGGCGCGTGCCCACGCGTGAATGTCGGCGGGGGCGGGCATCTGGCGGCCGTTCTCCAACCGGGAGACCTTCGACGGCGCCCAGCCGTTTGCCTCGGCGAGCTGCTTGCCGGACAGGCCGGCCTGCGTGCGCAGGGCACGCAGGCGGTCGGCCAGTCCTTCGGGCTGGGTCAGCCACTCTTCGATCGGGTTCACGGGATGACTCCCTCGGGCTAGGCGGCTGCGCTCCGCGCGTTGGTCGGAGCGGCGTAGTGGACTGCCAGGTCCCGCCACGCGCACGCCTGCACCACGGTCGCCGGGTCGGTCACCAGTTCGTTGCTGATCCGGTGGCCCACATCATCAAACCGCATCAGCATGAGTCGGCTGGAGTCGAGCAACCACCAGTCGACGTTTCCGGCTGCGGGCAGCAGGCCGATCTCGTGCGCCTTCGCCCGGGTGAGGTAGTGGATCGCTTCGCCGGCTTCGACGTTCCACCGGCCGATCCAGCGTTCCCACCGCTGGTAGTCGGTCGGCGGGTCCTCGTGTACCCGCACGCGTTCGATCCGCTTGCCCTGCTGCGTCAACTCGGTGATCTGCTTGAACCAGGCAGCAAGTCCGGGAACCTCCGTCGGGGGCTCCGGGTCGCCGGCCAGGAACTTCGCCACCGTGTCGTGCTCGCTGGGCTCCAGGTACGCCGGCTGGAGCTCCAGCCGGAACGCGGTGTGCTCGAACGTTCGGAGCTGCTCGGCGAACTCGTCATCGGTAAGCGGGGTGCCCATGCTCAGCCGATCTCGCGCAGGCGGTCGAGCACGTTGGCCGGGACGAACACGCCATCTTCATCGTCGGCCAGCTGGCGCAGCTGGGCGCGGGTCGCGTCATCCAGCTTGATGCCCTGCACGACGTAGCCGCCCTCGGTCTTGTACAGCGCCGGGCACCCGCCGCCGCCAGAGTGGACGTCCTTCCACAGGAACTCCAGGTCCCGCACTGTCCTGCCCCCTTCCATCGCTGCGCCCCGTGACGCAGATGCCTTGATGCTGCACTGCCAAGCATCTTCACGCAATCGCCCCGGCTGCTGATCGGGCAACCGGGGCGATCTGGTGCGGGTAGCGGAACCTGGCACCCACAATCCTAGAGCAATTGCTCGCAATTGCTTGACGGTGCGCGAGATGGCGAGCATCATCGACGTCAGCCGGAAGTCCGGCACAGGAAGTCAGGGGCCGGGGAGTCCGGCCGACTCAACTGGAAGGCAAGGGCATGGCAGTCCCGAACACGATCAAGGTTCCGGTTCCGTTCGAGTACGTCTTCCCGCACGGGGCGCTGTGTCTGGGTGTGGAGCCGGTGACGGACTTCGACAAGCGCGGCCAGGGCGATGACCAGGCGCGTGACAAGGACACGGGCGAGCGGCTGTGGGTGGTCAAGGTTCTGGACCTGGACCCGGAGGCGGGGAAGTTCGGCGCGTCGAAGGAGGTCAAGGTAAAGATCGCCGCGCCGGTGCAGCCGGTGCCGCCGGCGTCGAAGATCCCGGGTTACCCGCCGGCGGTGGAGTTCTCCGACGTGACGCTCACGCCGTACGTCGACTCGCAGCGGTGCAAGGGCTCGGGGAAGTGCCGGGCGCGTCAGGCGTGGTCGATCCGCGCCGGGGCGATGACCGAACCCGCCGCAATCAAGCAGGCGGCCTGACCAGACGTAGTTGCGCGGGGCGGGCTTCACCCGCCAAGACGACTCCCGCCCCGCGCCTCACCTCGATCTCCTCGGAAGGAGTTGGGCTGATGCTCACGGTATCGAACAATGCGCGCGGCAAGGGCCGCGACACCGCCCACGGGTTGACCGCTGCACAGGCTGACGGCTTGGCCTGTGTCGTGTGCGCCGCGCAGTCGACGGTGATGGTCCCGGTGGGTGCGCTGCCGGGGATGGGCCAGGTGTTCGCCTGCACCGGGTGCGCGCCGACTGCTGCTGGTAGGTGGTCGCGGTGAAGACCCATCGCCGTACCGTGATGCGCCTGGCCGGCCCCGGTATCCGGGCCGCCCGCGAGGTCTACACCACCGTTCCATCGGACGCCGTCCGGGTGGCCGCGCTGGTGGAGATCTCCGCCGCTGCCGCAGCCCTGGCGCGGACGGTGGTGAGGCTGCGTCACCTCGATCCGGACCTGATCGCCCCGCACGTGGCCGACCGGACCGACCTGCGCGCGGTGCTGGGCCGGGGCCGGTGGCTGCCGACCATGACCCGCCACGTCCCCGCCCCGCAGACGGGACCCGTCGACCTGGCCGCCCTCGCCCCGGCCCGCCCGGTGCGACCGGTGCGCCGTCGGGTGGTTCGTCGTGCTGGCTCGCCGGGGCAGGGTTCCCTGTTCACCGCCACCCGGGTGGAGGGCTGAGCCGTGCCCCTGGTGAACGTGATCCGTGGTGACCGGGTCGACCCTGCGCCGATCAACGTGCGTACGCCGTTCATCCGTATCCCGATGTGGCTGGCCCTGACCTGGTGGACCGTGAAGGGCCTCGCCCGCCTCGCCTTCGTCCTGGTCCGCTTCTGGTACGTCACCGCCCCGACCGCTCTCTTCGGCTGGCTCTACCTGCGGTGGGGGTGGCTCGGCCCGACCGGCCTGGTCACCGCCGTCACCGCCGGTGCGGCCGGCTGGTGGTTCGGTCACCGGCCGTCGTTCCTGCGGTTCGGCTGGTACCCGGCGCTGTCCTGCTACCGGCGGTGGGCCTACCGCCGCAAGTGGCACGCCGCGATGGTCACCGCCCGGCTCGCTGTGTCCTTCGACGCTCACACCGTTCTACCCGTGCTGCGGCGGGTTCGGTGCGGTGCCGGGGTGGATGTGGTGACGGTGCGGATGGTCACCGGTCAGATCCCCGACGACTTCGCCAAGGTCGCCGAACGCCTCGCCCACACCTTCGGCGTCCGGCAGGTCAAGGCATCCCCCGGCCCCCGCCCGGACCTCGTGCTCCTGGCCCTATTCCGCGGTGACCCCCTCGCCAAGCTCGTCCGGCCCCTGCCAGTGCCGGCCGTGCCCGAGTTCACCGCCCTCCCGGTCGGGCAGCAGGAAGACAGCAACGGCTACCCGCTGCGGCTGTTCGGCACTCAGGTCCTGGTCGTGGGCGCCACCGGCTCCGGGAAGGGCTCGGTCATCTGGTCCATCGTCCGGTCCCTTGCCGCCGGGGTCACCTCCGGGCTGGTGCAGATCTGGGGCCTCGATCCGAAGGGTGGCATGGAGCTGGGGATCGGTGCGCCGATGTTCGCCCGGTTCGCGTGCAAGGACTATGCCGCCATGGCGGAGCTGATCGAGGAAGCCGCCACGGTGGCGCGGGAACGGGCCGGGAAGCTGCGCGGTCGTACCCGCCAACACACCCCGACACCGGACGAACCGCTGATCGTCCTCGTTATTGACGAGCTGGCGAACCTCACCGCCTACCTGACCGACCGGCAGTTGAAGGACCGCATCAAGGCCGCCCTGTCCATCCTGCTGTCCCAGGGCCGCGCGGTCGGCGTGCACGTGGTCGCCGCGATTCAGGACCCCCGTAAGGAGGTGCTGCCGTTCCGGGACCTGTTTCCGACCCGCATCGGCCTGCGCCTGTCCGAGCCGGCCCAGGTGGACCTGGTGCTTGGTGACGGGATGCGGGACCGGGGCGCGTTGTGTGACCGCATCCCGCAGTCCCTGCCGGGCGTGGGGTTCGTGGTCATCGACGGTGACCCGACCCCGATGCGGGTCCGCTTCTCCTACCTGACCGATAACGAGATCCGCGACATGGCCCAGACGTACGGCCGGCTGCGCGTGATCGACGGCGAGATCCTGGACGGTGCCGCATGAAACCCCACCCCACGACGACGCGAGCGGACCGCGTCGACGGCCTGGTCCTCGTCGTCATCCTCCTGACCGTCGCCGGCTTCGCCGGGGCCGCGTCGTTCACCCACGTCAAGGACTGGACCCTCGACAACAGCCCGGCCGGCACCGGGGAGTGGTTCGGCTGGGCAAACGCGGTCATCTCCGAACTCGTCCCCGTCGCCGCCCTACTCACCATTCGCCGCCGTAGGCGGACCGGCGGGCCGATCGGCTACCCGATGTTCCTGCTCGTCGCCGCCGTCGCCCTCTCCCTCGCCGCGCAACTCGCCGTCGCCAAGCCCGGCCTGTCCGGGTGGCTGCTCTCGGCCGTGCCGGCGCTGGCGTTCATGGGCCTGTCCAAGCTCGTCCTCACCACCGCACCCCCCACGACCGGCGACGAGCCCGTCCCCGCCCCCGCACCGGCCCCGCCAGCCCGACCCGTCACCGAGGCCACGCCGCCGGCTCGGCCGGTCGAGCAGAGCACCCCGCTCGCCCAGGAGGCACCACCGGCTACCGCTGCGCCGACCGTCGCCGCGCCGGAACCCGTCGCCCTGGTCCCGGTCGAGCCGGCCCGCCTCGGTCCGCTCGCCCCCGTCTCGCCGGACGCGTTCGTGCGCCGCAACGGCACGCCGCTGGTCGGGGAGGTGACCCGATGACCGAAGGCATCGTCTCTGGTCTGTTCCTGGTCGCCGGCCTCGCGGTGTTCTGCTGGGACCAGTACCGGCTCTCCGCCGTCCGCTACGAGCTGGCCACCCTGCAACGCGCCGCCCTGCGGGACCCGCTGACCGGCCTCGCCAACCGCGCTGGGCTCGCCCAGGCGTGGACGCAGCTCGCCCCCGCCCGCCCCTGCGTTGCGGTGGTGGACCTGGACGGCTTCAAGCCCGTCAACGACACCCACGGCCACGCCGCCGGGGACGTGGTCCTGACTGCCGTTGCCGCCCGGCTCGGAACCGTGCACGGGGTGGCGGCCCGGCTAGGTGGGGACGAGTTCGCCGCCCTGATCCTTGGCCCCGACCCGGCCGCCGCCGCCCGCCGGCTCGCTGCCGCGATCGCCGTCCCGGTCC
Organism: Micromonospora sp. NPDC048040; assembly: GCF_055587185.1. Taxonomy (NCBI): domain Bacteria; kingdom Bacillati; phylum Actinomycetota; class Actinomycetes; order Micromonosporales; family Micromonosporaceae; genus Micromonospora; species Micromonospora sp. NPDC048040. The sequence goes on along the minus strand of NZ_JBVJGT010000054.1, from coordinate 8,141 downwards.
GGCTGCCCTCCGGTGTGGCGGTGTCGGTGACCGCCAGCATCGGCCTCGCCCCCACCAACGGCGACCTCGCCGCCGCCTTGGCCGACGCCGACGCGGCCATGTACCGGGCCAAGACCACCCGCACCGGCATCGCCGCCTACGAGCCGCGCCGCGACGACCACACCACCCCTACCGCCGACCCCCGCCCGATCGTGCGGACCCGAAACCTGTCGACCAAGCCTGTGGAGGTGACCCGTTGACCACCACCCCGACGCTGCCCGGCCTCACCACCCCCACCGTGGAGGGGCCGAGGCCGGGCTCCCGGGCCGCCCGCATGCTCATGCCCCGCTCCGTCGACGTCGTCAAAGACCTCGCCGCCGACTACGGCGTCTGCACCCGACCCGTCTCCCTTCGCCGTACCGACCTCGACAGCGGGCAAACCGAGGTCATCGACATGCCCTGCGGCGCCACCCAGGAGGCGAAGTGCCCGGCCTGCGCGAAGCGGGCGCGGAAGCTGCGGCAGCAGCAGATCCGGGAGGGCTGGCACCGCGACGACGAACCCGACCCCGGCCCCGAACCCGCCACCGACGCCCAGCGCGGCCTGATCGTCGTCCGCGCTCACCTGGAGTTCGCCCGCGACGAGGCCGCCCGCGCGTCGCAGTGGGATCAGGTCGCGGACCTGGACGACGCGATCGGCGACTTGGAAGGCCAGATCACCACCGAGGGACTCCGTGGCCGTCCCGCGCCCCCGCACGTCACGGATGACGACCAGGACCAGGGCGATGGCAAGCGGCGGGTCCGCTCGACCAAGCGGCGGCAGGACGCCCCCGACCTGCCCAGCCTCCCGGTCGAGAACCGGACCGTTGGCCGTACGTACGAGGGTCACGGCGGGCAGGTGTTCCGGCCCTCGATGTTCCTCACCCTCACCCTCGGCTCCTACGGCCGCGTGCACTCCGACGGCACCCCGGTGAACCCGGACGCCTACGACTACCGGCGGGCTGCCTGGGACGCCGTGCACTTCCCTCGGCTGCTGGATCGGTTCTGGCAGAACCTGCGCCGGGCGGTCGGCTGGAACGTCCAGTACGCGGGCGCGGTCGAGCCGCAGCGGCGGCTGGCCCCGCACGCCCATTTCGCCATCCGGGGCACTATCCCTCGGGCGCTGGTGCGGCAGGTCGCCGCCGCCACCTATCACCAGGTGTGGTGGCCCTCGGTCGACGTGCGGGTCTACGAACCGGCCAACGCCCCGCAGTGGAACGCCGACGCGGGCGGCTACACCGACCCGGCTACCGGCCGGTTGCTGCCGTCGTGGGATGACGCCCTGGACCTGGTCGACGCCGACTCCGACGCGCAGCCCGTGCACGTCGTCCGGTTCGGCGTGCAGGTCGACGCCAAGGGCGTGCTCGCCGGCACCAAGGACGCCGATCGGTGCGTCGGCTACATCACCAAGTACCTGACCAAGCAGGCCGCCGACTGCCACGACGTGACCACCGGCCGGCAGCGGGCACACCTGGAACGGCTCTGGCAGGAACTGCGGCACACGCCTTGTTCGGAGCGGTGCGCCAACTGGCTGCTCTACGGCGTGCAACCCAAGAAGGCTCGGCCAGGGTTGAAGCCGGGGAACTGCAAGAACAAGGTTCACAAGCGGGAAACCCTCGGCATCGGCGGCCGGCGCGTGCTGATCTCTCGGCAGTGGTCGGGGAAGACCCTCGCGGATCACCGGGCCGACCGGCGCGAGTGGGTCAAGGCACTGCTTGGCGTCACCACCGACGCCGACACCGCGCCGGCCGGCTCCGACACCGTCCGGCACGCCTGGGAACTCGCCAAACCCACCGACCCCGACGTGCCACCCCTCGGCCACCGGGTCCTGCGCGCGATCTCCGAACGCATCCAATGGCGCGCCCAGCTCGACGCCGCGAGACGTGCTGCCATCCCGTCCGATGTTTCGGCAATCACGTCTGATGAGGCGACCAGGAAGGAGGCCACCGAGTGGAGCAACTGCTGACCGTCAAGGAAGCCGCGGCCCGCCTCGGCACCACTGAGCGGTTCCCCCGCCGGCTCATCGCAGAGCGGCGCATCCGCTACGTCAAACTCGGCGGCCACCACGTCCGCATCCCCGAAACCGCCCTCGCGGACTTCATCGCCGCCGGCACGGTCGAGCCGATGCGGGCATTGACGTGGCGCGACGGGCGGGTGGTGGCCTGATGGCGCCCGCGAAGAAACGTCGCTTCGGAAGAGTTCGGCAACTGCCTTCCGGGCGCTGGCAGGTGCGCTACCGGGGACCGGACGGCAGGGACCACCCGGCCCCGACCACCTTTGAGACCAAGCGTCTCGCCGAGCGGTTCCTCGCCCTGGCTGAGGCGGACATTGCCCAGGGCCGGTGGATTGCGCCGCAGGCAAGCCGGACGACGGTGGGGGAGTGGACCGAGGAGTGGTTTGCCGCCTCCACCCCGACGCTGAAGGCGAAGACCCGGCACACCTACCGGTCGCTGCTGACCCGGATGATCCTGCCGCGTTTCGGCAACGTGGTGATCGCCGCTGTCCTGCCGATGACCGTGGCCCGGTGGGTGGCCGACCTGACCGCCCGGGTTGGTGCCTCCCAGGTCCGGCAGGCGTACCGGCTGCTGTCGCAGATCATGTCCTCGGCGGTCGACAACGGGCTGATCCCCGTGACCCCGTGTCGGGGAGTCAAGCTGCCCCGGCTGCCTGAGCCGAACCCGACCATTCTCACCGCCGAGCACGTCGACAAGCTCGTGTCTGAGCTCTCCCCGCCGGATGACCTCCTGGTCCTGGTCCTCGCCTACGGCGGGCTGCGGATCGGGGAAGCGCTCTGTTTGCGGCGCCGGCACGTCGACGTGACAGACGGCCGCATGACCGTCGCCGAGTCGGTCGCCCAGCTCCCCGGCGGCCCGGTGATCGACACCCCCAAGAGTCACCAACGCCGGGAACTCGCCCTGCCGGCCTTCGTGGTCGACCGGCTCCGACAGCACCTCGCCGAGCTGCCCGAGAACCCGGACGCCTTCCTCTTTCCCGGCCGACAGCAGCGGACCGCCGGCCGGCCGCAGAGCTACAACGGCTGGAAGTACCGATTTGACCGTGCTGTCGAGAGGGCCGGCCTGACCGACCTGATCCCGCACGACCTCAGGGCGACGCACGGTAGCTGGGTAGCTGACTCCCATGGCGTCCTGGTCGCCGCTCGCCGGCTGGGTCACTCCAACGCCAGCGTCACGACCCGGCACTACGCCCGCGCGGTCGACGGCCGAGACGCCGAGGTCGCGGCCTTCCTGAATCGGGCACGCCGGTCCGGGAACGGCTCCGAAGGGGCACGCAACGGGCACGCGGGGGAGTCCGGATCGCCCGCCGATACGTCAAAGCGCCCCTGACCTGCGCAAACTTTCATCGACAATCTTGAGGACGGGCCAAACTGTAAATCCGTCGCGAAAGCTACAGAGGTTCGAATCCTCTACCCGCCACCAGGTGCACGAACGGCCCCGTGAGCTGCGGAAACGCACTCCGGGGCCGTTCTAGTTCAGTCCAGCGGAGTCCAGCCCGATCCGGCGCTCTGTGGCTGGTTGCGGGAACATAGCGGGAACAGATGATCTTGCTTCTGGCGGCAAACCGCCCATCACCAGGTTGACCAGCCTCCCTGGGCAGTACACCTAGGCCTGGTTCTCGTTCATCCGCCCGACGGCCGCACTCCCGCCCGCTGTGACCTCTCGCTTGCAAGAGGGTGAAACGACCCGAAGGGGCCACCTACGAGAGATGGCCCCTTCGGAGTTTCTGACCGAGCCGGACTCAGTCGCAGACCTTGCCGTCGTTGTCACGGTCCTCGTACCACTGGTACTCGGGGTCAACGCCGCGCTGGTACGGGCCGAGGCCCTTTGCCTTGACTTCGGTGCACGTGGAGTACTTGGGATCAGTCTCGGCTGCCTCGGACTTTTCAGGCTCAGCCTTAGGTGAGGTGGTTGCCGTGGGCGCGGGACGCGACTTGTCATCGCTGTCATCCGCAGTGGCTCCCACGATGAGGCCGCCGATGCAGCAGAGTGCGACGATCACAGCGATCACGATCAGGATCGTCTTGAGGTTCTTCCTCCCGGCTGCGGGCTGCTTCGGCCCGGTTGGTGCATTGCCGGAGGGGTTGTGCGCTGTCACGAGTTTCTTCCTGCCTTTGTCGTTCATGCCCGCAAGATCAAGTTTGCCGGGTCAGAGTGGCGGAAAGATCATCTGACCACATCGGCCAATTAGCCACAAACGCAGGGGACGGTCGGTGCTACCCGTTGTCAGCGGCAGGCACCTGTCCCGGACGCCTGCCAGCACGGCAGCAACCCGGCTTCAGCCATCCCGTCTGCCGCCGACCCACACACCCTGGCCCTGATCTGCTCGGCTTGCCTGGGTCGGTGGTAGACGGGATGGCACTCCCCAACCACCCACCCACCGCAACCGTTCGGCAACTCCATCCTGGAGTCGTCTGGCCCCCGCCGGAGGCACAGCTTTAACCCTGCCCCTTCCTCACCTCCCACCCCCTCTACCACCTCCACCCCTTCCCTCCCTCGGGCCTCAGCGGCTTCGTACGAGCCGTTCGGCAACTTGTCCTGCCCGTGGTGACTCCGGCCCTCTGCGGGCCTCTGGAACGTCGAGAACGGGTGAAGGCGTGTCCGCATGGCCCCGGTCACACCGGGACTCGTCACCGGGTCACTACTGACCCGGGGATGACGCGCGGGGCGGGGCGTGGTTTTCGGGCCGGCTGACTTTCCGCCCCGGCGCGATCAGCGCCGGGGCGGCGGCTCCGGTAGGAGCCGCTTGCCGCGCCCCGGCCCGCGCCGCGCGTCAGCGCCTTGATCCAGAACAGAAGAAATCGGCAGTAGCCCCTCTGCGTCTCGATGTCTCGTCACGGGAGATGCTTGACACTCGTGTCCCACCAGATGCTTGACATGATCACTATTCGGCGTCCTCATCGCGTGGTGGTTGCGGTCATCGCGGGTGGGGAGGCCGGGATTGGCGCTGGTGGAGTTGTCGATCGTGGAGCAGCGGTATCGGGCGGTCCTGGCCGTGCAGGCCGGAGAGCCGGTGGTTGAGGTGGCAGCCCGGACGGGGGTGTCTCGGCAGACCATTCACTCCTGGCTGGCCCGCTATGCCGAAGCGGGTCTGGTCGGGTTGGAGAACCGGTCTCGGCGGCCTCACGGGTGTGCTCATCAGGTGTCGCCGGAGGTGGAGGTGTTGGTGTGTGAGCTGCGCCGGCATCATCCGCGGTGGGGTTCGCGGCGGATCGCGCTCGAGTTGGGCCGGCACGGGTGTCCTTCGCCGTTGCCGTCGCGGATGACGGTGTATCGGGTCCTGGTCCGCCACGGCCTGATCGAACCGGCGAAACGCCGCCGTGGTCGCAGGGACTATGTCCGCTGGCAGCGGGCTCGGCCGATGGAGTTGTGGCAGATGGACATCGTCGGCGGGATCATGCTCGCCGACGGCACCGAAGCCAAGGTCGTCACCGGGGTGGACGACCATTCCCGGTTCTGTGTCATCGCCCAGGTCGTGCACCGGGCCACCGGCCGGGCCGTCTGCCTGGCCTTCGCCGACGGGCTGCGAAGGTTCGGGGTGCCCGAGGAAGTCCTGACCGATAACGGCAAGCAGTTCACCGACCGGTTCGGCAAGGGCGGGGAGGTGATGTTCGACCGGATCTGCCGGGAGAACGGCATCATCCACCGGCTCACCCAGCCGGCGTCGCCGACCACGACGGGGAAGGTGGAACGGTTCCACCAGACCCTGCGCCGGGAACTCCTTGACGAGGTTGCGGTCTGGCCCGACCTGTACACCGTCCAGGCCGCCGTTGACGCCTTCCGGCACGAATACAACACTGACCGGCCGCACCAGTCCCTGGACATGGCCTTCCCCGCCGACCGGTTCACCCCCGCCCTGACAGCGGAGCAGGTGGTGCCGGTGAAGCTGCCTGCCCGGCTCACCCAGTCCGTCGACCAGGCCCTCTCCTCGCCCCCGGTTCCGATCCTCGGGCCGATTCAGCTGGTTCCGAAGGCGGTGGAGTTCGAACGGGTCGTGCCACCGTCGGGGAACCTTCAGGTCGCCGGGAAGCAGTTCTGGCTCGGCCCCGTCCGATCCGGCGTCACGGTGACATTCTGGGCCGACACTGACGTCATCCACCTCCTGATCGCCGGCACCCGCCTGAAATCGGTGCGCTCACACTTGTCCGCCGCCGACCTCGCCACCCTGCTCAAGCAGGGCGGCCGGCCAGCTGGGGCATCACCCCTGCCGCCGGCACCACCAACTGAGGCGGTCGAGGTCGACCGGACCATCACCCGCGCTGGCCACGTCTCCCTCGGCCAGCACATCGTCCTGGCCGCCGAGATCCTCGGCGGGCAACGCGTCGGCATCCGCATCGAGGCCGCGACGCTGAGCTTCTTCGACCTCGACACCCGGCAGTTGCTGCGCACCCGCCCCAACCCGCTCACTCCTGCGGAGGTTGCCCGCCTGCGGGGTGCCCGACCCGCCGGACCACCCCCGCAACCCTCGGCCGGACCAGTTCAGGTGCAGCGCCGTGCGTCCAACAGCGGCGTCGTCATGGTCGTCGGGCAGAAAGTCGCCCTCGGCCGGGTTCACGCCGGCAAGACCGTCACGATCAACATCACCGACACTGAGCTGGCCATCGCCTGCGACGACGGTGTCCGCACCGTTCGACGCACCACCGACCAGCCCGTGCGCAACATCAAAGCCAGCCGACCCCGCGTCCATGCGGCGTGTCCACCGATCCTGCCCGCTCCGGCTGCGGTCACCGATCAGACCCGGCGCAGATCGTGAATGGCGAAATGAAGGCCCACCTCATCGCCGGGTTCAAACCACAGACCCTCGGCGGCCAGCACGTCGGCAGCAACGATCCTCGCCTGCGCCACCGGCTTCTGCTCGGCGCGAAAGCTCGGCCAGACCAACAGGGGAAACACGTGCTTTTCGCCGTAGCCACGCACGGCGGTGATGCCACCGAGCACAGCCTGCGGCAACGAGTCGTTGGCCCAGGACCACAACCACGTCTGCTGGACGTGGTCCACACTGCCGATCACCGTAATCCGGCCGTGCAGAAAGTCCCGACCGCCGCGCGACCACGCGATGGTGGCGTCGTCCATCGACTGAGCCCGTGGTCGGAGACCATCGCTGCTTGCCGCTGCCCGGCCCTGTCGCGAGCCGCCGAGACGACCGACTCCCACAACTCATGGTCATGCACAGCTTGCTGACCCACGTGATCCATGACCCTCCCGCCCTCGCGGCACAACCCGCCCAGCCGGGCGCCCAGAACCTACCGACTCCGCAAGGTCGGCACGGTAAACCTAGGTCAACCGTCAAGCGGGTCCTGGGACGGATTCGTCAAGCATGTGGTGGGACTAGACAATCACAGGAAGCGTCCGAGTCGACCCAGCCGGCACGAACACAACACCACCCCGGCTGGCTGCCAAGTCACGGCGGGGAACCGTCGAGGCGCTGACTGACGTCACGCTTCTGCTCACGTCTTCGAACAAGCGGGGCCGGCCCGACTCCACCGTGCTGCGTGAGGCGCTGTACCGCTACGCCCTGAACCCTCGCAGCTGGGCCGACGAACTGCCCGCGCCGCACGCCGCCGCCCTCGCCTGGCTGGAAGCGTCATCGCTACTGGTTATCGAACTGGACAACGCTGCCACCGTGCGCCGAGTCCTCGACGGTCTCTGCGTCAGGCTCGATGGCAAGCCGGCCGCCGCCAGCACCATCCGCCGCAAGCGGGCGATCCTCTACAACGCGCTCGGGTATGCCGTCGAGCTCGGCCGCCTGGACGCCAACCCCATCGACCGCATCCAGTGGATCGCTCCTGAAGTCGCCTCGGCCGTCGACCGTCGCGTGGTAGCCAACCCGACCCAAGCGGCGGCCCTGCTCGACGCTGTGACCGCGCTCGGCAAGCGGGCCGACCGGGTGACCGCCTTCTTCGGCTGCCTCTACTACGCCGGCACACGCCCGTCAGAGGCAGCCGACCTGCGTCACGCTGACTGTGACCTTCCTGGCCGCTGCCTCGCCTGCGGCACTGAGCTGCCCGACGTGACGGTGGGCCTGCCCCGTTTCGACGGACATCCGAGATCAGGAGCCGGTAGGGCTCCGGGAGGATGTCCAGCATCATGGAGAGCGTGGGGAAGAAGCGA